>NZ_FOVS01000047.1:0-37025 GCF_900115235.1 Pseudomonas sp. NFACC24-1
CTGCCCAGATGGTGAAATTGGTAGACACGCCAGCTTCAGGTGCTGGTGACCGCAAGGTCGTGGAAGTTCGAGTCTTCTTCTGGGCACCAATTCAAGCTTCAAGGTCAAGGCCTTGAACCTCACAGAAACCCGCGAAAGCGGGTTTTTGCGTTTCCGCCCCCCAGCCCTTCTCTCCCGCCAACCACGAACCGTAGGAGCTGCCGAGTGCAACGAGGCTGCGATCTTTCCCCAGACAATTGAATCGCGAGTGAAAGACCAAAAGATCGCAGTCTCCACCAGCTCCTACAGGCCTCATCACGAGCTTGCTCGCGATGGGGTCAGCCCAGCCGCCTGATCAGGCCCTGAACTGCCCCAGACTTGCCTTCAGTTGCGCCGCCAGGTTGTCCAGCACCTTGCCGCTGGCGGTGGTCTCGACCACGGCCTGGGCCGCTTTCTCAGCCTGGGCATGGATGGTTTCCACCCGCCCACGCACCGCTTGCGCGCCCTGGGCCTGATGAGCCGCCGCCTGGGTCGCCAGGCCGATGGCCGCGTGCACCTGCTCGACGGACGCCTGCACCGACTGCTGCAACCGCGCGCTGTCACGCAGCACCAACAAACCTTCGCTGGCCTGGCGCCCGGCCTGGCCGATGGCAGCCACCGCCTCGCGAGCCCCCTGCTGCAAGGCCACGATATGCGCCTGGATATCGCCCGTGGAGCTCTGGGTCTTGCTCGCCAACGCCCGCACCTCATCCGCCACCACCGCAAAGCCGCGCCCGGTGTCCCCGGCCCGCGCCGCCTCGATGGCCGCGTTCAAGGCCAGCAAGTTGGTCTGCTCGGCGATGCCGTGAATCACGGTCAGCACCACTTCAATCTGTTCGCTCTGCTGCGCCAACCGCTCGATCACTGCCGCCCCGGTATCGACCTGGCCGGCCAGGGCCTCGATCAAGCCGCTGACCTTGGCCGAAGTGCGCGTGTTTTCATCGGTGGCCTGGCGGATCTCCACCACTTGCTGCAGGGCCGCCTGCATCGCCTGGCTTTCCGATTGAGCCTCGTCCGCCATTTGCGACAGCGCACGCAGGCTCTCGGCCACTTCATCACGCTGCATCCCGGCCGCCGCATCGGCGCCGGAGTTGCGCAAGGTCATCGCACCGATTTCCACACCGGTACGCTGGGCCACATCGCCCGCCTCGCGCACGATGGGCTGCAACTTATCCACAAAGCGATTGACCGCCGAGGCCATGTCGCCGATTTCGTCCTTGCTGTTGATTTGCACGCGCTTGGTCAGGTCACCCTCGCCCGCCGCCAGGTCGTTCATGGCCGCGATCAGCAGTTTCAAGCGATTGACCACCCGACGCCCCAGCACCACGGCCAGCAACACCAGCACGCCGAAGCCCACCAGCGCCAGGCCCAGGCCGATGCGCCAGCGCAAGGTGCCCGCAGCGTCCTGCACGGTGCTGGCGGTGTTGGTCTGCATCTGCGTGGCCGTGGCTTGGGCCGACTCCAGACGACCGCGCATGGCGGCGGCACTGTCGGCCGCCGCGCCCTTGAGGCTGTCGCCGACCAATTGATCACTGCTGGCGATCAAGGCCGAGAAGCGTTGATCCAGCGCCTTCAGGTCGGTTTCAACGGACGCCGTGGAAACCCCCATCAAGACTTTGCCGATCTCGACGCCATTGGGGTTGATCGAGGCTTCGAGGTAATACACCGACGGATCGTTCTTCGCCGCGTCCAATACCTTGTCCAGCGCCCGCTCGCCCTTGCCTTTCTCCAGCAGCGCCTTGTTGATCGGGTTTTCCCGGTTCAGGTAGCGCGTCAGGTGCTCACCCGCGGCGTCGTCATAAATGACGAACAACACGTTGGGATTGCGCTGGGCCCGACGGGCGAATTCAGAGAGAGTGGGCACGTCGTTATCCCACATGGCACGCGGCGCAACGGAAGCCAGGAGCTGCGCCATATCATTGGCGGAGTCCCTCAAGTCCTTTTCCAAGGTCCCACGCAACTGCGCCTGTTCGTCCTTCAGGCGAGCCGACAAGCCGGCATTGAGCCGCTGGCGGGTATTGGCGGACAGGCTGTCCAGGCTCGACGTGACCTCTCGCCCGGCCTGCTCCAGCTCGGCGGAAAGCTTCTGGCTGTCCGCCCCCAATCGCGCGCCCAGGTCGGCTTCCAGCGCCGTGACGGTGCTCCGGGTCAGCGCAACAGCCACCAGCACCTGCACCAAAAGGGCGATACCCAGGGTAACGAACACCGGCCGTAGCAAACGGCTTTGTAACAGTGAGAGAACGGCCGACACGTGAAATCCCTCTACCAAACGCCATTAATTTGATGGCACTCAGGAAAGCGGTGCCTTAATGGAGTTGCATAGCAAGTGTCGTGCCGCCCGGCAGGCAGAAACGACAAAGGGCCCTAGCGAGGGCCCTTTGTGTTTTACATCAAAGACTTATCAGCCGAACGGATGACGCAGCACGATGGTTTCGTTGCGGTCCGGCCCCGTCGAAATAATGTCGATCGGCGCACCGACCAACTCTTCGACGCGCTTGATGTAGTTGCGCGCTGCCACAGGCAGTTCTTCCAGGGTCTTGGCGCCGACGGTCGATTCGGTCCAACCTGGCATCTGCTCATACACGGGCTCCAGGCCGATGTAGCTGTCGGCGTCGGTCGGTGCGTCGATGACAGCGCCGTCCTGGTTCTTGTAGCCCACGCAGATGTTGATGGTTTCCAGGCCGTCCAGCACGTCCAGCTTGGTCAGGCACAGGCCCGAGATGCTGTTGACGTCGATGGCGCGACGCAGGATGACGGCATCGAACCAGCCGCAACGACGGGCGCGGCCGGTGGTGGCACCGAACTCGTGGCCACGCTTGGCCAGGAAGGCACCGACGTCGTCGAACAGCTCAGTCGGGAACGGGCCCGAACCGACGCGGGTGGTGTAGGCCTTGGTGATGCCCAGGATGTAGTCCAGGTACATCGGACCGAAGCCCGAACCGGTGGCGATGCCGCCGGCAGTGGTGTTGGAGCTGGTGACGTACGGGTAGGTACCGTGGTCGATGTCCAGCAGCGAACCCTGGGCACCTTCGAACATGATGTCCTTGCCGGCGCGACGCAGCTCGTGCAGCTCGGCGGTGACGTCGAGCATCATCGGCTTGAGCAGCTCGGCGTATTCCATGCACTCGTCCAGGGTCTTCTGGAAGTCGATGGCCGGTTCTTTGTAGTAATTGACCAGGACGAAGTTGTGGTAGTCCAGCAACTCGCCCAGCTTGGCGGCGAAACGCTCACGGTGGAACAGGTCACCGATGCGCAGGCCACGACGGGCCACCTTGTCTTCGTAGGCCGGGCCGATGCCACGACCGGTGGTGCCGATCTTCAGCTCGCCACGGGCCTTTTCGCGGGCCTGGTCCAGCGCCACGTGATAGGACAGGATCAGCGGGCAGGACGGGCTGATACGCAGGCGCTCGCGCACCGGTACGCCTTTTTCTTCCAGCTTGATGATTTCCCGCAGCAAGGCATCGGGTGCAACCACCACACCGTTGCCGATCAGGCACTGGACGCCTTCGCGCAGCACGCCCGACGGAATCAGGTGCAGGACGGTTTTTTCACCGTCGATCACCAAGGTGTGACCTGCGTTGTGGCCACCCTGGTAGCGCACTACGGCGGCAGCATGTTCGGTCAGCAGATCAACGATCTTGCCTTTGCCCTCATCACCCCACTGGGTGCCCAGGACTACGACATTCTTACCCATAACACTTGTCCTCATTCGCGCAAACTTGGTGCCGGCCGCGGCCGGCGGGAAAACTCAAGAAGCCAGCGGCAATACTTGCCAAAGCCCGTTCTGCTGAATCAATTGCCGGTCGCAGTCCGCTTCACGGGCGGCGGCCAAAGGCTGCCCAGGCAAGGCCTGGACGACACGCTGACCCTCACTGCGCAACTGACAGACCGCCTGCCAGAGTGCCGCATCCGTACTGTCAGGCATCCAGATACCGCCAGACGGTAGCTCGACTTCAGCACGCCCCAGGGTCACCAGGGTTTTCAAATCGGTAGAGAAACCGGTCGCCGGACGGGCGCGACCGAAGTCGGCACCGATGTCGTCATAACGGCCGCCCTGGGCGATGGACTGGCCCACGCCCGGCACAAACACGGCGAACACGACGCCGGTGTGATAGTGATAACCGCGCAACTCGCCCAGGTCGAAATACAGCGGCAACTCGGGGAAGCGCACCGACAGACGCTCGGCAATCGCCAGCAAATCGTCCAGCGCGGCCAACACCGGCGCCGGCGCATGGGCCAGGCGTTCACGGGCAGCGGCCAATACTTCACGTCCGCCGCACAGGTCCACCAGCGCCCGCAGCATGCCCGACAGATCGGCCGGCAGGCCCTCGGTCAGGCTGATGACTTCGTCGATGGCCTTGCGTTGCAGGGCATCGAACAGCTGCTGCTCCACTTCGCCAGACAAACCGGCCGCACGGGCCAGGCCGCGATAGATGCCGACGTGCCCCAGGTCCATGTGGACATCAGGCACGTCAGCCAGTTGCAGCATGGCCAACATCAGGCTGATGACTTCCACGTCACTGCTCGGGCTGGCATCGCCATACAACTCGGCGCCCAGCTGGATTGGGCTGCGCGATGATGACAAGGCACGCGGCTGGGCATGCAGCACGCTGCCGGCGTAGCACAGGCGGCTCGGGCCTTCACGACGCAGGGTATGGGCGTCGATGCGCGCCACTTGCGGCGTGATGTCGGCACGAAAGCCCATCTGCCGGCCCGACTGCGGGTCGATCACCTTGAAGGTGCGCAAATCCAGGTCCTGGCCCGCGCCGGTGAGCAGGGATTCCAGGTACTCGATATGCGGGGTGACGACGAACTCGTAACCCCAGCTCTGGAACAGATCCAACACCTGCCGACGCGCTACTTCGATACGCGCAGCTTCCGGTGGCAGTACTTCTTCGATGCCATCTGGCAGCAGCCAGCGGTCTACCGTTGCCATTACGCCATTCCCCTATGGTCCGGGCGGCCAGCCCTCGGGCAAGCCTTGAGTGAAGCAGAAAATACTTGGCCCACGCGCAAAACACGCGCATGAGCGACGTGACGAATGGCCAGCAATCGGCCTCGCCCAGCACTTTCCTCGAAAAACCTGTCGAGTCGTTCAACCCGACGCCTGCAACCAAAACCACAATCAAACGTGCAGACGCAAAAAAGCCGGGAATTTCCCGGCTGCCGCATCATACACACGTTTTCCCAAAGGATCACCCCGCCCGACGCTTTAGCCGCCGGGCGGAGTGCTTCAAGTCAACGCCGTATCAAGGCTTGGACTTTTCCAGGTAGTGGAAGAAGTCGCTGCTTGGGTCCAGGACCATGACGTCGGATTTGTTTGCGAAGCTTTCACGGTAGGCACGCAGGCTACGGTAGAACGCGTAGAACTCCTGATCCTGACCATAAGCCTTGGAGTAGATCGCAGCGGCCTGGGCATCACCATCACCCCGGACCTCTTCCGATTCACGATAGGCTTCGGCCAGCAGCACGCGGCGTTGGCGATCGGCGTCGGCACGGATACCTTCGGCCAGCTCGTTACCCTTGGCGCGGTGCTCGCGGGCTTCACGCTCGCGCTCGGTGCTCATCCGCTCGAACACGCTGCGGTTCACTTCCTTCGGCAGGTCGATGGCCTTGACCCGGACATCGACCACTTCGATACCCAGCTCTTTTTCCGCCATCGTATTCAGCGAACGGGTGATGTCGGCCATGAGCGCATCACGCTCACCGGACACCACTTCATGCAACGTGCGCTTACCGAATTGGTCACGCAGGCCCGATTCCAGACGACGGGACAGACGCTCGTCGGCGATCTGCTTCAGGCCCGAGGTCGCGGTGTAGAAGCGCTCGGCATCCTTCACGCGCCACTTGGCATAGGCGTCCACCATCACGGCTTTCTTTTCCAGCGTCAGGAAGCGTTGCGTCGGCGCATCCAGCGTCATCAGGCGAGCGTCGAACTTGCGCACCTTGTTGACGTAGGGCACCTTCACATGCAGCCCCGGCTGGACATCAGCCTGGACCACGCGACCGAATTGCAGCAACACCGCGCGCTCGGTCTGAGCCACGATGTAGAAGCAGTTCCAGGCAGCGATCGCCACGACGACACCGACAATAAGGGCGATCAGCGATTTATTGCTCATCAGCGACTCTCCCTGGTACGTGCTTGCTGTTGTTGCAGGTCCGCCGCTGCGCGGGTGCCGGCCTCATTGCTGGCCGCCGCCGAACTGGCCGGTGGCGTGCTGGTGTTGCGACCGCTCTCGACCATCTTGTCCAGCGGCAGGTACAGCAGATTGCTCTGGCCGTTCTTGTTGCCGGTCACGAGGACCTTGCTGGTATTGCTGAAGACTTCCTGCATGGTGTCCAGGTACAGACGCTGGCGGGTCACTTCAGGGGCCTTGCGATACTCGGCCACCAGCTTGGTGAAGCGATCGGCCTCACCCTTGGCACGGGAGACCACTTCATCGCGATAACCATTGGCATCCTCGATGATGCGCTGGGCCTGGCCACGAGCTTCCGGCACGACGCCGTTGGCATAGGTTTCAGCCTGGTTGCGCGAACGCTGCTCGTCTTCACGGGCACGGATCACGTCGTCGAAGGCTTCCTGGACCTCACGCGGTGCCGCTGCGCTCTGGACGTTGACCTGGGTGACGGTGATACCGGTGCGATAGGTATCGAGGAACCGTTGCAGGCGCTCCTTGATTTCGCTGGCCATCAGCTCACGACCTTCGGTCAGCACCTGGTCCATGGCGGTGGAACCCACCACATGGCGCAAGGCACTTTCGGTCGCATGCTGCAGACTGATTTCCGGCTGGTCGACGTTCAGCACGAAGTCCTGCAGGTTGCTGATCTTGTATTGCACGGTCAGCGGCACTTCGACGATGTTCTCGTCTTCGGTCAGCATCTGGCCCTGCTTGGTGTACGCCCGCTCACGCGTGACGTTCTCCATGAACTTCTGGTCGATCGGCGGGAAATAGATATTCAGGCCCGGACCAACCGTCTCGTAGTACTTGCCGAAGCGCAGCACCACGGCTTGCTCCTGCTCGTCCACGACATAGACCGCGCTGTACAGCCAGACAGCCGCCAGCACGACGAGACCGATGCCGAGCAGGCCGAAACCGCCGCCCTTGCCCGAACGACCGCCCCCCTCGTCACCGCGTTTTTTACCACCACCGAACAAACCGTTCAGGCTTTCCTGCAGCTTTCGGAAGGCCTCGTCGAGATCCGGCGGCCCCTTGCGGTCGCCGTTGTTACGACGCTTGCCACCCCAAGGATCCTGATTATTCGAGTTGCCACCCGGCTCATTCCAAGCCATAGCGCTCTCCATCTGATAAAGCAAAGACGCACCCACGGCGCGCCGACCAATGCTACAGAATGCCTGACACCGCTTTCTCAGGCTTTTATTGCAAAGTGTGTTGCTCGATGAATTCCATCGGTTGCAGCCCTTCGCGACTGACCAGTCGGTTGAGCTCCGCCCGAGGCAGGCGAACAGCCAGCAGGCAGACACCTTCTTCGTCGTGTTCTTCTTTTTGCACAGCCCCCAGTTCGAAAAACTGCGCACGCAACCGGGCAAAACGTTGTGGCAATTTCAGGGTGCCGACAAACAGATCGCTGCCCAACAGCTCGGCCACGGCCTGCTTGAGCAGGTCCAGGCCGGTGCCATCGCGGGCCGACAGCCAGACCCGTTGCGGCTTGCCATCGGCATCGCGCTGGATCTGCGGCTCCACGCCTTCGAGCAAATCGAGTTTGTTGTATACCTCGAGGATCGGCAAGTCCTGGGCTCCGATCTCGCCCAGCACCACCATCACCTGTTCGATCTGCAGCATCCGGTCCGGCTCCGCGGCATCGATTACATGCAGCAGCAGGTCGGAGTTGCTCGACTCTTCGAGCGTAGCCCGGAAAGCCTCGACCAGTTTATGCGGCAGGTGACGGATAAAGCCCACGGTGTCGGCCAGCACGATCGGCCCGAGGTCGTCCAGGTCGAGCCGGCGCAGGGTCGGGTCGAGCGTGGCGAACAACTGGTCGGCGGCGTAGACGTCGGATTGGGTGACATTGTTGAACAGGGTCGATTTGCCGGCGTTGGTATAGCCCACCAGTGAAACCGTCGGGATATCCGCGCGCTTGCGACCACGTCGCGACTGCTCGCGCTGGCTGCGGACCTTTTCCAGCCGCCCCTTGATCTGGCGCAGGCGAACCCGCAACAGGCGGCGGTCGGTTTCCAGCTGGGTTTCCCCCGGGCCCCGCAGGCCGATACCGCCTTTCTGCCGCTCAAGGTGAGTCCAGCCGCGGACCAGCCGCGTACTCATGTGCTCAAGCTGGGCCAGTTCGACCTGGAGCTTGCCTTCATGGGTGCGGGCGCGCTGGGCGAAGATATCGAGGATCAGCCCCGTGCGGTCGATTACGCGACACTCGAAGACACGTTCGAGGTTACGTTCCTGACTGGGCGTGAGGATGTGATTGAAAATCACCAGATCGACCTGCTCGGCCTTGACCAGGTCGCGCAACTCCTCGACCTTGCCACTGCCGATCAGGAACTTGGCGGTTGGCCGGTGACGCGGCACGTTGAAAAACGCGACGGTCTCGGCGCCGGCCGAAAGTGCCAATTCCTGAAACTCCTGCGGATCTTCGCGCGCCTCAGGGTCCTGTCCATCCAAGTGAACGAGAATGGCCCGTTCACCACCACCGTGGCGCTCAAAGAACAAAGGAGGCTCCTATCAGGCGTTACCCGGTTCAGCGTCACCGCCTTCGGATTCGGTTGCGCTAGGCAGACGAATTGGACGAACTGGCACCACTGTCGAGATCGCGTGCTTGTAGACCATCTGGCTGACGGTGTTTTTCAGAAGGATGACGAACTGGTCGAAAGACTCGATCGTGCCTTGCAGTTTGATCCCGTTGACCAGATAGATGGACACCCCAACTTTCTCTTTACGTAAAGTGTTCAAGTAAGGGTCTTGTAGCGAATGCCCTTTTGACATGTGCCGCACTCCTTTAAGGATCAATAATAAAAATCGGAATCAGATGGCTTGGGCCGTCACACCCCCAAGGATAGACGGCAATTGCAAGGACTCAGCTCAATATGGAGATGGTCCCGAGGTATTTCAAGGCGCGTGGCAGATTGTCGCAATCGAGACTGTCGAGCCAATGCAGGTCAGTCCAGCTGCGCAGCCAGGTGAACTGGCGTTTCGCCAATTGGCGCGTGGCAATGATCCCACGCTCCTGCATCTCGGCTGACGTCAGCTTGCCGTCCAGGTAGTCCCAGACTTGCCGATAACCTACCGCACGTATAGACGGCAACCCGGCATGCAGGTCACTTCGCTCACGCAGGGCTACGACCTCGTCTATGAACCCCTGTTCCAACATTAATGTGAATCTTTGTTCAATTCGCCGATGCAGCACTTGCCGGTTCGCCGGAGCGATGGCCAGATTCGCGACAGTATAGGGCAATTGTTGCAGTCCCGAAGCGGCTGCTTCAGTACTTTGCGCAGATTGTCGCTGGCGCAGGGCCGTCATGCTCTGGCCGCTGACCCGATAAACCTCCAGGGCCCGACTGAGCCGCTGCGGGTCATTGGGGTGAATACGCGCCGCCGACTCCGGATCGATGACCGCCAATTGCTCGTGCAGGGCTTGCCAGCCCAGGCGCGCGGCCTCTTCTTCGATCTGCGCGCGCACCTCGGGATCGGCCGCGGGCATGTCCGCCAGCCCGTCGACCAAGGCCTTGTAGTACAGCATCGTACCGCCCACCAGCAGCGGGATCTTGCCCCGCGCGGTGATTTCGGCCATGGCCTGGAGCGCGTCACGCCGGAAATCGGCCGCCGAATACGCCTCGGCCGGGTCCAGGATGTCGATCAGGCGGTGGGGGAATTCGGCCAGCAGTTCTTTTGACGGCTTGGCGGTGCCGATATCCATGCCCCGATAGACCAGGGCCGAATCGACACTGATCAACTCGCAGGGCAGGACTTTGGTCAATTCGATGGCCAGGTCGGTCTTGCCGGCGGCGGTCGGCCCCATCAGGAAAATCGCGGGTGGCAACGGGCTCATCAACGACCGCGCAGGAACAGTTTGTCCAGGTCGTCCAGGCCCAGTTGGGTCCAGGTCGGCCGGCCATGGTTGCATTGACCGCTGCGTTCGGTGTTTTCCATGTCCCGCAGCAGACCGTTCATTTCCGGCAGGGCCAGGCGCCGATTGGCGCGGATCGCGCCGTGGCAGGCCATGGTGCCGAGCAGTTCGTTCAGGTGCGCCTGGATCCGGTCGCTGGTGCCGTACTCCATCAGGTCCGCCAGCACGTCGCTGACCAGGCGATTGGCCTCGGCCTGCTTCAACAAGGCCGGGATCTGGCGGATCGCCAGGGTTTCCGGGCCCAGGCGCTGCAATTCGAAGCCCAGGCGCTGGAACCAGGCCACATGTTCTTCGGCGCAATCGGCTTCGCGCTGGCTGACGGCCAGGGACTCGGGCACCAACAGCGGCTGGCCGCTCAGGCCTTCGCTGGCCATGGCGACTTTCAGCCGCTCGTACATGATCCGCTCATGGGCGGCGTGCATGTCCACCAGCACCAGGCCTTGGGCATTTTCCGAGAGAATGTAGATACCCTTGAGCTGCGCCAGGGCGTAGCCCAGCGGCGGAATGTCACCTTGGCCCTCGGGCATCGCCGCCGCGCCAGCTTCCGGCAAGGGCTTGAAGAATTCACGGTAGGCCGCCTGGGCTTCCGCCGCCGGCACGTTCGATTGCGGGCGCGGGGTGTATTGATACTGGTAGCCACTGCCGGCACCGTTGCCGGCCGTGTTGTAGCTCGGCTGCGGCTGGGGTTGCTCCAGCAGGGCATTGGCCGCCAGGCGCATCTCGCCCTGGGGCCCGAATTCACCGGCCTCCAGCCCCGTTGGCCGGACCATGCCAGCCACAGCCGCCGGCGCCGCCAGTTGGTCTTCCGGTCGCACATCGCCCAGGGCACGATGCAGGGTGCCATAAAGGAAATCGTGGACCATGCGCCCGTCACGGAAACGTACTTCGTGCTTGGTCGGGTGCACGTTGACGTCCACCACCGCCGGATCGACTTCGAAAAACAGCACGAAGGTCGGATGCCGGCCATTGAACAACACATCGCGATAGGCCTGGCGCACCGCGTGGGCCACCAGCTTGTCGCGCACCGCCCGGCCGTTCACGTAGAAATATTGCAAGTCCGCCTGGCTGCGGGAGAACGTTGGCAAGCCGACCCACCCCCACAGGTGCAGGCCATTGCGCTCCACCTCGATGGGCAACGCCTGTTCGAGGAAACCGGCACCGCACACCGCCCCCACGCGCCGGGCACGAGCCGCGTCGTCGTGGGCTTCGTGCAGGCTGAGAATGGTCTTGCCGTTGTGGCGCAAATGGAACGCCACGTCAAAACGCGCCAGGGCCAGGCGTTTGATGACTTCTTGCAGGTGATCGAATTCAGTCTTCTCGGCCTTGAGAAACTTGCGTCGGGCCGGAGTATTGAAGAACAGATCGCGCACTTCCACCGAGGTGCCCACCGGATGAGCCGCCGGCTGGACGCGAGAGGCCATGTCGCGGCCTTCGGTCTCGACCTGCCAGGCCTGCTCGGCGTCGCGGGTACGGGAGGTGAGGGTCAGGCGCGACACCGAACTGATGGACGCCAGCGCCTCGCCCCGGAACCCCAGGCTCATGACCCGCTCGAGGTCTTCCAGGTCGCGGATCTTGCTGGTGGCATGACGCGCCAGGGCCAGCGGCAGGTCGTCAGAGGGAATCCCGCCACCGTCATCGCGCACCCGCAGCAGCTTGACGCCGCCTTGCTCGACATCCACATCGATGCGCCTGGCCCCGGAGTCCAGACTGTTTTCCAGCAGTTCCTTGATGACCGACGCCGGACGCTCGACCACTTCACCGGCGGCGATCTGGTTCGCCAGCCGCGGGCTGAGCAGCTCGATGCGGGCGGTGTTGCCAATCACTTCGTCACTCATTGCTTGGCCGCCACTTCATTGCCCGGAATGGTCAGGGTCTGGCCAATCTTGAGCTCATCGCTCTTGAGATTGTTGGCGCTGCGCAAGGTGGCGGGCGACACCTGGTAGCGCACGGCAATCATCGCCAGGGTTTCGCCCGGGTTGACGCGGTGATCCCGCGGCCCCTGGGCGATCTTGCCGGAGTCCCGCAGCCAGGCGATGTAGGTGCCCGGCGGTGGGTTCTGCTGGAAGAACTGCCGTACGCCGCTGCTGATGGAGCGGGCCAGGGCCTGCTGATGGCTCGACGTCGACAGTTTCGAGGCTTCGTTGGCGTTGGAAATGAACCCGGTTTCCACCAGGATCGACGGGATGTCCGGCGACTTGAGCACCATGAACCCGGCCTGTTCGACGCGCTGCTTGTGCAGCGGCGTGACGCGACCGATGTTGCTCAAGACCTTCTGGCCGACGTTCAGGCTGGAGGTCAACGAGGCGGTCATCGACAAATCGAGCAAGACACCGGCGAGCATCCGGTCCTTGTCGTCGAGGCTGACGTTGCCGGCACCGCCGATCAGGTCGGAACGGTTTTCAGTGTCGGCCAGCCAACGGGCGGTCTCGGACGTCGCGCCACGGTCGGACAGGGCGAACACCGAGGCCCCGAACGCTGCCGCCGAAGGTGCGGCGTCGGCGTGAATGGAGACGAACAGGTCAGCGCCTTTCTTGCGGGCGATTTCGGTGCGTCCGCGCAAGGGAATGAAATAGTCGCCGGTGCGGGTCAGTTCGGCGCGGAAGCCTTTCATGCCGTTGACCTGGCGCTGCAATTCACGGGCGATGGACAGCACCACGTCTTTTTCACGTTGCCCGCGCGAGCCCGAGGCCCCCGGGTCTTCGCCACCGTGGCCGGCGTCGATCACGACGATGATGTCGCGCTTGCCGGCCGGGGCCGGTGGCAGTTTGAGCGCAGGCTCGGTCGGGGTCACCGGCACTGCCGGCACCGTGGCCACATTGGTTGGCGGCGGTGGCGGTGGCTCGGCATCGGCCGGGTTGTCGAACAGGTCCACCACCAGCCGGTTGCCGTACTGGGCGTTGGGGGCCAGGGTGAAGCTTTTCGGGGTCACGGCTTTTTTCAGGTCGATGACCACCCGCAGGTCGGTCGGCGTACGCTGGGCCGAGCGCATCGCGGTGATCGGCGTGTTGGCGGTAGCGACATTCAGAGGCGCCCCCAGGGTCGCGCCGTTGATGTCGATCACCAGGCGATCCGGGGCGGTCAGGGTGAATACGCTGTGCTGCACCGGCCCCGTCAGGTCGAACACCAGCCGTGTGTTGTCCGGCGCCCGCCAGAGGCGAACGCTGTTGACCTTTGTCTCGGCCACAGCATCGACGGCCAGTGCCGTAAGCAACAGTCCTACGACAGCAACCACCGCGCGAAAGCGCATACCAAACCCCATCATCAATTAGTTTTCCAATGCCAAAGCGGCACACCACGACTCACCACGGGAGCCTTGCGGCGTCAGTTTCAGCGAACGCCCGCCGTTCTGCGCGCCAATGGTAATGGTCAGGTCGGGCTTTGGCAAAAAGCCTGCACCCTTCTGGGGCCATTCGATCAGGCACAAGGCGTCATCTTCGAAATAATCGCGGATGCCGAGGAATTCCAGCTCCTCGGGATCCACCAGTCGATACAGGTCGAAATGGAAGGCGCGAATGTCGCCGATCTCATAGGGCTCGACCAGGGTGAACGTCGGGCTCTTGACTGAACCGACGTGCCCGAGGCCGCGAATGATGCCACGGGACAAGGTGGTTTTCCCCGCGCCGAGGTCGCCCTCGAGAAAAATCAGGCCGCGGCCGGCGGTGATCTGCGCGATGCGGGCGCCAAATTGTGTCATGGCTTGTTCGTCCGCCACGTACAGGGTTACTTCAGACACGGTGAATGCTCCTCCAACAACTGACGAATGGCCGGGATCAGATCGGTCGCCGCCACCCCCCGGCCCGAGCGACCGACCTGGGCACCGGCATTGGCGTGCAGCCAGACCGCCAGGCACGCGGCCTCGAAGCCGTCCATGCCCTGGGCCAGCAAGGCCCCGACCACACCGGCCAGCACATCCCCCAGACCGGCGGTGGCCATGGCCGGATGGCCTTGGCTGCAAACCGCCAGGCGACCGTCCGGGCTGGCGATCAGGCTGCCGGCGCCCTTGAGGATCACCGTGGCGCTGTATTTCTGGCTCAAGGCATGGGCCGCCGCCGGGCGATCGGCCTGCACCTGGGCGGTGGACATCTCCAACAGGCGCGCCGCCTCGCCCGGGTGCGGGGTGATGACGCACGGCTCAGGCAGACGGACATCGCCGCTGCTCAGCAGGTTCAGCGCATCGGCATCCCACACTTGCGGCAGTGGCGCGTTGGCCGCCGCCGACAACAGGCTGCGTCCCCAGGCAGCCTGGCCCAGGCCCGGCCCGACCACCAGCACGCTGGCCTGCTGGAGCAGGCCCATCAATTGGTTCGCCGAATGGGTGCCCTGCACCATCACTTCGGGTAAACGCGTCAGCGCGGCGGACACATGCTCCCTGCGAGTCGCCAGCGAAACCATGCCCGCACCGCAGCGCAGGGCGCTTTCGGCGCTCATCTGGATGGCACCGCCGAAGCCCCGGTCGCCGCCAATCAACAGCACATGACCGAACTTGCCTTTGTGGGAAGTGGCGGCGCGAGGTGTCAGACGTGGCAGATTGTGGGGCTGGAGCAGTCGGGCACTGGCCGGTGCCGCTTCAACGATATCCGGATCGGCGTGCAGGTCATTGAACACCAGCTCACCGACCCGGTCAGCCGCCTCGCCAGTGAACAGCCCCAGTTTCAAGCCAATGAAGGTCACAGTCAGGTCGGCCGCCACCGCCGTGCCCAGCACCCGGCCGGTGTCGGCGCACAACCCCGAAGGGATATCCACCGCCGCGACCGGCAGGCCGCTGACGTTGATCGTATCGATGGCCTGCACATAAGGTTCGCGCACATCGCCCTTCAGGCCCGTGCCGAGCAGCGCGTCCAGCAACACGCCGCGCAACTCGGCCTCATCCGACCACGACTCCATCGGCACACCCACCGCCACGGCCTCGGCATGGGCATTGGCGGCGTCCCCCTGCAATCGCCGGGGCTCGCCCACCGTCAGCACCCGCACCGACCAGCCGGCGCGTCGGGCCAGCGTCGCGACCAGGTAGCCATCGCCGGCATTGTTGCCATGGCCGGCCAACACGGTCAGCTCGCGGGCGTCAGGCCAGCGTCGGACGATCGCTCGCCAGGTGGCCCGGGCAGCACGCTGCATCAATTCGAAACCGGCGGTGCCTGCCGCGATCAGTTGAGCATCGAGGGCCCGGACCTGCGCGGCGCTGTACAGCGCGTCGGGAAAATCATCTTTAGTGTGCGGCATGCGTCTTCGGGCTCCGATGTCTGGCAGAATTATACGCATCTCAGCTCCGGTTTCTCTCGCCTCATGCCTGCCATTCCCACAGACCTCCCCGCCCTCGCCCAATCCATCAAGGAATGGGGCCGCGAACTGGGTTTCCAGCAGGTCGGCATCAGCGGCCTGGACCTGGCCGAGCATGAACAACACCTGCAACGCTGGCTCGAGGCCGGCTACCACGGCGAAATGGACTACATGGGCGCCCATGGCAGCAAACGCTCGCACCCCGAGGAACTGGTGCCGGGCACGCTGCGAGTGGTTTCCCTGCGCATGGACTACTTGCCGGGCGATACGCAAATGGCGCAATTGCTCGGCCAACCGGAAAAAGCCTACGTCTCGCGTTATGCGTTGGGCCGCGATTACCACAAATTGATCCGTAAACGCGTGCAGCAATTGGCGGAAAAAATTCAGGCGGTCATCGGCCCCTTTGGCTACCGCGCCTTTGTCGACAGCGCACCGGTGCTGGAAAAAGCCATCGCCGAACAGGCCGGCCTGGGTTGGATCGGTAAAAACACCCTGGTGTTGAACCGCAAGGCCGGCAGCTATTTCTTCCTGAGCGAGCTGTTTGTCGACCTGCCGCTGCCCATCGACCCACCCCACGGCACCGAGCATTGCGGAAAATGCACCGCATGCCTGGACATCTGTCCGACGAATGCCTTCGTCGGGCCCTACGTGCTCGATGCTCGCCGTTGCATTTCCTACCTGACCATCGAGCTGAAAAGCGCCATTCCTGAAGAGCTGCGGCCACTGATCGGCAATCGGGTGTTCGGCTGTGACGACTGCCAGATCGTCTGCCCGTGGAACCGCTTTGCCCGACCGTCCGGGGAAAGCGACTTCAAGCCGCGGCACAACCTGGACAATGCCGGCTTGGCCGAGCTGTTCATGTGGGACGAAGAGAAATTCCTCAGCAGCACCGAAGGCTCACCGTTGCGCCGTGCCGGTTACGAGCGCTGGCTGCGCAACCTGGCGGTGGGCCTGGGCAATGCGCCGTCAACCATTCCCGTGCTGCAAGCGCTCGAGGCGCGGCGCGACTATCCGTCGGAACTGGTGCGCGAGCACGTGGCGTGGGCGTTGCGCCAACATGCCGAGCGTCAGACCTCGTCGTTGTAGACGAACTTCGGCATTTCCCAGTGAAAGCGAATCGCCAGGAGCCGCAGCAGGAAACCGCCGAACAAGGTGATGAGGATCGCCTGCTCGTTCGGCAATTGCAGGAAGACACACAGCAGATAACACCACGCCGCGGCAAACGAGACGCTGGCGTAGAGTTCGCGACGGAAGATCAGCGGAATATCGTTGCAGAAGATGTCCCGCAGAATGCCACCGAACACCCCGGTGATCACCCCACTGACCGACGCCACCAGCATGCCATGGCCCATTTCCAGGGCCGTCATGCAGCCGATCAGGGTGAACGCCACCAGGCCCACGGCGTCGAGCACCAGGAACAGCGAGCGCAAATGGCGCATCCAGCGCGCCAGGAACACCGTCAGCATCGCCGCCGCGGTGGTCAGCACCAAGTACTCCGGGTGCTTGACCCAGGTGAGCGGGTAATGACCGAGCAACACATCGCGCACCGAGCCGCCACCCAGCGCCGTGACACAGGCGATCAGCACCACGCCAAACCAGTCCATGCCCCGCCGTCCGGCAGACAAGGCGCCGGTCATGGCTTCGGCGGTGATGGCGATCAGATAAAGCATCAGCAACATTGATGACGATCCTTGCAGGAGAACAAGCCCGTAGGAGCTGCCGAGCAAAGCGAGGCTGCGATCTTTTTCCAGCCAATTGAGCCGCAAGCGAACGCTCAGCGGATCTACATCAAAAGATCGCAGCCTTCGGCAGCTCCTACATGGGACAGGCTTCAGAACTTGATGAAATGCTTGCGGTAATGCCGCAACTCGGCGATGGACTCGCGGATGTCGTCCAGGGCCAGGTGGGTGCTGCCCTTCTGGAAACTGTCGCGCACTTCTGGCGCCCAGCGGGCGGCCAGCTCCTTGAGGGTGGAGACGTCCAGGTTGCGGTAGTGGAAGTAGCTTTCCAGGGATTTCATGTGGGTATAAAGGAAGCGACGATCCTGGCAGATGCTGTTGCCACAGATCGGCGACTTGCCCTTGGGCACCCACTGCTCCAGGAAAGCGAGGGTCTGGGCCTCGGCCTCGGCCATGCTGATCTTGCTCTCGCGCACCCGCTGGGTCAGGCCCGAGCCGCCGTGCTGGCGCGTGTTCCACTCGTCCATGCCGGCCAGGACTTCGTCGCTATGGTGGATCGCGATCACCGGGCCTTCGGCCAGGGTGTTGAGGTCGCTGTCGGTGACGATGGTGGCCATTTCGATGATGACGTCGGTATCAGGGTTCAGACCGGTCATTTCCAGGTCGATCCAGATCAGGTTCTGCGGGTTTTGCATAGGGAAGCTCCTCGGCGTAGCCACGCAGTTTAGCTTAGGCAGGCCCTTGGGCGTGCTAAACTCGCCGCCGTTTTACCCTATTCGCTGCATTTCTTCATACGGAACACCCATGGCCAAACGCCAACTCAATCGTCGTCAGAACTGGCGCATCGAAAAGATCCAGGGCGAGCGCGCCGCCCGCGCCGCCAAACGCGAATCCAGTGCTGTCGAAGCCCTGGAGGGTGGCGACCTGGGCCCTGAACAGACCGGCCTGGTGATCGCCCACTTCGGCGTGCAGGTCGAGGTCGAGGCCCAGGAAGGCGAACTGGCCGGCCAGGTGTTCCGCTGTCACTTGCGCGCCAACCTGCCGGCGCTGGTGACCGGCGACCAGGTGGTCTGGCGGGCCGGCAACCAAGGCATCGGCGTGATCGTCGCGCAGTTGCCGCGCCACACCGAGCTGTGCCGGCCGGACAGCCGAGGCCAGCTCAAGCCCGTGGCCGCCAACGTCGACATGATCGTCATCGTGTTCGCCCCATTGCCCGAGCCCCACGCCAACCTGATCGACCGTTACCTGGTGGCCGCCGAACACGCCGGCATCCGTCCGTTGTTGCTGCTCAACAAGTTCGACCTGATCGACGAACACAACGCCCCGGCGCTGAACGCCCTGTTGTCGGTCTATCGGGATCTGGGTTACCCGGTGCTGGAAGTCTCGGCCCATCACGGCAACGGCATGGAGCAGTTGCAACAGCAGCTGGACGGGCGCATCAGTGTGTTCGTCGGCCAGTCTGGCGTGGGCAAGTCTTCCCTGGTCAACAGCCTGCTGCCGGAAGTCGGGACGCGCGTCGGGCCGTTGTCCGAGCTGTCCGGCCAGGGCACCCACACCACCACCACCGCGCGGCTGTTCCACTTCCCTGGCGGCGGTGAATTGATCGACTCACCGGGTATCCGTGAATTCGGCCTGGGCCACGTCAGCCGGGCCGATGTCGAAGCCGGGTTCATCGAGTTCAACGAACTGATCGGTACCTGCCGCTTCCGCGACTGCAAGCACGACCGCGAACCCGGTTGCGCCCTGCTCAAGGCCCTGGAAGAAGGTCGCGTGCATCAGCAACGGATGAACAGCTACCGCTCGATCATCGCCAGCCTGCCGGAAAGCGGTTACTGAGCTGAAAGAAAGGGAAGCCGGACACAACTGTGGCGAGGGGATTTATCCCCGCTGGGGCGCGAAGCGCCCCCCTCCCTTTCATATCCCTGAATAAAAAGATAGGCATAGGGGGGCTGCTGCGCAGCCCAACGGGGATAAATCCCCTCGCCACAGGTCCATCGACAAACCTTCAGATCACTGCGCCGGCGCTCCGGGAGGCTTGGGCGCGGCGTCGTCGAACAGGTTCAGCCGCTCGCGCAGTTCATGGGCCGGCACGGGTTGCTGGTCTGCCGGCAACGCATTCGGATCGGCCGCCGCGCCAGGCGTGGTGGTCGGAGCAGGCACTTCACCCGGCGCCCCCTCGCCCGGGACCGGATCGGGTGCCGGATCGTCGGTTTGCGAGCCCTCGATGGCTTTTTGCGCCTTCTTGGTCAAAACCACGATATCGATACGCCGGTTGACCGGATTGAACGGGTCCTTGCGGTCGAACAGCGCCGAAGACGCATAACCGACCACCCGCGCCACCTGCTCGTCCGGATAGCTGCCGGCCACCAGGGCCCGACGGGCCGCGTTGGCGCGGTTGGCGGACAGTTCCCAGTTACCGTAGTCACCCTTGCCGATGTAGGGTTTGGCATCGGTATGACCACTGATACTGATCTTGTTCGGCACCGCCTTGATCGTGTCGGCCATGGCCAGCAGGATGTCCTCGAAATACGGCTTCAGGCGCGCGCTGCCGGAGTCGAACATCGGCCGGTTCTCGGCGTCCATGATCTGGATGCGCAACCCGTTCGGGGTGATTTCGAACAGGATCTGGTCCTTGAATTTCTGCAGTTGCGGGTTCTCTTCGACCTTGTTCTGCAATTCCTGCAACAGCAGCTCCAGGCGCTCGCGCTCGACCTGTTCGGCCATGCCTTCGACCTGCTCGGAGTCCACCGTCACCTTGTCGGGCTGGGGCTGGGACTTGACCTCGGGGTTGAGGGTATTTTCCGGCGCCAGGGTCGGCGAGCCGCCCAGGTCGATGATGTAGGGCGTACCGCTTTCGGAAAAGCCGACCGGGTCCTTGAAGTAACCGGCGATGGCGATCTTCTGCTCCGGGGTTGCCGTGGACAACAGCCACAGCACCAGGAAGAACGCCATCATCGCCGTGGCGAAGTCGGCGAAGGCGATTTTCCAGGCGCCCCCGTGATGCCCAGCGGCTATGCGCTTGACGCGCTTGATGATGATCGGCTGGTTATTTTCCATAACTTAGCGACCGCGAACCGCTTGTTCCAGCTCGGCGAAGCTTGGACGGTGCGCCGGGTACAGGACCTTGCGCCCGAACTCCACCGCCAACGATGGCGGCATGCCCGAGGCCGAAGCCACCAGGGAAGCCTTGATGGCCTCGTAGACGTTGAGTTCTTCCTTGGCGTCATGGGCCAGGGAGGTGGCCAGCGGCCCGAAGAAACCATACGCCGCCAAGATACCGAAGAAGGTACCCACCAGGGCCGCACCCACGTGCAGGCCGATGGACTTCTGGTCACCGTCGCCCAGGGAAGCCATGGTCACCACGATCCCCAGTACCGCCGCGACGATACCGAAGCCAGGCATCGCGTCGGCGATCCCGGTGACCGCGTGGGAGGGATGCTCCAGATCTTCCTTGAGGCTGTACAGCTCCATGTCGAACAGGCCTTCAAGCTCGTGGGGGGCCATGTTGCCGGAGGACATGATGCGCAGGTAATCACAGATGAACGCCGTCATGCGGGCGTCCTTGAGCACAGCCGGGTACTTGGCGAAAATCGGGCTGGCGGCGGCGTCTTCGATATCGCCCTCGATGGCCATCATGCCTTCGCGGCGGCTCTTGTTGAGGATCTCGTAGACCAGGCCAAGCACCTCCAGATAGAAGGTATGGCTGAAACGCGAACCGAACATGCTCAGGGATTTCTTGAGCACGTGCATGGTCATATAGCCAGGGTTGGCCTGCAGGAATGCACCGAGGGCCGCACCACCGATGATCATGACCTCGAAAGGTTGGATCAGGGCGGCAATCTTGCCATGGGAGAGCACGTATCCGCCGAGCACGCTCGCGAACACGACAATGATGCCGATAATTTTAGCCATAGATAGAAAGTACTTATTTAAGTCGGGTTCAAGGTCATATTCGGAAGCTGAAAAATCTCTTCTTCTACTTATCGGCGAAACTGCGCCAGACTATAGGCTGTTCTGGCGAAAAGCCAATTTGCCCCGTTCCGGGCGTAGAGAATTCATACGATGATCACGTCCAGCCATGACTAACGAAACCAAGGTTCCAACGCCCCGACCGACCACCCTCGAAGGTTGGGTGAAGCTGCTCAAAGGCGTGCATCTGCCGGTTCCCCAGGCCAGCCACGACCTCGTCTGCAAGGCCCTCGCCGACAGCCGCCGCTCATTGCGCGACATTGCCGACCTGATGCAGGGCAGCCCAGCCCTGGCCCTGAGCGTCATCCGCGAAGCCAACCATCACACCCATGGCAGTCTTGCAGAACCTGCGGAAAACCTCGAAGTGGCCATCAACCGCCTCGGCCTCAAGCGTACCGAAGAGCTGCTCGCACGCCTGCCGTCGTTGCCGGAGCATGAAATACCCATCGCCTTGCGCCAGTTGCAATTGATCAGCCAGCACGCCACGCAACAGGCCAATGGTTTTTTTGCCAGCCGCCTGGCGCGGCTGTGGCAAGACATACACTGGGGCAGCCTGTTATTCCTGTCACCGCTCTGGCCCTTGGCCCTGACCCATCCACGATTGCTCGGGGAATGGGAATTGCGGGTCCTCCATAAAGGCGAGCCCGCGCCCAAGGTGGAGCGCGAACTGTTCGGCGTCAGCCTGCTGGAAATCTGCCTGGGGCTGGTGGAAACCTGGCGCTTGCCCATCTGGGTGGCGCAAGGTTATCGCCTGCTGCTCAATGAACGCCGCGAGCTGGTGAAAGTCCTGCGCATCGCCCGGGACAGCGAACACCCCCTGCGCCAGCAGAATCGCCTGGACGACGACCCGATCCTGCGACGCTGGCTCAACCAGCCGGCCAACACCGTATTGCTGGCCAACGGCCTGGCACTTGCCGCACAACAGGCCTGGGACAGCCCCGCGCTCACCCGCTGGCAGTACCTCACCAGTTTGTATCTGCAGATGTCGATGGATGAGGTCCAGCAGCAACTGCACCAACAAGCGGTCAATAGCGCCCATCATCACGCCATGCCGGACCTCTGGCACCCGGCCGTGGCGCTGCTCTGGCCCTCGGGCAGCCGCCGCATCCACCCTGGCTTGCTGCCCGCCGCCCCGCCCAGCGCCCAAGACCTGAGCCAGTGGCGCAAGCAATGCTCCGCCATGCTGGTGGAGCCGAGCCCCTTCCGCAACGCCATGCACCTGACCACCTCGGCACGGGACGTCTTGGTGGCCTGTGGCATGCGCCGGGTGATGATCCTGATGGCCGACCGCAGCCAGGCCAGCGTGCGCGTACACCAGACCGCCGGCCTGCCCAAGGAAGCTGCGGCCATGAGCTTTACCATCAGCCAGAGCAAAATATTGCAACGGTTGCTGGCCCAGCAGGCCCAGGTTCGCCTGAACCCGGACAACAATGCGCAGTTTTCGGCGCTACTGCCGCCGGGCCTGCGCAGCCTGTTCCGGGGTGAACACCTGCTGTTGCGCTCACTGACCTGCAATGGCCGGGTGATCATGCTGGTGGCGGTGGACCAGGGCGGCGGGCCGTTCTCGGATATCACCGTGCAAGCCTTCGGCAAAACCGTGCAATGCATCGAAAGGGCGCTGCATACCTTTACCAACCGCGGTCGCTGAACTTGCTACAATCCTTTCCCTTTGCGCCCCTGGAGACCTCACATGCCTGACTTCTCTGGCTTGCCGCTGGTGATCGAGCCGAGCGAACTGCTGCCGCGCCTCGACGCCCGCGAACTGATTCTGGTGGACCTGACCAGCGCCGCGCGCTACAGCACCGGGCACATCCCCGGCGCACGTTTCGTCGACCCCAAGCGCACCCAGCTCGGCCAACCGCCGGCACCGGGCCTGCTGCCGGCCAAGGCCGACCTGGAAACCCTGTTCGGCGAGCTTGGGCATAACCCGGACGCGGTCTACGTGGTCTACGACGACGAAGGCGGCGGCTGGGCCGGGCGCTTTATCTGGCTGCTGGACGTGATCGGTCACTCGAACTATCACTACCTCGACGGCGGCCTGCTGTCCTGGCTGGACGGAGGCCTGCCGGTGTCCGTCGATGTTCCGGCACCGGTTGCCGGCCCGGTGCCCCTGACGTTGCACGAGGCCCCCACCGCCACCCGCGAATACCTGCAAAGCCGCCTCGGTGCCGCCGACCTGGCCATCTGGGATGCACGCGGCCCGCTGGAATACTCCGGCGAGAAAGTCGTCGCAGCCCGGGGCGGACATATTCCAGGGGCGGTCAATTTCGAATGGACCGCCGGCATGGACCCGGCGCGCAACCTGCGCATTCGCAAGGATATGCCGCAGATCCTCGAACGATTGGGCATCACGCCCGACAAAGAAATCATCACCCACTGCCAGACTCACCACCGCTCTGGCTTCACCTATCTGGTGGCCAAGGCGCTCGGTTATCCACGAGTCAAAGGCTATGCCGGTTCCTGGGGCGAATGGGGCAACCACCCCGACACGCCCATCGAGCTTTGAAGGTTCTTAAGGACAGTTAATGAAAAACCGTTTGTTCATCCTCACTCAATACCTGTTGCCCCACCACCTGTTGTCGCGGTTGGCCGGCTGCATTGCCGAATGCCGCGTGCGTTGGTTCAAGAATGCCTTCACCGCGTGGTTCGCCAAGCGCTACCAAGTGGACATGTCCCAGGCCCTGGTGGAAGACCTGACTGCGTATGAGCACTTCAACGCCTTCTTCACCCGCGCCCTGAAAGACGGCGCACGGCCGCTGGACGAAACCCCGGGCGCGATCCTCAGCCCCGCCGACGGTGCCGTCAGCCAGCTCGGCCCGATCGAGCACGGCCGGGTGTTCCAGGCCAAGGGCCACAGCTTCAGCGTGCTGGAACTGCTGGGCGGCGACGCGGCCAACGCCGCGCCGTTCATGGGCGGCGATTTCGCCACCATTTACCTGTCCCCCAAGGACTACCACCGCGTGCACATGCCATTGGCCGGCACCCTGCGGGAGATGGTCTACATTCCCGGGAGGATTTTCTCGGTCAACCAGACCACCGCCGAAAACGTTCCGGAGCTCTTCGCCCGCAACGAGCGCGTGGCGTGCATCTTCGACACCGAGCGCGGGCCGATGGCCGTGGTGCTGGTGGGTGCGATGATCGTGGCCTCCATCGAAACCGTCTGGGCCGGGCTGGTGACGCCACCCAAGCGCGAGCTGAAAACCTTCCGTTACGACGAAGCCGCCCGCGCGCCGATCCATCTGGAAAAAGGCGCCGAACTGGGGCGCTTCAAACTGGGTTCGACCGCCATCGTGCTGTTCGGTCCAGGCCAGGTGAAATGGGCCGAAGACCTGGTGGCCGGCTCACCAGTACAGATGGGCCAGGGCCTGGCGCTGCCAAAGGCTGAGTAAAAGATCACATGTGGGAGCGAGCTTGCTCGCGATGGCGATGTAACAGTCACCTCGATGGCGACTGTCCTGGCGTCATCGCGAGCAAGCTCGCTCCAGCAGGGCATCCAGCATAGATAGCGCACCTCCTTCGGCTACAACTGCTAGAGTTGGAAACATCACGTTTATTTCCCGCCGGAGCCCGCACACGGCATGAATGAGACCAGCCCTCTCCAGTTATTGCGCGCCCTGACCCCGACACAATCACGCCTGTCGTTCTGCGAGGCTACGCCACGGGACCTCAAGCGCTGGATCGCCAACCTGCCGAAGGCCAACATCGGCGAAACGGCCCGTCTGTTGTACCAGGCCCTTGGGGAACTCAACCAGCTGCTCACGCCCAGCGACAATCGCCTGCAACTGCTCGAACTGCTGCGACCCGAGGTGTATTACGTCTGCAAGCACCTGGAGCGGCACTTCCTGCAACAAGCCATCGTGCTGGATGATCGCTCGCGCAAGATCGTCAACCTGTGCCAGGCCCTGCAAACCCAACTGGCGATGGGCTACAAACAGATCGTGGCGCGTATCGCGTCGAAATACACCAAGGACCGGGCCCGCCTGCTGAGCACCGCGCTGCAACGGGCGATGCATGCCCTCAACGGCCCGCTGCTGCGTGCCAGCCAGCTGTACAGCCCAGTGCCAGAGGGGTTGTGGCTCGACTTGCATCAGTTGTACCGGATTGCCTGCCTGCACCGCTTGCAACACCTGAGCGTGAGTGACGAGCTGGCCAGCCAGGTTCATCAATTGAACGCCGAGCAGACCTATGTCGTCGCCCTGCTGCTGGGCGCGTCACGCAGCAATCAATTGCGCCAGGGCCAGATCGGGCGACTGACCGAGGTGCTCGAATCCTGGAGCCAGTGGGTCAAGCTGGACCCTGCCAGCGCTGCCAGCAGCCTGTTCGCAGTCGCTCCAGAACTGGATGTCGGGCCACGCTACCGCGCCAAGTTCCGGGCCGAACAGCAGCCAACCTTGCAGGGCTTCGATCCCCAGCCACTGGTGCGTGCGATCGCCATTCACCTAGAACAACCTGCCGATAATACGTTGCCAGTCCCTGGTGGCATGAGCGTCGACACTTTGCATCACCTTCAAGCCGCCTGGGGCGAAGCGGCTGAACGCAGCTTCCAGCGCACCGAGGGCAACGGCACGCTGACCCTGTGCGTGGGCATGAGTGCACTGCACTACTACCTGGGCGGCGAGCGCTCGTTCAACGAGATCCTGAAAAGCCCCGCCACCCGCAAGGCCCGCTTCGAAGCCTCGCCGAGCAAGACAAACGACACCTGGAAGCAAGCGTTCGACGCCGCCCCCGCCGGCGACAGCGACCTGCTGCCCTATGAAGAAATCGAGTACCCGCTCAACCCGGCCGATGACGATGGCAACAGCTCCGACAACCAGCATCACTTCCCCACCTACGACCTGCCGATCATCAACCACAGCCCTGGCGGCTATTGCCTCGGTTGGCCCAAGGAGGTGCCGGAACAACTGCAAGCCGGGGAAATGATCGGCATCCGCGACAGCAGCGACCAAGCCTGGAGCGTCGCCGTGGTGCGCTGGATCCGCCAAGTGCGCAACGGCGCCATGCAAATGGGCATCGAACTGGTCGCACCCCATGCCCAGCCTTGCGGGCTGCAACTGGTCCGGGAAGAAAATGAGCACGGTCACTACCTGCGCGGGCTGTTGCTGCCCGAGATCAGCGCCATTGACCTGCCCCCGACCATGATCGCCCCCCGCCTGCCCTTCCAGGAAGGCCAGCGGGTGTTGATCAACACCAACGGCCAGGAACGCCGCGCCGGCCTGGACCGCCGGGTGACCAGCACCCACAGCTTCAACCAGTTTTCCTATCACCCGGAGGACTCGGGAGCCACCGAGGAGAGCGGCGACCAGGAAGGGAATTTTGACTCGTTGTGGAAATCGCTTTGAACCGCCAACACACAACCCTTTGTGGTGAGGGGATTTATCTCCTCACCACCGATGAATGCCTCCAAAAGATTGCGACAGACTCGAATCAGAGCTGCCCGTCACGATCCCTGAAGCCCAGCAGGTACAACACCCCATCCAGCCCCAGGGTGGAAATCGCTTGCCTGGCCGACTGCTTGACCAGTGGCTTGGCGCGGAATGCCACACCCAGGCCCGCGATCGCCAGCATCGGCAGGTCGTTGGCGCCGTCGCCCACGGCGATGGTCTGCTCCAGGCGCAGGCCTTCTTTTTCAGCCAGTTCACGCAGCAGGTCCGCCTTGCGCTGAGCATCGACGATCGGCTCGACGGCCACGCCGGTCACCTTGCCGTCCACCACTTCCAGCTCGTTGGCGAATACGTAGTCGATACCGAGCTTGGCCTGCAACTGCTTGGCGAAGTAGGTGAAGCCGCCGGACAGGATGGCGGTCTTGTAGCCCAGGCGCTTGAGTTCGGCGAACAGGGTTTCGGCGCCTTCGGTCAGGCGCAGGGAAGCGCCAATGGAATCCAGCACGCTGACGTCCAGGCCTTTAAGCAGGGCCAGGCGCTCCTTGAAGCTGGCACGGAAATCCAGCTCGCCGGCCATGGCTCGCTCGGTGATGGCCGAGACCTTGTCGCCCACGCCAGCCGCCTTGGCCAGTTCGTCGATGACTTCGGCCTCGATCAGCGTCGAGTCCATGTCGAACACCGCCAGGCGGCGGTTGCGGCGGAACAGCGAATCTTCCTGGAAGGCGATGTCGACGTTCAGCTCCTGGGCCACGCTGAGGAACTCGGCACGCAACGCCTGGGGATCGGCCGGCTCACCGCGCACCGAAAACTCGATACAGCCCTTGCCCTTGTCGGCCGGGGTGTCCAGCGGCATGCGCCCGGACAGACGGTCGATGTGGTCGATGTTCAGGCCATACTGGGCGGTGATCGAACTGACGCGTTGCAACTGCTCGGCAGTAACCTTGCGGGTCAACAGGGTCACGATATGGCGCTTCTTGCCCTGGCCGGCCACCCAATGCTGGTAGTCCTCCTCGGACACCGGAGTGAAGCGCACCTGCTGGTCGAGCTTGTAGGCAGTGAACAGGATGTCCTTGAGCACGGACTTGCTTTGTTCGGCGTCCGGGATTTCAACCAGGATGCCAAACGACAGCGTGTCATGGATCACCGCCTGACCGATGTCGAGAATGTTCACACCACCCTGGGCCAGAACGCCGGTAATGGCCGCAGTCAGACCCGGACGGTCGCTGCCAGTGATGTTTATCAGGACGATTTCGCGCAAGGCGCACCCCCGCAGGTGGAAAAAAACCGCATTCTACCCACATTCAGTGACCATCGGGCACCGCCAGTGCTTTGCCGGTCATGGGCCTGTCGCTATACTGCGCGTCAATTTCACGGACAAAGAGCCGAGCTCAGTGAACCGGCCCACGCCAGTCAAAACCGACAACTTCTTCCTGCTGATCTTCCGTGCGCTGCGTCACCGTCGTGTGCCGATCGCATTGCGCATTGCCAGCCATAACGTCATCCTGGTCGCCCTGGCCCTGGTCATCTATGCCTGCGTGATGGGTTTGCAATTCAAGCAGGCGATGCACGAGCAGGCCGATGCCCTGGGTGAAAGCCTGACCACCCAGACCGCCACGTCCGCCACCGAGCTGCTGGTGTCCAACGACATCCTCAGCCTCAACGTGCTGCTCAACAACCTGACCAAGAACAAGCTGGTGGCCCACGCCGCCATCTATAGCGTGGACAACCGCATCCTCGCCGAGGCCGGCCAGCGCCCCAAACCTGGCCTGCTGGGCGAGTCCGGCGGCATGTACCAGAGCAAGATCACCTTCCAAGACGTGACCGCCGGGCAATTGCGCATCAGCCTGGACATGGACCAGTTCCAGCAACCGATGACCATCAGCCTGCAAAGCATGGGCATCCTCAGCGCGATCCTGTTGGCGCTGGCCCTGGCCCTGAGCCTGCGCCTGGGGCGGCACATCTCCACGCCACTGCTGCAATTGCGCGTCTGGCTGCGGGACATCGACGAACACACGCCGGCCACCCAGCGCCAGGACGAGATCGGCGACCTGGCCCGGCAACTGCACGCCAGCTTCGCCCCGGAACCCGAGCCCCTGCCGGAACCTGAAGACCTCGACTACACGGACGACGACGATTCCGAGCCAGGCTTCGAAGTACGCAACCTGCGCGATCCGGGGTTCGACGAAAGCCAGCCGATGCCGGCCTCCAAACCGGCCCCACGCCACGTGGTGCGCGCAGTAGAAGACGAGGAAGACGACGACGCCTTCGCCGACCTGCGTGACGAGTCGGTCAATGGGGCACCTCTGCCGGTCGCCAAGCCTGTGGCCTCGAACCTGCCCCAGCACAGCGCCGTACTGGCCGTGCAACTGGGCGCCCAGGATCAATTGCGTCGCCTGCCCCAGGCGCGCCTGAAGGAGTTGCTCGAGCGCTACCGCGACTGCCTCGACCAGGCCGCATCGCTCTATCAAGGCGAATTGCACACCTTGAACGACGGCAGCACGCTGATGCTGTTCCACACCGAAGACAGCGGCGACGACTACCTGACCAATGCCATTTGCTGCGGTGAGTTGCTGCGCGCCTTGGGTCACCAGTTGCAGATCGAAGTCGCCGACAGCGGCATCACCCTGCAACTGCAATTGGGCCTGACCTTGGGCGATGGCTTGTTCGGCTTGAGCCAGATCGACCTGCTGCTGACCGAAACCGCCCAGGACGCCCTGGCGCTGTCGCAACACAGCCGCAACCTGCTGCTGGTGGAGCGCAAGATCAACGACGACGCCCTGATCCGCCAGCGCGCGCGCATCCGCCCCATCGCCAGCCCCGAAGGCGCGTGTTGCGTGGAGCGCTTGATGGAGCCTTACCCATCGATGCTGGAGCGGCAACTGGCGCGGATGCATGAGCGCCAGGCCTGATATCCAGTAGTTGAAGCGAACAAAAGCCCGCAGATGAGTGATTATCTGCGGGCTTTTTTGTTGCCTATCCTGGCCTCTTCGCGGGCAAGCCCGCGAAGAGGCCAGGATAGGCCCCGACAATCCAACCGGCAGAAACAACAAAGCCCGCATCAACGCGGGCTTTGTGGTGTATCCGGGTCCAACCGTCAGAACCTGAACACTTCCATGTCCGTACGAATCGGCAAGGCCATGGGAATCTTGTCCTTTTCCTTCTCTACCGGCTTGGCCGGGGCTGGCGCGGCCTTGCGAGGCACTTCGGCGACAGGCGGCTGGTTGGCCAGGGGCTTGAGCGACACCGACAACTGTTCGGCCAGGCGTTGCAGGAGCACGCCCTGGGCCTGGACCTGTGCCGCCGTGGTGCCGGCATGCTGCTCTTGCAGATGAACGATGCGGTTCTCACGCACCTTGCCACGACGGTCGATCAACCGCCATTGGGCATCGAGCACTGCCGGCTGGGCTTTACCCGAGTCCAGGCGGGTAATCGACAGCAGTACCTGCACATCCGGGGTGAAACCCTGGGTCGCCGGTGCCAGCACCACGCGCTGGCTGTCCAGGTGCCCGGCGACCTGGCGCAACAGCAACTGATCGATGTCAGAGGAAAGGCTGCCGGCCCAACGGCCGTCAGTGGCGGCTTGCAGGCTGCCGTCCGGTTGGCGTTGCAACAAGGTTTCTCGCTGCAGGTAATCAGCGATCAGAACCGGGCCGAGCAATACGGCCATGCCTGTGCTTTGCGCAGGCTGGGCCGGGGTTCCGCTGTCCAATTGGTACAGCGACACCGGCTGGTTCATGCTGCAGCCCGCCAGGCCAAGCAGGCCGGCGAGCCACAAAATAGGGAGGCGCAGAGCAGTCATCGTTCCGTCCAGGTGGCAGCCACAAGGCTTGCCACAGTGAAAAAATACTCGGTCAATGTGAAGAACGCTCGGCTACGCCGGCGCTTGAAAGGGCCTATCATCCGTGAATATGCGCGCCGACTCCAGCGCGAAAGCATCGATCTGCGGCATTTAATCGCAGACCGAGCCCTCTACTACGCCTAATTGAGGTTTTCGACGAGCAGCGCATCGACCCGCTGAAAGCCCCTCGGTAGCTTGTTGCCCCGCCGACCGCGCTCACCCTTGTAATGCTCAAGATCGTCCGCCTTCAACGAAAGCGTACGCTTTCCTGCCTGTAGCACAAGCGTGGCGCCCTCCGGCAACACTGCAATATCCGTGACATATTCCTCACGGCTGGCGACCCGTTCGCCGGAAATACCAATAATCTTGTTGCCCTTGCCTTTACCCAGCTGTGGCAGGTCACTGATCTTGAACACCAGCAACCGCCCTTCGGTGGTCACCGACGCCAGCCAGTTGCTCTCTCGATCGGCCACCGGGCGCGGCGCAATCACCTTGGCGTTGTTCGGCAGGCTCAACAGCGCCTTGCCCGCCTTGTTCTTGGCTTGCAGGTCCTCGCCCTTGACCACGAACCCGTAACCCGCGTCCGATGCAATGACGTACAGTCCATTATCATCAGGCATCAGCACGCATTCAAAAGTTGCACCCGGTGGTGGTGTTAAACGACCGGTCAGCGGTTCGCCCTGGCCGCGAGCTGATGGCAAGGTATGCGCCGGCACGGAATAACTACGGCCAGTGGAGTCGACGAACACTGCAAACTGGTTGGAACGCCCGGCCGCCAAGGCCTTGAAGCCGTCCCCGGCCTTGTAGGAAAGCCCCGTCGCGTCAATATCATGACCCTTGGCCGAGCGTACCCAGCCTTTCTCCGACAGCACGACGGTGACTTTCTCATTCGGCAGCAGATCGTGCTCAGTCAGGGCCTTGGCTTCGGCACGTTCGACGATCGGCGAGCGACGGTCGTCACCATAGGTTTCGGCGTCCTTGAGCAGCTCGGTGCGTACCAGCTTCTTGAGCTTGGCTTCGCTGCCCAGCAGGGCTTGCAGCTTGGCCTGTTCCTTGAGCAGTTCATCCTGCTCGGCGCGCAGCTTCATCTCTTCCAACCGCGCCAACTGCCGCAGACGGGTGTCGAGGATGTAGTCGGCCTGGATTTCGCTCAGGTCAAAGCGGGCGATCAGGCTGGCCTTGGGGTGCTCCTCGGTGCGGATGATGTGGATCACTTCATCCAGGTTGAGATAGGCGATCAGCAAGCCGTCCAACAGGTGCAGGCGGCGCTCGACCTTGTCCAGGCGGAATTGCAGGCGCCGGCGCACGGTCTTGACCCGGAACTCCAGCCACTCCACCAGCAATGCCCGCAGGTTTTTCAGCTGCGGCTTGCCGTCCAGGCCGATGATGTTGATGTTGACGCGGTAGCTGGACTCCAGGTCGGTGCTGGCGAACAGGTGCTGCATCAGCGCGTCGTGGTCGACCCGGCTGTTGACCGGGATGATCACGATGCGGCAGGGGTTTTCATGGTCAGACTCGTCGCGCAGGTCCGCCACTTGCGGAGCTTTCGACGGTTTTGCCTGCATCATCGCCGCAATTTGCTCCAAGACCTTGGCCCCGGAGACTTGATGCGGCAATGCCGTGACAATGATGTCGCCATCTTCGATGTGGTACACGGCGCGCATGCGCACCGAACCGCGACCGGTCTCGTAGATTTTCAGCAGGTCGGCGCGCGGCGTGATGATTTCCGCTTCGGTCGGATAGTCCGGGCCCTGGATGTGTTCGCAGAGCTGTTCCACCGTGGCTTTCGGCTCGTCCAGCAGACGCACGCACGCCGTGGCCACTTCCCGCAGGTTGTGGGGTGGCACGTCGGTGGCCATGCCCACGGCGATGCCGGTGGTGCCATTGAGCAGGATGTTCGGCAAACGTGCTGGCAGAACCAGGGGTTCGTCGAGGGTGCCGTCGAAGTTCGGCCCCCAGTCCGCGGTGCCCTGGCCCAGTTCGCTGAGCAACACCTCGGAATAGCGCGACAGCCGCGCCTCGGTGTAACGCATGGCCGCGAAGGACTTGGGATCGTCCGGCGCACCCCAGTTACCCTGGCCGTCCACCAGCGTGTAGCGATAGCTGAACGGCTGGGCCATCAGCACCATGGCTTCGTAGCAGGCCGAATCGCCGTGGGGGTGGAACTTGCCGAGCACGTCACCGACGGTACGCGCCGATTTCTTGTGCTTGGAATCCGCATCCAGCCCCAGCTCACTCATGGCATAGATGATCCGCCGCTGAACCGGCTTCAAACCGTCGCCGATGTGCGGCAAGGCACGGTCCATGATCACGTACATGGAGTAATTGAGGTAGGCATTTTCGGTGAAGTCAGCCAGCGATCGGCGTTCTACGCCGTCTAAGCTGTCTGCAAGAATGTCGCTCATGCGGGCCTCATCAGTTCGTTGTCTGGCGCAGCAGCATGGTGCCGTCGCGCTGGGTAAATTCAAGTTTGTTCAGGGCGCTCATGCCCAGCAGCACTTGCGTGCCACCCAGGCCGGGCGCCACCAGGGCACGGACATCGCGCAAGACGATGTCGCCCAATTGCAGCCGGTCGACGCGGGTACGGTAGCCCTCGCTCACACCGTTGGCGGTACTCAAGGTCACGCCGAATCCTTTTTCCAGCTTGAGGCGCTCGGCCAGCTCCATCGGAATCGCCACGTCAGTGGCACCGGTGTCGAGCATGAAATCCACCGGCTGGCCGTTGATCTGGCCGCTGGCGACGAAATGCCCCTGTTGATTGCCGACCAGCTTCACCTCGATAAAACCTTCACCTTTTTGCGAGTACACCTGGGTATTGGGGTTTTGCTGGCGCTGCTCCCATTGGGCAAAAAACCGCGTCGCCAGAAACAGCGCGGCGCACCAGGCCAGGATCATCAACACCCGACCGGCGCGCTTGCCCGGCAACGGCTGGCTCACGGCGAGGCACTCCAGCCACCCTCGGGCGCGGCGAAGCGCCAGACGATTGGCCGCTGTTCACCGTCGGCCCGCTTGCCATCGTTGTTGTCCAGGCCGATCCAGGCCCCCTCGGCATCCACCACCAGCGCTTCGGCCAGCCCGTAGGGCTGGGGATAACGGCGGTTATCCTGCAACGCCTCGGCGGCGAACGACCAGCAACGCTCGACCTGGGCGGTCTGCGGGTCACGCCGGCAGATCTGATAGGCGTTGCGCTCCAGGGTAAACAGCTTGCCATTGAACAATGACAGGTCCGCGAAATCCCGCGAAACCGCCTTGGCCTTGGGGAACTGCGCTGGCTGCATTTCCCGCCCGGCTTCGCTCAGCAACACGCAATTGCCATCGCAGTCCCACACCGTCTGCTGACGCTTGAGCAGCAGCAGGCCGCGACGTTCGCGCTCGGCCGCCAACCACAGCTGGTCACCGGCCGGGTTGACCGCCAAGCCTTCGAACAACGCATTGAAATGCAGCAGCATGCCGCTGGCGCGGGCCTGGCGGATCAGGGTGGGGGCAATTTTCAGCCAGGACGCGGGGCCCGACGGCGGCACCTGCAATACCGCGGCATGGGACTCACTGACCACATAACGGTTGCCGGCGCTGTCACAGCTGATGCCTTCGAAATCCAGCTCGCCACCGCGCAGGAACGACGCCGCCCAGGTCCGTGAGCTCAAGCCCCAGGGCAAACCGCTGTCCGGCACCTTCGGCACCTCGATTTCAACCACCTCGGCCTGCCAGACCGGCGCCTCGGAGGGTGCGAGGCGATAGATCCGGTCGTCGTCGCGATCGGACACCGTCCACATCTCGCCGCCGCACAGCGCCAGCCCGGACAGGTTGCCACCGCGCATGCCATCGACGGCGTGCTCGGACAGCAGCTTCAGTTCCGGCGCAGGCCCTGCGACTACCGCCCCCGCCCACAGCCACAACGCCAGGGCGAAACCGTTGCGCATCAGGCCAGCACCTCGGCCAGGTCCCCTTTGGATTCGAGCCAGGACTTGCGGTCGCCGGCGCGCTTCTTCGCCAGCAACATGTCCATCATTTCCGAGGTCGCTTCGAAATCATCCAGGGTCAACTGCACCAGGCGGCGAGTGTTCGGATCCATGGTGGTTTCGCGCAACTGCGGCGGGTTCATCTCGCCCAGGCCCTTGAATCGGGTGACCTGCGGCTTGCCACGTTTCTTCTCGGCCACCAGGCGATCCAGAATGCCATCGCGCTCGGCTTCGTCCAGGGCGTAGTAGATTTCCTTGCCCAGATCGATGCGGTACAGCGGCGGCATCGCCACATAGACGTGACCGGCGTCCACCAACGGGCGGAAATGCTGGACGAACAAGGCGCAGAGCAACGTGGCGATGTGCAGGCCGTCGGAGTCGGCGTCGGCCAGGATGCAGATCTTGCCGTAGCGCAGCTGGCTCATGTCCTCGGCGCCCGGGTCGACGCCGATGGCCACGGCGATGTTATGCACTTCCTGGCTGGCCAGCACTTCGCTGCCGTCCACCTCCCAGGTGTTGAGGATCTTGCCTCGCAGCGGCAGGATGGCCTGGAACTCTTTGTCCCGCGCCTGCTTGGCCGAACCGCCGGCGGAGTCACCTTCCACCAGGAACAGCTCGGAACGCATCGGGTCCTGCCCGGCGCAATCGGCCAGTTTGCCCGGCAAGGCCGGCCCCTGGGTGATGCGCTTGCGCTCGACCTTCTTGCTGGCCTTGAGACGACGACCGGCGTTATTGATCGCCAGCTCCGCCAAGGCCAGGCCGGTTTCCGGGTTGGCGTTGAGCCACAGGCTGAACGCGTCCTTGACCACCCCGGAAACAAACGCCGCCGCCTCACGGGACGACAGGCGTTCCTTGGTCTGGCCGGAGAATTGCGGTTCCTGCATCTTCATCGACAGGACAAAGGCGATGCGTTCCCAAACGTCTTCCGGCGCCAGCTTCACACCACGGGGCAGCAGGTTGCGGAACTCGCAGAACTCACGCATGGCATCGAGCAGGCCCTGGCGCAAGCCGTTGACGTGGGTGCCGCCCTGGGCCGTAGGGATCAGGTTGACGTAGCTTTCCTGGACGCTTTCGCCCCCTTCGGGCAGCCACAACAGCGCCCAGTCCACCGCTTCCTTATTGCCGGCCAGGCTGCCGCAGAACGGCTCGTCGGGCAGGCGTTCAAAACCGCTGACCGCGTCCACCAGGTAAGAGCGAAGACCGTCTTCGTAATGCCATTCGACTTTCTCGCCGGTGGCCTTGTCCTCGAAACTGACCAGCAGCCCCGGGCACAACACGGCCTTGGCCTTGAGCACGTGCTTGAGGCGGCTGACGGAAAACTTCGGTGAATCGAAATATTTCGGGTCCGGGGCGAAATACACGCTGGTCCCGGTGTTGCGCTTGCCGACCGTGCCCACCACTTCCAGCTCGGTGGCCTTGTAGCCATCGGCGAAGGTCATCTGGTATTCGTTGCCGTCACGCTTGACCCGCACCCGCACCTGGGTCGACAAGGCGTTGACCACGGAAATACCCACCCCGTGCAGACCGCCGGAGAACTGGTAGTTCTTGTTGGAAAACTTGCCGCCGGCGTGGAGCTTGGTGAGGATCAGCTCGACGCCCGACACACCCTCTTCAGGGTGTATGTCCACCGGCATGCCGCGGCCGTCATCGCTGACTTCCAGCGAGTGATCGGCGTGCAGGATGACCTGCACCGACTTCGCATGCCCGGCCAAGGCTTCGTCGACACTGTTGTCGATGACTTCCTGGGCGAGGTGGTTCGGCCGACTGGTGTCGGTGTACATGCCGGGGCGCTTGCGCACCGGGTCGAGGCCCGAGAGGACTTCGATGGCGTCTGCGTTATAAGAGCTAGCGCTGGGAGTGGCCATGGGGTCTCGTCGTCAGTGTTCAATGAAAAAGGGGCGATGGCTCACAGCGACGTGAAGTCGATCGCCTGGTACAAATCGGCGCCAATGCCGGCAAAACTCAACAGCGCCGGCAACTGCTGGGCAAACCCTTGGAAACTGTGGTCGCCGCCGGCCTGGATGCGCAAGGCACAGGCGCGGTAATACTGCTGGGCGTGGCGATAATCCAGCGTTTCGTCCCCGGTTTGCAACCATACCTGATACCGCTGCGGATCCTGGGGCGCCGGCACTTCCAGCTCGGCCAGGGCCGTCACGTGGTCGTGGGTCAATTCCCAGGTTTCGTCGGTGTACAAATTCTTCTGTGTGCCCAGGTAACCGTCGAACATCCGATGCGGGCTGACGGCCGGGTTGACCAACAGGGCCTTGAGGCCGTGGCGCTCGGCCAAGTGAGTCGCATAGTAGCCGCCGAGCGAGCTGCCGACTAGCAGCGGTCGGCCCAGTTGTGCAATCGCCTGTTCCAGCTGACCGATGGCTTGGCGGGGGTGGTGGTGCAGGGCTGGGACTTGTAGATGGTCGCTCAGACCCAATTGCGCCATTACGTCGATCAACTGGCTGGCCTTGGTCGACGCGGGGGCGCTGTTGAAGCCGTGGATATAAAGGATAGAACCCGACATTGCCGACTCCCTGGGTGTGGGGCAAAGGCCGGAGTTTACAGGGAGTTTGTGGGGGTTTGGGGGTGATCTGTTCATACAAGACAACACAAAACCCTGTGGCGAGGGGATTTATCCCCGCTGGGGTGCGAAGCGGCCCCCTACAGCTGGATTGGGTACATATCCATTTCTGCGGTAACGGCCACTTAGGGTTCCGCCCTGACGGCGGGTCACTTTCGAAAAGCGCGAAAGTAACCAAAGCGCTTCTGCCCCACCACTCGGCACCTCGCCTAGGCTCGGTGTGCCCTCACTCCGGCATTG
>NZ_FOVS01000072.1:0-5121 GCF_900115235.1 Pseudomonas sp. NFACC24-1
ACCTGGCGGCGGAGCAGGGCGATCCCTACGTGCTCCAGTCGCAGTTCGCGTTTGATAGCCTCGGACGCTTCGAGGCGTTCGTCGAGGCGTTGCAGGTGGTGATCGACCGCCACGACATCCTGCGCACCAGCGTGGCCTGGGAAGGCCTGGACGAACCGCTGCAGCTGGTCTGGCGCCAGGTGAAGCTGGCGCCGCAGCGCTTCGAGGCCGATGCCACGGCCGGTGATGTCGCCACACAACTGGCGAGCCGCTTCGATGCACGCCACTACCGCCTGGACCTGCGCCGTGCGCCGATGCTGCAGTTGGTCTACGCCCAGGATGAGGCCCAGGACCGCTGGGTGGCGATCCTGCTGTTCCACCACATGGCGCTGGACCATACCGCGCTGGACGTGATGCAGCATGAAATGCAACTGCACCTGTTGGGGCAAGGCGAGCGATTGGGCGACGCGATGCCTTATCGCAACTATGTGGCCCAGGCGCGACTGGGGGCGAGCGAGGCGGAACACGAGGTGTTCTTCCGCGACATGCTCGGCGATATCGACGAGCCAACACTGCCCTTCGGCTTGCAGGATGTGCAGGGGGACGGCCATGGCATCGATGAGATCCGCGAGCCGGTGGATCTCGTGCTGTCCAGGCGTCTGCGGGCCCAGGCCAGGCAATTGGGCGTCAGTGCCGCCAGCCTGGTGCACCTGGCCTGGGCGCAAGTGCTGGGCAAAGTGTCCGGCAAACCGGATGTGGTGTTCGGTACGGTATTGCTGGGCCGGATGCAGGGCGGTGAAGGGGCCGACCGGGCGCTGGGGATGTTCATCAACACCTTGCCGTTGCGCGTGGATGTGGGCACCCAGGATGTGCGCACCGGGGTCAAGGCGACCCACGCCCGACTGACAGACCTGCTGGGCCATGAACATGCCTCCCTGGCGCTGGCCCAGCGTTGCAGTGGCGTGGCGGCACCGACGCCGCTGTTCAGCGCCTTGCTCAACTACCGTCATAGTGCCGCCGAGGTGACCCAGGATGGCCTCTCGGCCTGGAACGGGATCGAGGCACTCAGTGGTGACGAGCGCACCAACTACCCACTGACCCTCAACGTCGACGACCTTGGGGAAGGTTTCTCCCTCACGGCCCTGGTCGAAACCTCGATCGGTGCCGCACGCATCTGTGGCTACATGCAGATGGCGCTGGACAGCCTGGTCACCGCCCTGGAGCAAGCGCCGCACACTGCGCTGCACGCCTTGACGGTCCTGCCGCCAGCCGAACGCCGGCAGTTGCTGGAAACCTGGAACACCCGGGATGCCGAATACGCCGCAGATGCCCTGATCCATCGTCAGTTCGAAGCCTGGGCAATGGCCCAGCCTGACGCCGTGGCGGTGGTCCATGAAGAACAGACGCTGACTTATGGCCAGCTCAATGCCCGCGCCAACCAGCTGGCCCACAGCCTGTTGGCCGTGGGGATTCGTCCGGACGACCGGGTGGCGATCTGTGTCGAGCGCGGCCTGGACATGATCGTCGGCCTGTTGGGCATCCTCAAGGCGGGGGCGGGCTACGTGCCGCTGGACCCGGCCTATCCGGCCGAACGCATTGCCTACATGTTGCACGACAGCAGCCCGGTAGCGCTGGTGACCCAACGGGAATGGCGTGAAACCCTGCCACCATTGAGCGTGCCGACCGTGCTGCTCGATCCGCTCGAAGACAGCGAAATGGAGCAGCAGCCACGGCATAACCCGGATGTACCGGGCCTTGGGGCCAGTCACCTGGCCTATGTGATCTATACCTCCGGTTCCACTGGCTTGCCCAAGGGCGTGATGGTCGAACACCGTAACGTCGCGCGGTTGTTCTCGGCCACCCAGCCATGGTTCGACTTCGGCCCGCAAGACGTCTGGGCACTGTTCCATTCTTTCGCCTTCGATTTCTCGGTGTGGGAAATCTGGGGCGCGCTGACCCAGGGCGGCCGCCTGCTGGTGGTGCCGCAATTGGTCAGCCGCTCCCCGCAATACTGCTATGCGCTGCTGTGTGAGGCCGGGGTGACCATCCTCAACCAGACGCCGAGCGCGTTCCGCCAGTTGATCGCGGCCCAGGGCGAGAGCGAGCTGAACCACAGCCTGCGGCAGGTGATCTTCGGCGGCGAAGCGCTGGAAACCGGGATCCTCAAGCCCTGGTACGCTCGTCAAGCCAACGCCCGCACGCAACTGGTGAACATGTACGGCATCACCGAAACCACCGTGCACGTGACCTACCGTGCACTGTGTGCGGCCGACGCCCAACTGACCGGTGTCAGCCCCATCGGCAAACGCATCCCTGACTTGCAGTTGTATGTACTCGACGCACAACACGAACCCGTACCGGTCGGTGTGGTCGGCGAAATGTTCGTTGGTGGCGCGGGTGTGAGCCGTGGTTATCTGAATCGCGATGAGCTGACCGCCGAGCGTTTCCTCGACAACCCCTTCAGCGATGAGCCGAACGCCCGCATGTACAAGACCGGTGACCTGGGTCGCTGGCTGGCGGACGGCAGTATCGAATACCTGGGGCGTAACGATGACCAGGTGAAGATCCGCGGCTTCCGTATCGAACTGGGTGAGATCGAGGCCAAGCTGGCCGCCTGCAACGGCGTGCGTGAAGCCGTGGTCCTGGCGCGCCAGGACACCCCGGGTGACCAGCGCCTGGTGGCCTACGTGATTGCCGAAGAGGGCGAGCCACCGTCGGCGGCCGAACTGCGCGCCGAGCTATTGGGCTCCCTGGCGGAATACATGGTGCCCAGCGCGTTCGTGATGTTGACGGTATTCCCGCTGACCACCAACGGCAAGTTGGACCGCAAGGCGTTGCCGGTGCCCGACCAGTCCTCGGTGGTGACCCGTGAATACGAGGCGCCTCAAGGCGAAGTCGAGACGGCGATTGCGCGGATCTGGCAAGACCTGCTGCAGGTGGAGCAGGTCGGCCGTCATGACCATTTCTTTGAAATGGGCGGCCATTCGCTGCTGGCAGTGAAGCTGGTCGAGCGCATGCGCCAGATCGACCTGGCTGCCGATGTCCGTGTGCTGTTCGGCCAGCCAACGCTGGCGGCATTGGCGGCGGCCGTAGGCGGCGTGCGCGAAATCGTGGTGCCGGCCAACCTCATTCCCGCCGACTGCACACGGATCACACCGGACATGTTGCCCCTGGTCGATCTGGACCAGGACGGTATCGACCGCGTCGTCGCGTCGGTGCCGGGCGGTGTGCGCAACGTGCAGGATATCTATGCCCTTGCTCCATTGCAGGAGGGGATCCTGTATCACCACCTTGCGGCGGCCCAGGGCGACCCCTATTTGCAATATGTACAGTTCACCTACGACAGCCGCGCCCGCTTGGACGACTTCGCCAGGGCGTTGCAAGACGTAGTGTCTCGCCACGATATCCTGCGCACGGGCGTGGTCTGGGAAGGGCTGGACGAACCTGTGCAAGTGGTCTGGCGCGAGGCCCGACTGGGGCTCGATGAGATCGTGCTGGACCCGGCGGCGGGAGATATCGCGCAACAACTGCGCGAGCACCTGCACCCTCGCCATCATCGCCTGGACATCCGTCAGGCACCGATGATGCGCATCGGCTATGCCGAAGACGTGGCGAACAATCGCTGGGTCGGCATGCTGCTGTTCCACCACATGGTCGACGACGCGACGTCTCTGGCCATGCTCACGGCGGAAATCGAAGCTCATGTGATGGGGCGCGAGCATCTGCTGGCAGCCTCGGTGCCGTATCGCAACTATGTAGCCCAGGCCCGTCTGGGTATCAGCCGCGAAGAACACGAAGGGTTCTTCCGCGAGATGCTGGGCGATGTGACCGAGCCGACGTTGCCGTTCGGCCTGCAGGATGTGCAGGGCGACGGACGTGGGATCGAAGAAGTCCGCCAGCCGGTCGATGGAGCGCTCAGCCAGCGCCTGCGGGCGCAGGCCCGTCAACTCGGGGTGAGCGCGGCGAGCCTGTATCACTTGGCCTGGGCGCAGGTGCTGGGCCGTGTCTCGGGCAAGGACGACGTCGTGTTCGGCACCGTGTTGCTGGGCCGGATGCAGGGCGGCGAGGGCGCTGACCGGGCTCTGGGGATGTTCATCAACACCTTGCCGTTGCGTGTGGAACTGGGCACGCAGGGTATACGTGCCGGGGTCAAGGCGACCCATGCACGCTTGACCGCCTTGCTTGGCCATGAGCATGCCTCTTTGGTGCTGGCCCAGCGTTGCAGTGGTGTGACCGCGCCGGCACCCTTGTTCAGCGCGCTGCTGAACTATCGTCACCTCGGTGCGCAGACGGCTTCCAGCGAAGCCATCGCGGCCTGGGAAGGTATCCAGGTACTGGGTGGCGAAGAGCGGACCAACTATCCGCTGACGTTGTCGGTGGATGACCTGGGCGAAGGCTTCAACCTGACCGTCATGGCTGAAGCGTCGATCGGCGCCGGACGTGTCTGCGGCTATGTGCAATGCGTGCTGGAACATCTGCTGGAGGCGCTGGAGCAGTCGCCCCTGGCGCCATTGGGCGAGTTGCAGATCCTGCCGCCGGCCGAGCGCCGGCAACTGCTGGAAACCTGGAATGCCTCCGATGTGGTCTACGCCGACAATGCGCTGATCCATGGGCAGTTCGAGGCACGTGCGGCGACACAACCTGATGCCGTGGCCGTGGTGTTCGAGAGCCGGACGCTGACCTACGGTGAACTCAACGCCCGGGCCAACCGGCTCGCGCATCACTTGCTGGCCGTGGGCATTCGCCCGGATGAGCGGGTGGCGATCTGTGTCGAGCGCGGCCTGGACATGATCGTCGGCCTGTTGGGCATCCTCAAGGCGGGCGCCGGTTATGTACCGCTGGACCCGGCCTATCCCCTGGAGCGCCTGGCCTTCATGATCGAGGACAGCGCCCCGGTGGCTATCGTCGTGCACACCGCGACCCAACCGCTGCTGGTCGACGAATCGGTGCGGCTGATTGACCTCGACAATTGCGGATTGGCCAGTCAATCCGTGGAGAATCCGACGGTGTCGGGATTGACGTCGCAGCACCTGGCGTACGTGATCTACACCTCCGGCTCCACCGGTTTGCCCAAAGGGGTCATGGTCGAGCACCGCAACGTGGCCCGGCTGTTCTCGGCCACGCAACCGTGGTTCGACTTCG
>NZ_FOVS01000021.1:0-118638 GCF_900115235.1 Pseudomonas sp. NFACC24-1
CTGCCTTGGTGTTGGGGATCGCTTCCAGTCGATCTGTTTCTGCGTGATAAATCACCAACTCATCTTTGGCGACATCAACACCCACGATCGGCTTTGCGACAGAAACCGGCATTGCCATTGAAAATCCTCCGGGCTAAGGTTTGAACACTTGAAGGGTTCACCCAGAGGCGCAGGCTTGTTCCTATCGTCGGTCTAGGCCAGATGCATTCTTTATCGGCGCTTGGGTGAAAGGAGGAGGGGTGAAATCTCCCACGGTCTGTACTGCGGCTAACAGTCAGAATCGAGCTTTGTCCCTCCTCCTCCCTTCAAGTCCTACCATACAAGCGAGCTTGCTCGCGATGAGGCCATCCGTTGCACTGAAGACTCAAAACCGGCGCAATGAAAAAGGCCGCGGTCCATTTGGATCGCGGCCTTTTTCATGCCCGGTTATTCACTTCACACCGGATCCAGCTCCGGCTCGTCGGCCTGGACATTCACCGTGGCCTTCACCGCATCGTGACGACGGATGTATTTCCAGTCCGCTTCGTCGATGTAGATGCCGTTCGGGCCGCTGCCGCCTTCCAGGTCGATGGCGACACTGGCGCAGACTTGCGGCTTCACACTGGCGAGGATCGGCACGAAGCCCAGTTGCAGGCTGGTCTCCAGCAGTGCCGCCTGGTTTTTCTCGTCGATGTCCGCCGCTTCGTCCAGGTAGTAAGGCAGGCGCACGCGGCCGGCCTGTTCGCGGTCCATCAGGTGCAGCAACAAGTACATGTTGGTCAGCGCCTTGATGGTCATGGTGGTGCCGTTGGACGCCGCGCCGTCGATGTCGGTGTGGATCACGGGCTGGCCGTTGACCTTGGTGATCTCGAACGCCAGTTCGAACAGGTCCTTGAGGCCGAGCTGGTTGTGATTCGCCGCCACCAGCCGCGCCAGGTATTCCTTGGCCTCTTCGTTCTTGTTGTCCTGCTCGGCGCTCTGGCTGAGGTCGAACACCGACAGCGTCTCGCCTTCCTCGTACTGACCGGCGCTGTGGATGATCTGGTCGATGTGCTTGAGCGCTTCCTTGTTCGGTGCCAGGACGATCCGGAAGCTCTGCAGGTTGGACACCTGGCGCTTGTTGATCTCGCGGTTGAACAGCGCCAGTTGATGCTCGAGGCTGTCGTAGTCGCTGCGGATGTTGCGCAGGGTTCGGGCGATGTCGGTCACGGCCGCACGGCGCGCCTTGCCCAGGGTCAGGGCCTCGTCGGTGCGGTGGGCATAGGCGTTGATCAGCAGTTGCAGGCGCCGCTCCATGTCATCTTCGCTGTCGAACTTGGCCACGCCCTTGAGGCGCACCTGGGCATACAAGGCTTCGATCTGGCCATCGACGCGCAGCAGCCCTTGCCAGCTGTCCTGGTAGTCGTTGAGCAGCGGCAGCAGGTTGTCCATGGAGTCGTCGACCGGGTCCATGAACGGCGTGCCGAACGGCAGGTCCGCCGGCAGCAATTGGCGACGGCGCAAGGCATCGTCGAGGGTGCGTTGCTTGGCTTCCATGTCGGCGATCTGCCGGCCCACCAGTTGCAACTTGGCGGACAATTGCTGGACGCGTTCGGTGAAGGCATCGCTGGAGCGCTTGAGTTCGTCCTGGGCGGCTTCCATCTGCGCCAGCTGCTCGAGCTTCTCGCCTTCCTCGGCGCTCAGGGTCTGGCTGCGACGGAAGTCTTCCAAGGCTTTTTGCGCATCCAGTACCTGCTGGTACAGCGCCTCGGTCTGGGTCTTGCTCGCGGCGCGGTCGGCGGCCACGGCTTGTTGGGTCTTGAGCTGCTTGAGTTCTTTTTCCAGGCGCTCTTTCTGGTCCCGCAGCGCGGCACGGTCGGCCAGGGCTTGCAGGGCGGGCGGCTCGATGTGGGACAGGTCGATGGACAGTCCCGGCACTTCGAAGCGCTCACCCTTGAAGCCGTCGAGGATCAGCTCCATGGATTTGACCCACTCGCCGTTCTCGTCCAGCGCGATGCCGTGTTCGCCCAGAGGCAGGCTGAACAGGGCGCTGTTGAACAAGCGCATCAGGCGTTCGACATCCTGCTGCGAGAATTCTTCACGTAGGCGGGCATAGCTGTTGTTGTCGGCGTGATCGAGTTGCTGCTTGACCGACTTCAGGCGTTTTTCCAGGTCCCGCAGGCGCTCTTCCAGGTCTTCGGCGCTGAATTGCCGGGACTGGGCCAGGGCGCCGGCCAGTTCGTCATGGGCGTCCTTGGCGGCGAGCAGTTGTTGCTCCAGGACCTTGACGTCGTCCACCAGGGCAAAGCGATGCTTGAGCACCGACAGCTCGCCGAGCCAGCGCTGGATGCCGCTGATTTCCCGCTCCAGGCGCATCAGCTCCTGGGTGCCACCGCGCTGGTCGTTCTGCAGCGAGTCTTGCTCGTTGCGGTAGTGTTCGGCCTGGATAGTCAGCTCTTCCTTGCGCGCACTGGCGTAGTCCGACCAGGTGCCGAGCAACGAATCGAGCAATGGCGAGAGGCGATGCAATTTGCCGCGCAGGACATCGCGCTGCTTCACGCCATTGGCCAGGGCTTCCACCAGCGGGCCGGCGGCCACGAGGGAGTTGTAGTCCTGTTCCATGCGGCGTACGTCACGGAAGGCTTCTTCGCACGCGGCGATGTAGTCCACGCTGCCGGAACGCAGGCTGTGTTCGAACGCATCGAGGAACAATTGCTTGAGCTTGGCCGCGGTGATTTCGCGCATGTGCAGCAGGTTGATGAACAGCGCGCGGAAGGTCTTGAGGCTTTGCTCGCTGGTGGAGCGCAGCGGGATCAGCGTCAGGTCCAATGGGATTGAGGTGTGCCCACCCACCAGCAGGCGCCGCAGTTCATCCGGCTTGAGCTCGTAGGCTTTCAGGCCTTCGCGCTCCAGGTTGGTGAACAGCTCTTTCTGCCGCAGGCACGTGTCATTTTTCTGATAGTGGGCCAGGTCCAGTTTGCCGGCATAGGCAAAGAACTGGTGCCCGAAACCGCCGCCGGGGCCGCGACCGACCACGCCAATCACGTGCGGGCCGTGGGGCAGGGCGACTTCCACCAGGATGTAGCTGGTGTCCGAGGCAAAGTAGAAACGCCGGGATTGCTCCAGGCTGTACTTGCCGAAGCTCATGTCCGACATGCGCGCCAGGATCGGGAACTGCAAGGCGTTGATCGAGGCGGATTTACCCAGGTTGTTCGCGCCGTACACCGACAGCGGTTCTTCCAGCGGGAACAAGCCAAGGCTGTAGCCGGCGGTGTTCAAAAGGGCAAAGCGGCGGATGCCGTAGCGTTCCTTGCTCATGCGTCGGTCTCCTGTTCTTCGGCAATGGCGCGGGCCAGGGCGTCTTCTTCGCTTTCACCTTCGAATTCGCTGAGGTCCAGCGGATCATCGGTCTGCAGCAGTTTTTCGTCGCTGTCTTCGTCGATCAATACCGGTACCGGCAACGGCAGCACGCTGTGCAGGCTGGCGGCCAGGTCGCGGTCCTGCTGGACCGACAGGCAGACGTCGAGGAAGCGGTGCATCGGCGGCAGGAAGCGGTACACGCCGTTTTCTTCGCTGGCAAAACCCAGTTGGGTCATGCGGCGCATGATTTTTTCTTCCAGCTCTTCCTGGGTCTGTACTTCGGCCTGTATGAACAGGTCGCGGTATTTTTCCAGCAGCGAAGGCAGCTCATCGCGGCCCAGGCTGCCGCCGTCGAGCACGGCGATCGGGTCACGGCCCTGGTCGGCCAGGTGCTCGACCAGGATGAAGGTGAACAGGGCCAGGCGCTGGGCGGTCTTGTTTACCGCCGCGGCGGCCAGATCCGGGACGAAGTAGTAGAAGCCACGGGTGTCGCATACCAGCTCGAAGCCCAGGGCCTTGAACAGCGTGCGGTACTGGTCCTGGAAGTTCGACAGTTGCGCGTACAGCTCCGGGTCGCGGCGGCTGACGTGGTAACCCTTGAACAGCTCGCGGAAGATCGGCGCCAGCTGGGACAGTTCGGATAGATCAAGATGCATGGGGGATGCTCGCAGAATCCTCGGCGGCGGTGTCGCCGGCCGAGAGCAGGGCGAAGGAGCGCAGGCTGACCTGATGCTCGTGAGTGTGGTAGTCGCGGCGCTCCAGGCGCTCGCGCTTGAAGCGTTTTTCCCGCGACAGGCGCGAGAACCAGTACAGCAATTCGTCGGTGGCGCCGTCCGGTTCCTGTTCCAGCAGCCAGGTCATCAGGTCCGGCATCGGCAGGGCGTCTTCGCAACGCTCGACCATCTCGCGCACAGTGCGTGGCGCGCGCGGTGCTTCGCCACCCTTGTGGGTCTTGTGGGACTTGGGGAAGCGCGCCGGTCTCGGTTCGAAACGGGCCAGGGCATAGACATAGGCTTCGACCTGGCTGGCACTGCCCAGGAAGGTGCTTTGCGGCCGAGTGAACAGCGGCATGGCGGCTTGTGGCACTGCGTCGATGCCTTTGCGGCGAATGGCGGCCAGGGCCAGGGCGGCGCCACGGGTCACGGCGTTGTGGCGGCGGGCTTCTTCGCGCAATGGCAGCAGCAGCTCGCGGGCATGGCGCAAGGTCAGTTGGGCGCTGGTCTGCATCTCGAGGATGCGCGCGTGGGTGCGCAGCAGCATGTCGTCGTCCACCAGGTGCCCGAGGCGCTGCTGTTCGGTGAGCATGCGCAACAGCACGTTCTCGACCTTGCGCACGCCTTGCTCGAAGGCGCCGTCGGCGTTCACCAATTGGATCATCGGCTCGACGTATTCGTCCCAGGTCGCCAACACTTCGGCGTAGCGTTGACGCAGCGGGATCTGTCGGTCGCTGGTCTTGGCCCGTTCGGCCACGGCCACCAGTGCCTGTTCGTCGTTGGCGAGTTTCTTGAGGACGTCGCGCACACGCATGTCCAGCAGGCGCAACTGGCGGGCCAGGTCGTTGCCGTCGCGAATGTCGAAGGCGTCCTGGATGTAACCTGCCAGGCGCTCGAGGTGGCGCAGGTAGGCTTCGATTTCCAGGCACAGGCCCAGGCGGTGTTCGCGGCGCAGGTAGGCGAGGAAGTCGTGGATCTGGGCGTTGAGCTCGAAGCGGTTCGGGCTTTTCGCCACCGGTACGAGGATGTCCAGGCGGATCCACACGTCCAGCAGGTTGGTGATGTCCTGGGGCGTGCTGTCCAGTTGTTGGGCGGCCAGCTGTGAACGCAATTCGTTGAGGCTCAGGGTGCCCTGGTCGAAGTGCTCGCACAAAGGTTCCAGCAATGCCCAGTGTTCAGCGAGGGCGCGCAAGACGCGCTTGGGTTCGATCATCGCAATGGCCGTCGGGTTGGCAATTAAAAGCGGCGATTGTACTGCATCGAGCCGGTTGCGATTCACCCCTTGGACGGACTGTCGTTCTCTATCGATCAACTATTGCTCCAACAGGGAAGCGATCCGCGCCGAAGGGCGGTAGAATCGCTTCCACTTTCAGTTATCCACAAGTGGCCGACCCTTGCTTATCGAGTCCCGTCGCCGCGCCTATCTGACCGCCATGCAGGTGGTCAACTGGCTGCCGCGTACCGAATTGCCGTTCGCCGCCCCGTCGCGGCCCGAGCTGTTGGAAGCGCCCGAGCCCGAGTACATCGCGCCGGCCGTGATGGCGCCTGTGGCCAAGACGGTCGCCGAGCCGCCAGCGGCAGCCCCCGAGCGTCCAAAGATCGAAGTGCCGCGCCCGAGCCTGGCGTCGACCCGCACCAATGCCAAGCCGGTGGAGGAGGTGGTCGAGGCGCCGCCCAAGGCTCCCTATGTCGCCCCGCCGCGTTTCGCCCTGCAACTGCTGCGGGCCGGGCGTTGCCTGCTGTTGGTGGAGTTGCCCACGGGCGAGCCGTTCCAAAGCCGCGATCCGGCCTATTTGCTGCTCAAGGACATGCTGCGGGCTGCCGGTCTGCCGGACAGCCCGCAAATCATCGGCGAGCCGGTGCGTTGGCCGTTGTTGTCACGGGGCACCATGGACCAAGGGCCGGAAGCGGCGCGGGATTTCGTCCAGGGCTTCGTTTCGGCGCGGCTCGAAGACGAGCCCTGCGTGTGCCTGTGGCTGATCGGCCTGCCGGCGGTGAAGTTTGCCGGCGAGGCGGATGCCGAAGCATTCAATCGCGAACTGCAGGTCGAAGGCCTGGGCTCGGCCTGGGCGTTGCCCGGGTTGGAACTGTTAATGGAAACGCCACAGCGCAAGGCTGATGTCTGGCAAGCCATGCGCCGGCTGATGGCGCGCTGGAAAGAATCGAATGAGTGACGCTGTATCGTTCCGCCCGATGACCGAGGCGGACCTCGACGCTGTACTGAAAATCGAATACGCCGCCTACAGCCATCCCTGGACCCGCGGGATATTTCTCGACGGGCTGGGCAAATACCAGATTTGGCTGATGTTCGAAGGCCAGCAGCAAGTGGGCCATGGCGTGGTGCAGATCATCCTGGATGAGGCGCACCTGCTCAACATTACCGTCAAACCGGAAAACCAGGGCCGTGGCCTGGGGTTGCGCCTGTTGGAGCACCTGATGTCGATCGCCTACAAGGCCGAGGCCCGGGAATGTTTCCTGGAGGTGCGTGACAGCAACCGCACGGCGTTCCGCTTGTATGAGCGCTATGGCTTCAACGAAGTGGGCCGACGCCGGGATTACTACCCGGCGGTGGGTGGGCGCGAGGATGCGGTGGTCATGGCGTGTACCTTGGTGGATTGAACTGGACTACCGCTATCGCGAGCAAGCTTGAGGCCAGCGCATAAATGTGGGAGCGGGCTTGCTCGCGAAGGCGGCGGTACATTCAGGATTGATGCAAACTGATTCACCGCTTTCGCGAGCAAGCCCGCTCCCACAGGAGCTTGGCGGTGTGCATCAAGTTTGTGATCAACACAAAACCATGTGGGAGCGAGCTTGCTCGCGATAGCGGTTGCCGGGTCAAGGCTTGCCATCCAGCGGATCGATATCCGCCATTTCCGCCTCGTCCAACCCGTCGCCTCCGCCAATATCGTTTTCATCCACCACGCTCAGGTCCCAGTCCGCCCGCTCGTCGGCTCCGGCTTCGTGGGCGTCCCGGGCGCCGTCTTCGTGAATGAGGGTTTCCGGGCTCATGTCGTCATCGGTCGGTTCGTGATCATCCGTCGAGGCGCCTGTCATGCCCGCTTCACGCACGCGTTCACGAGGCATCAGCTGTTCGCGTTCGTCCTGCGGCAATTCGTCGCCGATTTTCGCGCTGGGCTGCTCGTCGTCGAACTCCAACTCATGCATCGAGCCCATGCGATCCTCATTGTCGTCGATGGGTTCCGGTTGCGTCGCATCGAAAGGGCGTCGTGAATCATTCATGGCAATTCCTCATACTGTGGGCCTTACTGGTGTCGACCGACAGCGCAGCCAGGAATTCCAATGCATCGCCGACGTGACCTCGACCGGCGGTCGTCTGTCACAGTTGCGCACTCTCTATCGAGGCTAGACAGCATGAACGAATTACAAGATCTGATTGATAACAACGCGCGCTGGGCCGATGCGATCAAGCAGGAGGATCCTGACTTTTTCGCCAAGCTGGCTCGTCAGCAAACCCCGGAGTATCTGTGGATCGGCTGTTCCGATGCGCGGGTGCCGGCCAACGAGATCGTCGGCATGCTGCCGGGCGATCTGTTCGTGCACCGCAACGTGGCCAACGTGGTGCTGCACACCGACCTCAATTGCCTGTCGGTGATCCAGTACGCAGTGGACGTGCTCAAGGTCAAACACATCCTGGTCACCGGCCATTATGGCTGTGGCGGCGTGCGTGCCTCGATGCAGGACCGTCAACTGGGCTTGATCGACGGCTGGCTGCGTTCGATTCGCGACCTGTACTACGAACATCGCGAGGCGTTGGGCCAGTTGCCGACCGAAGAAGAGCGGGTCGACCGCCTGTGCGAACTCAACGTGATCCAGCAGGTGGCCAACGTCGGCCATACCAGCATCGTGCAGAACGCCTGGCACCGTGGGCAGAAACTGTCGATTCATGGCTGCATCTACGGCATCAAGGACGGACGCTGGAAGAGCCTGGACACCACGATCAGCGGGTTCGAGCAATTGCCGCCGCAGTATCGGCTGCGTCCGGTCGGCGCGCCCTGACGCCGGCTCGTCAGTCGCGGTGACACTGACGACGCCAGTGCCGTAGAAATGTCATTCCCTGCTCATTGGGCGGTTCGTCATAGCCGGTAATCCAGCCATGACAGTTGTACGAACCGCACCGGCAGGCGAACTGGCGGTACAGTTTCTGTTCGGTGCTGGCGTAGTCCATCGTCAGGCAGTCGCCTTCATCGATACGGGCCAATGACCACAGCCACAGTTCGCTCATGTCGAGGAATACATTCGGGTTGCAGGAGTGCAGCAGCAATCCGGCGAAGCGTGGGTCATACATGTGCACGCCTGGCAGGATCTGCAACGTGTGCAGGCGCCGTCGGCTCACCAGCAACCCCGACACCCTGCACATCCTCGTCATGGGCGCGAAGAACTTGCGAGCGATGATGCCGTGGCCGCGCCCGTCGCTCGTCTGGCGCACTTCAAAATCGTGCACAGAGGGGTAGCCCAGGCGGGTGCTGAGTTGTTTTTCCGGGTAGATGCAGTCCCGGCGTTGGGAACAGGTGTCATCGCGGATGAACAGGCTCATGACAGTCCTTGTCGGTGATAGACACTCGACTTGCTGGCGCTGGCGATCCTGCCGGCGGTCGTTGAAAAAGCTTTTGACAGCTTCGCCCAAGTCGAGGGCCGTATCTACTGTCGAGTCTGACAGGAGCCAAAGGCGCTTTCCCGTGTCAGCACAAGCTTACGCGGGAAGGCGCCTCAAGCTTTACACCGCCTCGGCAGGCAGCGGCATGGGCACTTTAAGTTGCGGAAGTTGCGACTTGATCGCTGGCGTTTCGCATTTTTTCGCTGCATCTGCCTCGCTCAGCTTGCGCACCGAGGTGTAGAACAACTCGCAGGTCTTTTCCTTTTGCGTGACCTGCCAGGTCTGCGTGCATTGGTTCAGCAGGGTGCTCGGGTCGGTGCCCGGCTTGCTGCCCATGCCGGCTTGCCAGCAGGCGGCGCTCAGGTCCTGGCCCATGACTTTCAAGCCGGCGGCATCGGCCTTGGCTTCGTCACCGTCGTAGTTTTCCTTGTCCGCGGCATACCAGATATAGCTCGGGTGGTTGGAGCCCAGGACCGGGACCTTGACCCCCGCGGTCGGCGTGATGGTCGCCAGGCCGAGCACGCCAACGGTCTGGCCGTACTGGGTCTTGATCCAGTTCCGAACGGGCGCTCCGAAGGCCACCATCGGCAATGCGGCGCCGCTGGCGGTTTGGGTGACCTGTGTGACCATGGTGGTCTGGTAATCGTTGAAGTAGCTGTAGAGCCCCTCCAATGTGCTGCCAGCATTGGACGGCGCTGCGATGGGCGCGATGTCGATGATGGTCTGGTAGGCCGGCGTCTGTTCAACGACAATGCCGTTGACGGTCAGCAGCGTGGCCCAGCGATCAGTGGTCGCCGACTCCAGGTAATCCTGGGCCTGGGTCAGGGAGTAGTCCGGCGGGAAGTGCAGCAACTCGACACTCTTGCGGTTTTCCAGGGCCATGCCCAGCGGCAGGAACAGGTACCAGTTGTAGGACCATTTCTTGTCGCTGTTGAGTTTCGAGGCACCGTTGTACGCCAGGTCTCCGGCGTCGAGCAGCGCCTTCAGCGGTTGGCCGTAGCTCTTGGGCACGCCGTCGATGCTGGCATAGACCTTATCGTTGTCGATGTTGACCTGGACCTTGGCGGTGTCGTAGCCGTCGCGCTGCACACTTTGGGTCAGGTAATGCTCGACGGTCTGCTCCAGGGTCCAGTCGCGAAAGCAAATGACGTTGCAGTTGTTGGGGTAGGCGAAGAGGCGGGTGACGCGCTCGGTGCTGCCCAGCTGTACGTCGATCTTGGTAACGTCGGCGGCGTGGACGGTGGCGCTCAGGGTAAGGGCGGCAAGAGGAAGCACTGCGAGTTTGAACATGCTCAGATCCTTTTCAGCGTGAGGGACCCTTGAAAGCAGGGCGTATCCATACTGAAACAGACCGAGCCGAAGAAGAAGTGGGCCGATGGAAATATCGGCCCTTTTTTATGGCTTTATGGCATCACTGGCGGCAAATAACTCAATGTCGTTCCCAGCGCCCATAGCAACGCCAGGACCAAGGGCGTATGCACCAGCAACTGCACGAAGGAAAAACCGATCAAGTCCCTCGCCTTCAGTCCCAACACCCCCAACAACGGCAGCATGTAGAACGGATTGATGAGGTTGGGCAGCGCTTCGGCGGCGTTGTAGATCTGCACGGCCCAGCCCAGGTGATAGTTCAGGTCGTTGGCCACCTGCATGACGTAGGGCGCTTCGATGATCCACTTGCCGCCGCCGGAAGGAATGAAAAAGCCCAGGACCGCCGAATAGACGCCCATCAGCAAGGCGTAGGTGTCATGGGAGGCGATCTGGACGAAAAAGGTCGAGATATGGTGGGCCAGGGTCTGGGCATCGCTGCCCTTGACCGTGGTCAGCAGCGCGGCGATCGAGCCGTACAACGGGAACTGGATCAACACGCCCGTGGTGGTCGGCACCGCGCGGGCCACGGCGTCAAGAAAGCTACGCGGCCGCCAGTGCAGCAAGGCGCCCAGCATGATGAACAGGAAGTTATAAGTGTTGAGCCCGGAGATGGCACTGATCGCAGGCTTGGTCGAAAACTCATGGAACAGCCAGCCGGCGGCCAGCAGTACCAGGGCGATGGTCAGCAGCGGACTGTGCTCCAGCCATTCTCCCGGGCGGGTACGGGGCTGCAACGCCGGCATGCTGAAACTCGGGTCGACCCCGCAGGCGGCGGCGTCACGGGCGCTGTTGGGGCCGGGCGCGGTGGCGTAGGCGACAATCAACGAGATCACGATCAGCGCCAGCAGCATCACGCCAGACTGCCAGAGGAAAATCGTCTGAGTGAACGGAATGACGCCGGTAATCGACAGGATCGAAGGCGGCAGGCTGGCCGGGTTGGCCTGCAGTTGCGCCGCCGACGAAGACAAACCCAGCGCCCACACCGCGCCCAGGCCCAGGTAGGCGGCGGCACCGGCGGCGCGGTAATCCATCTTCAGGTCGGTGCGACGGGCGAGGGCGCGCACCAGCAAGCCGCCAAACACTAACGACAGGCCCCAGTTGAGCAACGACGCGACCATGGAAATCAGTGCCACCCACGCCACCGCGGAGCGACCGTTGGTCGGAATACGCGCCAGGCGATCGATCAACTTGACGGCGGGCGGCGAGCTGGCGACCACGTAACCGCCAATCACCACGAAGGCCATCTGCATGGTGAACGGGATCAGGCTCCAGAAGCCGTCGCCAAATGCCATGGCCGCCGCCGTGGGCGTGGCGCCGATGAATTGCGTCGCCACGGCGACCACCAGCACCGCCAGCGCGGCGAAGACCCAGGAGTCGGGGAACCAGCGCTCGGCGAAACTGGAACAGCGCAAGGCGAAGCGGGCGGAACGGCTGTCTTCGATGTCAGTGGTCACGGCAATTACCTCGTTTTTATGGTTATGGGTATTCATGGCGGCAAGGCTTCAAAGGTCAGGCGCAACAGTAGAACAATCCAGTGACCATGGGAGGTTTATCGGGTTCGAGGTCACCCGGGAATATTTTCAATAGGGCTCACGGCGCTCTTTAGAAAAAAAATGCCGGGCCGATGGCAAGGGAACAGCCTAATAATTCTTCTGCTGTTCCTGGAGCTGCCCATGTTCAACAACCGCCTGAAGCAGGAGCTACTGGCTCTTCGCCAAGAACTGTCCAGCCTTGTGCAAGTCAAGGAAAGCCTGGACCGTGAAATGCTTGGTCTCACCCTGGATGCCGATGGAAGGATTCAATCGGTCAATCAGAATTTCCTCGACGAGATGCACTACAAGAGCCAGGACCTGATCGGTCGGCCTGTGGATGAGTTGGTTCCCGCGTATTTGAAATCCAATGAATTCCAGGCTCGCTTCAAGTCGGCGCTGACCCGTGGCGAACACTTCTCCGGTGCCGTGCGCTTGCTACGGGGCAACGGCCAGGAGGCCTGGCTGCGTTCGATCCTCCAGCCCGTACGGAATGCCGACGGGCGGATCCGCTTTTTTTCGATGTATGCCAATGACCTGACCCGCACCATCGAGGGTTCCCGTGAACATGAAAACCTCATTGGTGCGTTGGTGCGTTCAACGGCGGTGATCGAGTTCGATCTGGGCGGTCACGTACTGACGGCCAACGATCGCTTCCTCAATGCCATGGGCTATAACCTCGCGCAGATCAAGGGCAAGCATCACCGCATGTTTTGTGAGCCCGAGGAGTACAACAGCGCGGACTACCAACAATTCTGGAAGCGGTTGAACAGTGGCGAGTTCGTGGCGGGGCGTTTCAAGCGCATCGACAGCAACGGCCGCGAGGTCTGGCTGGAAGCCTCCTACAACCCGGTGCTCGATGCCAACGAGCGACTGTACAAAGTGGTCAAGTTCGCCACTAACATCACGGACCAGGTCAACCAGGAAAAAGCCGTCGCCGAAGCGGCCAACATTGCTTACAGCACCTCGTTGCAGACCGACAACAGCGCCCAGCGCGGCACGACTGTGGTGACCCAGGCCGTGGACGTGATGCGCGACCTGGCCCGGCACATGCAAACCGCTGGCGAAGGCATCGAGGCGTTGAACGAGCAATCCCAGGTGATCGGTACCATCGTTAAGACCATCAGCGGCATCGCCGAACAGACCAACCTGCTGGCGCTCAACGCCGCCATCGAAGCGGCCCGGGCCGGCGAGCAAGGGCGGGGCTTTGCGGTGGTGGCCGATGAGGTGCGCCAACTGGCATCGCGTACCAGCCAGGCGACCGAGGAAATCGTCGGCGTGGTCCGCCAGAACCAGGACATGGCCCGCAACGCGGTGGCGCTGATGACCGACGGCCAGCACCAGGCCGAACATGGCCTGGCCCTGGCTGCCGAGGCGGGGACGGTGATCGTCGAGATCCAGGATGGGGCGAAGAAGGTGGTCGATGCCGTGAGCCAGTTTGCCAATCAGCTATCGACTTGAAAAAACTGCTGAGCGAGCCGCCATCGTGAGCAAGCTCGCTCCCACAGTTTTACCAAACTGTTCAAAAACCTCGCGTACGCCACAACCCCCTTGTGGCCCCGCTCCCACAAATGCTGATCGGCGAGTGCTTAATCTCCCAGCGCGGCGCCTTCCCGCCGCGGGTCCGCACCGCCGGCCAACGAGGTTTTCCCTTGGGCGTCACGTACCCGGACAATCGCCTGGGTGCCGCTGTTCATGTCGATCTCGCTCACCTCATGGCCTTTGTCTTTCAGTGCCTGGATCAGTGCCGGGCTGAATTGGCCCTGCTCCAGTTCGGTAGGGCCGTTGCGGCTGCCGAAGTTGGGAAGGTTGATGGCGGTTTGCGGGTCGAGGTCCCAATCCAACAGGCCAATCATTGACTTGGCGACGTATTCGATGATCTGGGAGCCGCCGGGGGAGCCGACAGCGGCCACCAGTTCTCCCCGACGGTCGAAGATCAGCGTCGGTGCCATGGACGAGCGTGGGCGCTTGCCCGGTTCGACGCGGTTGGCGACTTTTTGCCCATTTTCTTCGGGGATGAACGAGAAATCGGTCATCTGGTTGTTGAGCATGAAGCCCTGGACCATCAAGTGTGAGCCGAACGCCGACTCCACTGTCGTGGTCATGGACACGGCGCCACCCTGGTCATCCACGGCCACCACTTGCGAGGTGGAAATACGCAGGGGGGAACGGTCCGGGGCGTAGGCCACCTGGATGCCCGGTGGTGTGCCGGGCTTGGCGACGCCCATGCTACGAGGGCCGATCAGGCTGGCGCGGCTGGCCAGGTACCCGGCATCGACCAAGCCTTTGAGCGGCACGGCGACAAAATTGGGGTCGGCAATGTATTGGGCACGGTCAGCATAGGCCAGGCGCTCGGCTTCGGCGATCAGGTGCACCGCTTCGGGGGTGGGTTCGATGCCGGCGGGCTTGTCGGTCTTGACGGGTTTCAAGGGCGCGAGGGCCGCGTGGCTGTCGCGCTGTTCCAGGGCCTGCAACGTGCCGAGGATTTGCGCCACGGCAACCCCGCCCGAAGACGGTGGTGGCATGCCGCAGACTTGCCAGCGCTTGTAGTCGGTGCACAACGCCGGCCGCTCCCGTGCGGTGTAGCCTTGGAGGTCATTGAGCGAAAGGCTGCCGGGGTTGGCGTGGTTTTGTACCTTGGCGACGATCTCCTCGGCGATCGGGCCTTTGTACAGCGCATCGGGGCCTTCGTTGGCGATGCGCTTGAGCACACCGGCCAAGGCTGGATTCTTCAGCACCGTGCCAACCGCCTTCGGGCTGCCATCAGCGTTGAGAAAGTAGGCGGCCATGTCTGGTGAGCCCGGCAAGGACGGGTCGGTAGCGATCAACGTGTGCAGGCGGGGTGAAATCGCAAAGCCTTGTTCCGCCAGCGTGATGGCTGGCTCGAACAGCGTCGCCCATTTGAGGCGGCCATGTTGGCGATGGGCCAATTCCAGCCCACGCAACACCCCCGGTGTCCCCACGGAGCGACCGCCGATCTGGGCGGCGGTAAACGGCATGGGTTTGCCGTCGGCTTGCAGGAAAAGTCTTTCGTTGGCGCCAGCCGGTGCCGTTTCGCGGCCGTCATAGGTGCGTACGGCCTTGCCATCCCACAGCACAATGAACGCACCGCCACCGATGCCCGAGGATTGCGGCTCCACCAGGGTCAGCACGGCCTGCATCGCGATGGCCGCGTCGATGGCCGAGCCGCCGCGCCGCAACATCTCGCGCCCGGCCTCGGCCGCTAAAGGATTGGCCGCAGCGGCCATGTGCTTCTCGGCGTAGCGGGTCTGCAGATCGGTACGGAAGCCGGAGATGACCTCCGGTGGGGCGGGCAATGCCGGTGTCGCTGTGGAGGAGGGTGGCGCCTTACAGGCCGCGAGTGTTAGAGCGACAGCCAGCAGCGAAACGGCTGACAGGCGACGAAAATTCGGTTTGAGGTCTGTAGGCACGTGTCGCTCCATCCGTGGTGTGGAATATAGAGACCGACTGTAGCGATGGGAGGTGTAGGGCGCAAACCAGAAGCCGAATTGTTCACGCGCCATTCCCAGTCTTGGGGGCTCGACAGCGCATTTGCCACGCCGCAGTGTGGCGTGGCATGCCGGGCCGATGAACCTAAGGGGCGGGCGTCAGTGTCAGGGTGCCTTGGGTATGCCGGGCCACGTCCGTCGATGAAAGGTGCAAGGCCTGGTACTCGCCGCGCATGAAGGGCAGGACCTGATCCTCATAGTGGCTGTTGAACGGAACGCCGCTCTGGCCCACCGGGAGTATGCCGAGGGCTTTGTCCGGCGTGGCCAGGTCGATGACCCGTCGCGTCGAGGGACCGTAGGTGACCGACCAGGGCGCCGGACTCAGCGGTGCGGAGAAGTTGTTCGGCACTTCGTGGCTCCCAGGGGCCGGATAAGGGCCTGCGTTGAGCAGCGGTGCCAGCCATTTCTGGCTGCCAAGCGGATGCCCCTGCGTCAGTTGATGCACCTTGCCCCATTGCCAGTGCGTGGAGTCGTCACCCAGGGTGGCCCGCAGATGGGCGATGCTGGTGTTCCAGGCACGAACGATCACGTCGGCCCGCGTCTGCACGTCCGGTTGTGTCCTGTCCTTCCACCAGGGCGAGTACTCGTCGGCGACCAGGCGCGGCAGCGCAGCGTCTATTACGCGGGTGCTCAACAGATTCTGGAACATCGTGTCGCCCAGCTCATCGTGCAGGGCGCCATAGCTCAGGTCGTAAAGGAACTGCGTGAACAACGTGGCGTCGATCGAGTCCAGCGGGTAGTCGCCCTGCCACTGCGCAAGCCCCTCCAGCCACTGGCGTTGGCGCGGGTCGGCAATCGCCGCGCGCAGGATCGGCAGCACCGGTTGCAACACACGTTGGGCATAGCCGGTCTGGGTGTCGAGTTGCAGCCGGGTGCTTTTTTCGATGTTCCACTGATCGTCCAGGTCCAGTTGTCGGGTCAGGCGTCGGCCTCGGTCGGGCAGGTTGTAATAACCGGGTATCGCCATGCCATCTGGCGAGACGGGCTGGGCGTTGGCGGAGACGATGTAGCCCCTGGCTGGATTTTCTTCATGCGGGTTGGCGCTGAACGGGTAGTAGCCGTCCTTGTCGGCGTCGGGGGTGCTGCCGTCGAGAATGAAATCCGCGGTGACTTGGGACGGGCGCCTGGGCAATCGCGCAGCCGCCCACCAGGCGATGTCGCCTTGGGCATTGGCGTACACCACGTTGAGTCCCGGGGCCTTGATCAATGACGCCGCCGAGCGAGCCTTGTCCAGCGTGTTGGCGCGGTTGAGCTGATAAAAGGCATCCACCACCGGGTTATCGCCGTCCAGGTACGACCACCAGAGGGCGATGGGCCGGCCAGGGGCATTGTCGCCCAGCGCATCATTGATGATCGGGCCGTGGGGGGAGCGGCGCAGGCGCAGCATGACCGGTTCGGCATCACGCACCTCGATAGTCTGCTGTTCTTCCTGCATGGCGACCCAACGGCCCTGGTACCAGACTTCATCGGGGTTGTCGGGATTGGTGGTTTCGCCAATCAAGTCAATGTCATCGTTCTGGAACATCGTGAGGGTCCAGGCGAAGTCGTTGCTGTGCCCCAGCAAGGCGAACGGCACGAGGCTTTCGTAATCGCCGTAGAGTTCGAAACCGGGGGCGTTGAGGTGGGCTTCATACCACACCGATGGTACGGAAAAACGGATATGCGGGTCACCCGCCAACAGCGGCTTGCCGCTTTGCGTGCGCCGGCCCGAGACAACCCAGGCGTTGCTGCCCTCCATCTGCGGTAGCCCGGAATGGTTCACGGCCTGTTCGCTGAGCTGCGCCAGCGCCGCCATCGATTGCCAGTCGGTGGCGTTCAGTGCCTGGCTGCCAAGGGCGCCCTTTGGGTCCCAACTGCGATCGAAAATGGCCAGGTAGGGTGCCCCCAGCGAGTCCTTGACGTAGGTCAGCATGGGTTCGGTACGAAACGCAGCGGCGAAGCTGTAGGCCATGTAGCCGACCACGCTGTAGACGTCCTGGGCGGTGAACGGCCTCTTCTCGATACCGAGCAAGTCGAACTCTACAGGGCGTGGATTTTCCATCTGATAGGCGTTGATACCGTCCAGGTACGCCTGCAACGCCTGCCAGGTCGCGCTCTGGTGATCGGCATGCGCCACCTGCCAGTCTGCTTGTTCACGGATACGCAGGGTGCGGAACAGTCTGTCGGTGGGCAGCAGCTTGCTGCCCAGTACGGCGGCCAGTTCACCGCGGGCCAGGCGCCGGAGCATTTCCATCTGGAACAGGCGGTCCTGGGCATGCACGTAACCCAAGGCTCGGTATGCGTCGGGCTCGTTGCCGGCAGTGATATGCGGTACGCCACGCTCATCGAACCGCACCTCGACTGGCGACTGTAGTCCAGGCAGGCTGGCCAGCCCCTGTCGCTGCGGTTGCTTGCCATAGAGGTAGATGGCGATCACGGTAACGCCGATCAGCAGCGCCGCCGCAACGAAGACGCCGATGCGCTTGAGCACGCGTGGTTTTGCAAGGGGCGTGGGGGGCAGGGAGACATTGAGGGCGGTCATTGCACGCCCAGCCTTTGGCGAGCGTGACGCAACCGTTGCAGCAGGTTGAGCAAGGGGCCGGTCATGACCGTGGTGACGACGGTCATGATGACAAAAAGGGTAAAGAGCTCTTTGCCGATAATCCCCAGGTCGAGGCCGATTTTCAGTACCACCAGTTCCATAAGGCCCCTGGCGTTCATCAATACGCCGATGTCAATGGCCACCGGTGTCGAATAACCGGCGAAGCGGGCGCCCAATGCCCCGCCCAACAGTTTGCCGGCGATTGCCACCAGCAGCACCAGGCCTAGCAGGCTTACACCGACGGCCGAAAACGTCGCAGCGGTGGTGTTGAGCCCGGCGAGGGCGAAGAAACCGGGCATCAGCACAATGACCGCAATGTGCTCCACTCGCTCGACCAGCATGTTCAGCAGCCGTTGGTCTCGCGGCAGGCACGCGCCGAACAGAAAAGCCCCGAACACTGCATGAACTTGCAGCCATTCGGTGATGCTGCCGTACACCAGCGCACCACACACAAGTACCGCGAGCAGGGTCAAGGTACGCCTGCCCTCGAGGTGGGCTATCCAGCGCCTCAACAAGGGACGTACGCACCAGAATGAAGCGCCGCACAAGGCTGCCAGGCCACACAACCGCAGAGCCAACTCCTGCCATTGACGGTCCAATTGCAAACTCATCGCGGTGATCGCCAGCAACACCCAGGCACAGACATCACTCACGGCGGCAGCCATCAGCGAGAGCGCACCGACCTCACTGTCGAGCAACCGTCGCTCCTTCAGAATGCGCGCCAGGACCGGGAACGCGGTGACCGAAAACAGCGTTGCAATGAACAGGTTGAAGCCTAAGTGGGGGACGCCGGCAGGTGCGAAGGTGCTGTAGAGAATAGGGGCGATCGCAATGCCCAGAATGAAGGGCAGGGCAATGCTGCAGCCGGCGATCAGCAGCACTTTGCCATGGGCGTAGGGGGAGTGCTGTTCAGGCATACGGAACTCGGCGCCGACGACAAACATGAACAGCAGAATTCCGAGGTCGCTGAGCACCTTTAATTGTGTAACAGCGTCGCCCTTAAATAGTGCATGGTGGAAGTCGGGAAAGAAAAAACCAAGTACTAAAGGGCCCAATACAAACCCGGCGATCATCTCGCCAACCACTTCTGGTTGCCCTAGTCTTTTCAGAAAGGCACCCGCAACCTTGGCCGTTAATATTATAAAAACGATTTGCAAGAAGAGCATGGGGTTACCTTGTCCGAGAATTGAGGGTACGCCGCCACCGGGCTCTATATAACGTGCTGGCAGTAGGCAGAGGATGTTAGCGGAGCGCGCGGGGATAAAAAAACTACCAGATCTGGTAGTATTTTTTGATGAGATGAACCTGTTAGATTTTCCTCGCTTCGTTGTTGTGCGGCTTGTTAGTCGTGCCCGACTCATGTTTGCCGATAATTCAGAAGGTCGATTATGAAAGACGCGATATTTACGATCATTCATCAAGCCCTGATTGAAGTTAATGCCACACGTAAAGAGAAGATCGATTTACAGAATATCGATACGTTGGCGCTTTATGGTACTACCGGGGTGTTCGATTCCATGCAATTGGTCAGCTTTCTGGCTGCGGTAGAAGAAGGCTTGGACGATGAACTGGATATTGAAATCTCGTTGACGTCGGAAAAAGCGGTGTCACAGACCGTCAGCCCGTTCAGCAGCGTTGCCTGTTTGATTGATTTCATTATCGCCGAGCAGCAGGTTCCTCAACTGGCCTCTGCCTGAATGAACGCCTCGCAGGGAGCATTGACGTGAACGTGACGGTCCGTAAAGCGCTGAGCAGTGACATGTACCCGGTGTGCAAACTGTTGCGCGAGTCCACCTTGAACTCCAACTGGATAGGCGTAAATGTGCGCAAGCGCATGTTTGCCGATATCTGGTCCGGGGGAGAGGACTACTTCGGCTATGTGATGCTCGACGGCGACGTGGTGGTGGGTTTTCTCGGTTTGCTGTTTACCACCCAGCCCTGCAACGGGCAGCAGCGCTTCTGCGAATTGCACAGTTGGTACGTGCAGGTCGAGTACCGCAAGGAAAGCCTGAAGCTGTTGTTGCCGGTACTGTCGATGCGCAAAGTCACGCTGCTCAACTATACGCCCACGCCGGATGTGTACGAGATCAGCAAGAAGTTCGGCTTTATCGACCTGGAAACCGAGCTGGTGCTGATGTACCCCTTCCCCAATCCGCTGAAAATACGTCGGCGCTATCGCCTGGAAACCGATGTCCATCGAGTCGCGGGCTGGCTGAGCGAGCAGGAAAGCGTGGTCTTCCGGGATCACGCGGGGGTCGAGTGTCGGCACCTGATGATCGTCGATTCAGTGACCGGCGAGTCCTGCTACCTGATAGTCAAGCGCATGACCCGGCGCTGGTTCGAGCCGATCGGTCGGGTACTGTTCATCGGCAACCCGCAGTTGTTTGCACGCAGTCTCGACAGTTGGCGATTGTCCTTATGCCTGCAAATGCGCGTTCAGTGCCTGGTGAGTAATGCGGCGGAACTGGCGGGGTATCCCCTTAGCGGTGTTCGGTTGATCAAGCGCGAAGTTCCGTCACTGGTAAAACCTGCTTCTGGCAGTTTGGCAAGTGCACCGATAAAGCCGCTGTACAGCCTGCCGCTACTCATCGGATATAAGTTGCATTGATATGATTATATTGTTGACGGGTACCCGCAAAGGTGTCGGTAAAGAAGCGGCGCTGTATTTTCTGGAACAGGGCCACTTCGTCATTGGTTGCAGTCGCGGTGAAGGTTCAATCGAACATGAGCGCTACACGCACTTCTGTCTGGATTTGAATGACGCCAGTGCGGTCAGGAAAATGATCAAGCATATTCGCTTGAATCATGCGCAACTGGATGTGCTGATCAATAACGCCGGTGAAGCCAATATGGCGCCTTTTCAGTTGACGCCCGCCGAGACGGTCCAGGGTTTATTTGCGAGCAATGTATTTGGCTTGATGAATGTTACCCGCGAAGCCGTCAAGTTAATGCAGAAGAACGAGCATCCGGGTGTCATCGTGAATATATCTACCGTGGCGACCCATTGGGCCATTCCAGGCCAATCGATATATGCCGCCAGCAAAGCCGCTGTCGAACAGCTGACCCGAACGTTGAGCAAGGAACTTTCGGTTTTTGGCATTCGCATCAATAACCTGGTGTTACCGCTGTACCGAAGCTCTTTGACCCGCACACTTCCTCAAGAGATCAGACAGAAGATGATTGAGCGCCAGACGATAGCCAGGCCCTGTGTGTTTACCGACCTGATCGGACCCTTGAAGTTTCTTATCTCCAGCCAGTCGGCTTTTGTGACGGGTGAAACCCTCAGCCTGGGAGGTGTGCAATGAGCCGCGATGCCTTGCTGGCAACGCTGGCCGAACCGGGGCAGCGCGTGGCGCTGTTGCATGGCGAGCAGCAGTGCACCTACAACGATCTGCATGCCAAGGTGCAGCAGTGCCTGGCCTGGCTGGTCGACCACGGCGTCAAGCCGGGGGATGCGGTCATCCTCAACAGTGACTACAGCGTGCCTGGCGTCGCTGCGCTGTTGGCCTTGTACCTGAACCGCAATATTGTGGCGCCGCTGGTCGATCTCAGTGAGCGTTCCCTGCAAACCCTGCAAGGTGCCGCACGGTGCCAGTATCGGATCGAGATCGTCGCCGATGCCTGGGTGCATCACTCGCTGGCACAACCGGTCGCCGACGAAAGCCCTGAGTACTACAGCGCGCTGCGGGAGAAGGGGCGCTCAGGCCTGGTGTTGCTGAGCAGCGGCAGTACCGGCGCGCCCAAGGCGATCCTGCATGACCTGGATGACCTGATCGACACCAAGCTGGGCAAGGAGCGCAAGAAGCCCCTTTCGATCCTGATGTTCCTGTTGTTCGACCACATCGGCGGCTTGAACTCCTTGCTCAACACGCTGGCGGTGGGCGGGTGCGCGGTGATGCCGGTCGATCGGGCCCCCGAATCGATCTGCGCGCTGGTGGCGCGGCATGGGGTAAAGGTGCTGCCGGTCAGCCCTACCTTCCTTAACCTGATCCTGATGGGGCGGCATCACGAACAGCATGACCTGTCCTCGGTACGGTTGATCACCTATGGCACTGAAAGCATGCAGCAAAGCCTGCTCAAACGGGTCCAGCAGGCGTTTCCCAAGGCCAAGATGCTGCAAACATTCGGCACCAGTGAAACGGGTATCAGCGCTACGGTCAGCCAGTCCTCGGCCAGCACCTTTTTCAAGCTGGCCGATGCGAACACTCAGTACCGCATTGTCGATGGCGAGTTGCAGCTCAAGACCCGCAGCCAGTTTGTCGGCTATCTGAACCAGGACACCGATAACGTCACCGAAGATGGCTGGTTCCGTACCGGTGATCTGGTGGAGCAGAACGAAGAGGGTTATCTGCGGATCCAGGGACGGCAAAAGGAGCTGATCAACGTCGGAGGGCTCAAGGTGCTTCCCACCGAAATCGAGGACGTGATGCTGCGCAGCTCGCTGATCGACGACTGCGTGGTCTACGGCGTGCCGAATGCGATCACTGGCCAGGCTGTACACATGGATGTCATGGCCGCAGGCGTGGAGAGCAAGAAAGCCCTCAAACAGCATGTGCTCGAGCATCTGGGCAGTTGCCTGGAAGCCTACAAGTTGCCTGTCAAAGTCAACAAGGTCGACGAAATCGCTTTTTCCAATCGGTTCAAGAAGACCCGGGCGGTGCTCTCATGAGCGATATCGTGATCCTCGGCGCCGGGCGCTTCGCGCTGGAACTGGCGACTTACCTGCAAGACATCGAGCCGTTGGCAGTGGTGCGTCACCTGATCGTGCCGGATGAGGCCGGGGGCGATGCCGCCCCTGCCGCGCCGTGGCCCGCCCAAGGCCTGGACCCACGTTATCGCTACGTTCTGGGGGTGGCCGATATTGCCTTGCGCCAGCAACTGATCGACGCGTACTTCAGCGATGGCCGCTTGTTGGCGCCCAACTTCATCCACCCCAGCGTCCGTCATCGGTTGGACCTGCGCACCAGCCGCGGCAATGTCATCGCCGCCGATTGCCACGTGGGTGTCAACACCCGGATCGGTTCCTGGAACATGATCAATTACCACTGCAGCGTGGGCCACCATTCGCAGTTGGGCGACAACAACTTCCTGTCACCGCATTTCAATGCCGGTAACAGCGTGACCCTCGGTAATCGCTGCTTCATCGGGCTCAGTACCGTGGTCACGCCCCAGACGGTGATTGAAGACGATGTGACGATCCAGGCCGGTTGCACCCTCAGCGAGTGCATCCCGGCGCATTCGCACTGCACATCCACGGCCCGCCAGAAAATCCTTCAACTGGTCTAAAGGAGTAGTAACCGCATGAACAAGTCTGCACACGTCATTATCATGGGCGGTGGTCCAGCTGGCAGCATCGCAGCGTTGACCTTGCAAAAACTTGGGCACCAGGTGACGGTGTTCGAAAAAGAGAAGTTCCCGCGCTACCGCGTAGGCGAATCTTTCTTGCCTGGCACGTTGTCGATCCTGCACCGCCTCGGGCTGAGTGAAAAGATTGCGCAGGCCGGCTACGTGCTCAAGCCTTCCGCCACCTTCCTGTGGGGCAAGACCGAAGCGCCGTGGACCTTCTCGTTCAGCACGCCCAAGACCGAAGACTGGGTGTTCGACCACGCCATCCAGGTGCTGCGCTCGGACTTTGACCAGATGCTGCTCGACACCTGCCGTGAGCGCGGTGTGCGCGTGTTCGAGGAGGCGGCAGTCATCGATGTGGATACCGAACAGGCCGACAAAGTCAGCGTCACGGTACGGCACAAGGACGAGACCAGCGAATTCACGGCCGACTACCTGATCGACGCTTCCGGCAGCAATAGCCCGCTGGTGCGCAAGCTGGATCTGCGTGAGTACGACGAGTTCTACAAAAGCGTGGCCTTGTGGTCGTACTTCAAGACCCCGGACCCGTTCAAGAACGACCTCAATGGCACCACTTTCTCGATCACTTTCGAAGATGGCTGGATCTGGATGATCCCGCTCAAGGACGGTATCTACAGCGTGGGTACCATTGTCGACCAGAGCAAGCTGGCCGATATCAAGGCCATGGGGCTCAATGCTTTTTATGACAAGACCCTGGCCAAGAGCGAGCGAGCCCTGTCGATCCTCAACGGTGTGGAGCGTTACGAGGATGTGAAGCTGGTGCGTGACTGGTCCTACGAAACCAAATACTTCTCCCGCAACCGCTTTTTCCTGTGCGGCGATTCGGCCTGCTTCACCGACCCATTGTTCTCCCAAGGGGTGCACCTGGCCTCGCAGTCGGCGGTCAGCGCAGCCAGCAGCATTGACTACCTGATGCAGCATCCGGAGCAGAACGAAAAGGTCCACGCCTGGTACAACCGCAGCTACAGCGAGACCTACAACCAGTACCACGAGTTTCTGGCGTCCTTCTACACGTTTGCCTCGTTCACTGAGCCGGAATCCGAGTTCTGGACCAAGCGTCGCATCAGCGAGTCGGCCGACGAACGCTTGAAGCGCAAGGAGTGGTTCGAGCAATTGGTCAACGGGGAAAAACAGAACCGCCCGCAGATTGGCGACTTCAAGGACCGCGCCTCCACCATGATTGCCATCGGCCGGCACCAGCGCAATGAGTTGACCGACGAGTTCATGGATGCCGAGCTTAACCCGGCTCGCGTGCGCTGGATCTCCGACTTGACCAAACAGTTGAATCGCATCGCCAGCTTCAACTGGTTGGGCGACCGGGTCGAGACCGCCGACTATTTCAAGATCGAGCCCCTGAGCTTCAAGCTGAGCCTCAAGCGGATCCTGTCCAACGGGGCCGGCAAGGACATGACCAAGTACACCGTGAGCGAAGCGCTGGTGCAGCTGTTCAAGGACCTCTACGAACAGAAATTCGGCTACAAGGAGTTGATGGTGCGCCTCAACGAAGTGGGGGAGGTGAACTCCTCGCAGTTCGTTATCCGGCTGATGGAGGCCGGTTTGCTCGATGGTTTCGACAAGCATGGGCAACGAGTGCTGGTGCAGGATCGCCTGCGCTTCGATGGGGTAGGTGTCGAATATGAAGTATGACGAGGGGTTCAGTTGGCTTTTCCTGGCGGGCGTCGGCAACTCCGGCGATACCCACTGGCAGCGGCATTGGAAGACCGAGCATCCCGATTCATTGTGGCTGGAGCACCGTGACTGGGATAACCCGGACTGCGAGGAGTGGGTCGCGGATTTGCAGGCGCTGTTGTCCGGGCAGCAGCGACCGGTGGTCGTGGTCGCCCATAGCCTGGGGTGCCTGTTGCTCCTGGAGTGGGCGGCGCGACATCGCTCGGACCTGATGCGCGGCGCGTTTCTGGTCGCGGTGCCGGACCCCAATGGCAAGCAGTTTCCGGAGCAGGCCCGTGGCTTCCGACCGGCCGACCAACTGAGCGTCGACTTTCCGGTCACGGTGATCACCAGCCAGAACGATCCCTACGGGGACCTGGATTACGTTCAGCGCAGCGCCCGCCAGTTGGGTTGCGGCTGCACCAACCTGGGCGAGCTGGGCCACATCAATGGGAAGTCGCAGTTGGGGTACTGGGATCAGGGCTACAACCTCTTGCAATCCTTTGCCCGGTCACTGAGTCACTGAGTGACGATTGAACACAGGCTGCCCACGGCGGCCTGTATTTCTTTAAGCCATCAGGACGATGCTATGTCAGCTAATGCCGTGTCTGTGCTGCCGGGCGATGAGCTTGGCGCCGCATTATCGCCATCGGTTCGAGGGGTTGCGCAGGGGCAGTGCCACCGTATCCCGGTGCATGCCCGATTTGAAGGGCACAGTGTGCCGGCCACGTTGGCGGTCCGGGACGAGGTGCATTGCGTGCTTGAAGTGCCGGCCGGTCTCTACAGTGCCAACCCCGAGCCTTTCACCGTGACGCTGTGTTTCCAGCAGTGCCTGCATCGCCCGCAAGTGCCGGTGAACATGCAGGGACGGTGGTCAGGCAATGACCGACCCTGCCTGGAACTGGTGAGCTGCGGCTCCAGGCCGGCGTACCTGAATGAGCGCGATCGCGCCGACGCGTCACTCAGGGCGGCGGCGCGAAGCCCCATACTGTTCAATCGTCGCCTGACCGTACAATTGCATTACCTCAGCCCGCTCAACGGCGCCTTCGAGGTACTGGACCGAGATGTAGTGATCGTGCCGGGCATGGACCTGGAACTGCAGTTCAACTGTCCCTGGAGTGGCCAGGCCATGGTGCGTGTGCAGGTCCAGGGGCGTTTCGAGGACCAGGGCCGTTTCCTCTGTCATTTCCGGGTGCTGGACAAACCCTCGAGCACCGCGGTGGCGTTGATGCTGCTGTGCCAGCGTCGGCACTTTTCCTTCGACAGCCTGCCCGTGGCGCTACGCAAGAGTCCGGCCATCGGTCGCCTGATCCATGTCGCGATTATCGAAGGGACCGGCGCCATGGACGATTTGCTGACGTGCCGCCTGGCTGCCAACCGCCACTACGGTCGGCTGGAGGACGTGCAGGATCCGCGAGTCTTGTGGGATGAATGGGACCCTTACGCCATCCAGGTCAGCGCGCGGCTGGGCAATAAATGTGTGGGGGCGGGGCGTGTCGTCGTCAACAGCGGCTATCGTGAGCGCTGCGAGATCGAGATGGCGACGCCCTTGCCTCAATGGTTGTGGGCGGCGGGTTTTGTCGAGATGTCCCGGGTCGCCATTTTACCCGAGTACGCCGGGCATCACGTGATGCTGGCACTGCTGCGCGAACTGGGCCGGATTACCCTGCATCTGCAGAGCCGGTACATCGTGCTGGACGCCATCGATCTCCTGGTGCCGATCTACACCCGACTAGGAGCGCAATGCCTGCCGATCAGCAAAAAGCACCCCTATAGCGGTGAAACCGTGCGCGTCATGTATTTCGACGTTGGCCGTCTTCTGAGCCGTCTCGACTGGCATTTGCCCCAGTGGCTGTTTGTCTTCGGTCCTACCATCGGGCACAGCGTGCATCGCCAGCACATCAGCCAGTTGGCCGCTCAATTCCGGGTGTCGGCCACGGGGATACGGGTCAAGCGGGGGATCGCGCGTGCGCTCAAGAAACTCATGGGTTAATCCCTCGGTCGTGAGGCTTGTCAGCTCCACCGCGTCGGCCACCCTGTACGCCGGTTGGGTGGCATTCTGCGCCCGTCAGTTACCCTGGATGGCCATGGCGCAATCGGCCTTGGCGCAGTGGCTGCTCAGTTTCGCGGCTACTTTTGCGTTCTCGGCATTTATCAGCCGCCGGATCGGCAGCAGCCCGCACCAGGCCGTTGCGGTGCGAGTGGCCGCTTGGGCGATGCTGATCTACGCGGCTGTGCTGCTGAGCGTGCACATGATGATCGGCACGCCGGATCCGGTGCTGACCCTGCTCCCGGTATTGGGCCTGGCGGGAGCCTATGCTTTGTTCTATGCCCGGTTGCAGGTCCGTCACAATGCCCGTGAACAATCTGCATGAGCGCGTTGCAGTTGGTTGTCTTCCCGGTCCATGCACTGGCTGATGTCGCTTGGCATACCGTGCTGGACGCACAGCAGATGCGACACGCCGCGACCTTGGGCGAGCGCCAGCGAGTTCGTTACCTCAACGCACGCATTGCCCTGCGCCTGACGGTGGCCGGGCTTGTGCAGTGCGATCCGCAACAAGTGGCGATCGAACAGCAGGCCTCGGGGCAATTGTGCATTTGTACCCAGCCCCGACTATTCGCCAGCGTGACTTATGCACAGCGCCTGGGCCTGCTGGTCGTGGGGTCGTCCCGTGTGGGCCTTGACTACGAGGACGGTGCCGCCCCGGTCTTCTGGCGCAGTGCTGTGCGTCGATACTTTTGCGAGAGTGAGCGTCGCTGGCTCCAGAGTCGCGATGAGGGTACGCGGGAAGCCGACTTTGTGTGGTTGTGGACCCGGCGCGAGAGTCTGCTCAAATACCGGGGGAGTGGGATACGCGGTGATACGCGGTGCTTATGTCGGCCCGAAGATGCCGCCCCTTCCCAGCGCAGTTTCAACCTGGCCGGAGGAGTCGGCACACTCACCGGTGAGGTGCTTACAGCCGATCTGTTGCCTTCGCGGTTGGGCCTGTGCGGTGAGTGGTCGCCAGAACTCGATTTCAGCTGGCACCCGGCGCCTGGCCGGATGCCTTGCTGTGTCAGATCTGAATGAGCTGCATCGACAGGGCCTGGACAACGGCGGCGCTACGCGTCGTCACGCTGAACTTTCGGCGGATATTCTTGAAGTGATAGTCCACGTTGGCTTCCGAACAGCAGCAGATATTCGAGATCTCCCAACTGGTCTTGCCAAAGGCACTCCAGCGCAGTATTTCCTTTTCACGCCGGGTCAGCTTGACCTGGGTGACGGGCGCTGGCGGAACCATCAGGGCCAGGGCGGCTTGCAGGGCTGCGTCCCTGAGCATCGATAGCGTACCCATGTGGTGCCTGATCATCGATTGCGCCTGATCAGCGTCGCGTGCCTGGAGATTGAGGCCCAATGTCCCGAACTGGCCTTGCGGGCCGTGCAGGGCGAAGGTGACGCCATGCTCCAGGCCGTGGGCGATGGCCAGCGCTCGCAGGCTGTGTTGTTGCGGTGAGCTGTACAGTCGCTCGGTCCAGACGATGGGCGTGACGTTATGCATGCAGTGCAACATGACCGGGTCGATCCTGACGTAGCCTGCCTGTTCGTAGGCCTCATGCCAGGCTTGTGGGTAATCGCCGATGACCAGTTCGCTGCGCTCCCGTGCGTTTCTGTCCTGTTTGAGGCGCAGTTCATAGCGGCCAAAGCCCAGTTGCAGAACCGGTTCTTTCAAGCGATCGAACAGATCGCTGCTGGTCGAGACGCCGGGGCCGTCCAGAAGAAACTCAAGCGCTTGCGATAACATCATTCATTTCCTTTTCAATGATTGCCGGCTCAGCATCGCAGGATGCGGATCAACGGTTCATCAGCCAGATCGAAGCCGCGACCAACAAACCTCCAAGGCATTGCCAAACGGAGAGTTGGATATCCAGTACGGCCCAGGACAGCAGCACCGCGAACATGGGCGCCAGGAACAGCCAGCCACTGGTGCTGGTGGCGTCTGCCTGTTTCAGCGCGACGAACCACAGCCCGAACGAGCCGGTCGAGGCCGGTATGGCCAGCCAGGCAAACCAGCCCCACTGCTGGATCGAGAGGTGATCGGGCCAGTGTTCGCCGGCCAGGAGGGCGCAGGCGAGTGCCCCCAGGGCGCCGATGAACAGTTGCCAGAAACTCAAGGTCCACGTGCCGACCGCCACCGGGTTGCGCTTGATGATCAGTGTCGCGGTGGCCCAACTGACGGCGGCGCCCAAACCCAGCGTTACGCCGATCCAGGCGCCAGGCTGTGGGTCTTTTGCAACGTCAGCGCCAATGGCCAGCGCTACGCCGATCAAGCCTGTAACCAGGCCCAACAGGCGGTTGGCCTTGAGCGGCTGCGCGAAGAACAGTCGGTTGCCTACCGCGACCCACACGGGGTTGGTGAAAAGCAGGATCGCGGCCGTGGAGGCCGAAACGGTGCGCATTGCCAAGAACAGCAGGCTCATCACGGCCGTCGTCTGGGTAAGGCCGATGAGGGCGATCACCAGCACCTGTCGGGCGTCCAAGTGGCGTGGGAGCAGGTTGGTACGCCAGGAACCACCTTGCATGAATACCAATGGCAAGGTTGCCAGCGCGGCCAGGAAGAACCGCCAGCCCACCAGCATCAAGGGATCGAATCCCTGGTCGAGCAATATCTTGCCCGACACGAAACTTGAGCCCATCAGAAATGTGGACGCCAGGATCGTGACAGCGAAACCCAGTCGGCTATGGAGGCCCGTCGCCTCGCCAGCCACTGACATTGCCATCAGCGGATCTCGATCCGCAGCGGCAGGACCCGGCTCGGTAACAATGGTGCGATGCGCCATTGGCCCAAGCGCTTGGTGGTTTCCTGTGGTGCCGGCGCCAAGGCAAGCTGCAGCACCCCGGTTCCGTCGATCAGCGCTTTGCCGGCGCTCAACCTGAGGCTCTGGCTCTGCTCCAGGAGCATGTCGCGACCTTCCCAGCTCACCCAATGACTGCCGCTCAGGGCGTGAGCGATGATGTCCTGGCGCAAGTGCAACGACATCAACTCGGTCGGGCGAAGATAGATGTAAACCCAGTCCGGCTCGCCGTCGGATGACCCCTGGGAATTGGCACTGAAAGAGACCGTCAACGTACGCACCCTGGTCTTCCTTCTGAAAAAGTCATTGGAAAATACATCTGTGCTTACATTAAATGGCCGGTTTCGGTAAAAACATCAGTAATTTCTTGAAGTAATTGTTAGCGGGGCTTACATGTCGGCGATCCCTCCCCTCAGTTGTCTGCGCAGTTTCGAAGCTGTCAGCCGCTTGTCCAGTGTCACCTTGGCGGCGACGGAGCTGCACGTCACTCATTCGGCGGTCAGCCAGCAGCTCAAGGTGCTGGAAGAGATGCTGGGTGTGACACTGTTCGTGCGCGAGGGGCGTACCTTGCGCATCACTGAAGACGGTCGGTTGTACTCGTTGCAGGTGCGTGAATCGTTGAAGAACATCGCCGATGCGACTCGCCAGGTTAAAGCGCAGCCCAAGGCTTCGGAGCTGGTGGTGGCGGTCATGCCTTCCTTCGGCTTCTCCTGGCTGCTGCCGCGCATCGGTCGATTCCAGGCGCGTTACCCGCATATCACGGTGCGCCTGCAGGCCAGTCTCACCGTGACCAATCTGGCGCAGGAGGCGGTGGACGTCAGCGTGCGCATGGGGCGGGGCGACTGGGAACAGGTGGAAAAACAGCTGTTGTTTCACGACGAAATGATCGTTGTCGCTTCCCCGGGCTTCAATGGTGGGCAGTTACCGCATACGCCAGCGCAGATCGTCGCGAGCCCGATCATTTTCACCATGGACTCCTGGCAGCCCTGGTGCGAGGCGGCGGGGCTGGACACCGAGGTCACGCGCAAGGGGCTGTGCAGCAACGATTCGAATCTGGTGCTGGAGGCCGTGCGACTCAAGCAGGGTATCGCGCTGGTGCGTCGCAGCCTGGTGCATGACGCCATCGGGCGTGGTGAACTGGTGCAGTTGAGCGAGCATGCGGTGCCGTATGCGTACCCGTATTGGCTGCTGCTACCAGACCGCGAGCGCGTCGAGGCCAAGCGGCAGCAGTTTGCCGAATGGCTGGGTGAGGAGGTTGAGTCGTATCTGCGAGAGCTCAGCCAGGCACGTCGACTGCCGGCCTGCTGAGCGATCCTTTTTTCGATGCATAAAAAAACGGCCTATCTTTCGATAGGCCGTTTTTAGTACTTGGTGGCTACACAGGGACTTGAACCCCGGACCCCAGCATTATGAATGCTATGCTCTAACCAACTGAGCTATGTAGCCAAGTGGCGCGCATTATTCGCCGGTAACGAAGATGTGTCAAGCGTAAATCTGAAATATTTCTCTGCGCTTTCAACCGCTTAACAATCTCCGCCGCAGATCCCTGTCAACTGAGCTGAAATCTCCCTGTGTTGGCACTCAAGGCCTGGCTCCCCTGACTCAAGGTATCCGCCGCCACGTTCACGGCCCGTGCGCCTTCGAGCAAGCGCATGGCCGCCTGGTCGACCTGCTGGATGTTGCCGCTGACCTCGTCGGCGGTGCTGGCTTGTTCATCCACGGCAGTGGCGATTTGCGCCAGGGTGTCGGTGACACTTTGCACGGCGCTGGCAATTTCTCCCAGCCGTTCGCCCAGGCCGGTGACGGCTTGGGCGTCGGTCTGGGCCTGGCCGCAGGCGGCTTCCATCAGGCTGACGGCTTCGTTGACCGTGGCACGCAGGCTGTCGACGGTGCCGGCAATCTGTTGCGTGGAGGACTGGGTGCGTTGCGACAGGCTGCGTACTTCATCGGCCACCACGGCGAAACCACGGCCCTGTTCCCCGGCGCGAGCCGCTTCGATGGCGGCATTGAGGGCCAGGAGATTGGTCTGCTCGGCCACGCCACGAATGGTATCGACCACCAGTTGGATCTGCTGCCCTTGTTCGCTGACGCGCCCCAGTGCGGCGGCGGTTTCGTTGAGTCGCTGGTTGAGCTGTTGGATGCTCGCCGTGGTGCGCTGGCTGTCGCGGCTGCTGTCGGTGGCGATGCGGCGGGTCTGCTGGGCACTGTCGGAAGCCTGTTCACAACTCTTGGCCACGCCCTGGGAGGTGGCGGCCAGTTGCGTCGCGGCGGCGGCGATCTGGCTGATCTGCATCTGCTGGGCCTCGACTTCTCCCAGGGCGCCGCTGGAGTGGGTATTGAGGGTGCGTACGGCATTGCTCAACTGCAACGTTTCGTGGTCCACCCCCAGCAGGCTGTTGCGCAACTGCACCACGGCGACATTGAGGGCGGTGCTGATGGCCGCCAGTTCATCGCGCCCTTGCACCGGCACTTGCAGGCTGAGGTTGCCGTCGCGCAGGGCTTCGGCCAGCAGGGTGATGCCGCTGGCGCTGCGCCGGATCGACGCTTGCAGGCACACAAAAAGATACAGCGCCGCCAGCAGCAGGCAGCCCAGCACCGTCGCTACCAGGCTGAACTGGCGAATCGCCGAACCGTGGTAGTGATCCAGCCGCGTATCCAGTGCCACCAGTGATTGTTGCCGCAGGGTCGCCAGGTCGGTAAGGAGGGCGTCCATGTGTTTTTCGAAGTCTTCCGGCTTCAGGTTGATGGAGCCGCCGAATACGCCGTCATCCAGCACTTTCAGGCCGGCGTCCAAGTGCTTGAGGCTGCCTTGGAATTGTCCGGCCCAGGTTTGCAAATCGCTGGGCAGGCGGGTTTCCAGCAATGCTCCGGTCTTGACCAGTTGGTCCCGGGCGTCACCGATACGGCTGCGCAGGTCCCGCAGTTGCAGGCGACTCTGCAGCGTGAACTGGCCCGATACCACAGAGGCCTGGCCAACGCTGGCCAAGCGGCCGACCCGTTCGATCAGGTCCGGTGTTTGTTGGGTGGAAATCTGGGTCAGCAGGTAGGTTTCCAGCCAAGAGGCGAGGGTCAGGCGGTTGTCCATGACCATCTGCTCGCGCAAGGCTTGCAGGGCGCTGAGGGCCGCGGTGAAACGGTCGTAGCCGTCCGGCCACCAACCCACGCTGCCCAGGCTCTTGGAGTCCAGACCGTTGAGGCTGGTTTGCAGGGTTTGATAGCGGGCAAGCGTGTCGGCTTCGGCACCTTCGCTTTGCAAGGTGGTGCCCAGGTCGCTGGCGGCCTGGTTGAGGGCCGGCTGCACCGCATCGAAGGCCGCCATGGCGGCGATGGTCGCCGGGGTCGGTTGGCGATTGGTTTCCGTGGCGCGCCAGCGGGCGGCGCGGTTGCGCTGGGCGGTGAGCAGGTTGTCGAGATTATCCAGTGCCAGCAATTGGCGAACCCCGGCGCGCTCTCCGGAAATCAGGCTGAGTTTGTCACGATAGTCCTGGCCGATGAGCCACAGGCTGCCCATGAGCGGCAGGATAAAAAGCAGGAACAGCAATTGGAATTTGCGGGCGAAGCCGAAATGCCCCAACAACCTGATTCCCGGTGATAGAAAAGCCTGCATGCCCATACTCCCCTGGACACCCCTGCACTGTTTTTGTGCGTTTTTACACAGTGCTAAAACGGGTGCCCTTTTAAAAGGCTTCGAAAGTTTGTCCAAATCGGCTCGGTAGGCCAGCTCTGTAGCGAAACTTCCCATTCTCGGTCTCCTTTGTAAGGAAGCCGCGTTGTAGCTCATTAACAAGGCAAGATTCAGACCATGGCGTTGGGCTATCACCTTGGAATTCGACAATTTTTTCAAGGTAGATAGCAAGCTAAGGGGATAGCCTTGTCGCACCGAAAAATGGCACATTGACGCACCTGCCCATGTGCACCCTCTGTCGTCTGGAAACTCCCATGGCTATCAGCAATACCCAAGCCGCCACCCCATCCGTTGCCGCCCCGGCGCAAAGCAGCCCGTTGGTCATGCGCATCATCGGTGCCGTGGCGCTGGCGCACCTGATCAACGATTTGATCCAGGCGGTGCTGCCGTCGATCTACCCGATGCTCAAGGACAGCTATGGCCTGACCTTCACCCAGGTTGGCCTGATCACCCTGACGTTCCAGTTGACCGCATCTTTGTTACAGCCCTGGGTCGGCTATCACACGGATCGCCATCCCAAGCCCTGGCTGCTGCCGGCCGGGACGGTGTGCACGTTGATCGGCATTGTGATGATGTCCATGGTCGGCAGTTTTGCCTTGATCCTATTGGCGGCGGCATTGATCGGTATCGGCTCGTCGACCTTCCACCCGGAAGCATCGCGGGTGGCACGACTGGCGTCGGGTGGGCGCTACGGGTTGGCGCAATCGACATTCCAGGTGGGCGGCAACGCCGGCTCTGCCTTCGGCCCGCTGCTGGCGGCGGCGATCATCATTCCCTACGGGCAAGGCAATGTGGCCTGGTTCGGGTTGTTCGCCCTGTTTGCGCTGTTCGTGCTGTACCGCATCAGCCGCTGGTACGCCAACCACCTGAACCTGTTCAAGCTCAAGCAAGGCCAGGCGGCCACCCATGGCCTATCCAAGGGCCGGGTCTTGAGCGCGCTGGTGGTGCTGGGGTTGCTGGTGTTTTCCAAGTACTTCTACATGGCCAGTTTTACCAGCTACTTCACGTTCTATCTGATCGAGAAGTTCGAGCTGTCGGTGGCCTCTTCGCAGTTGTATCTGTTCCTGTTCCTCGGCGCAGTGGCGGCGGGGACCTTTTTTGGCGGACCGATTGGCGACAGGATCGGGCGCAAGGCGGTGATCTGGTTCTCGATCCTCGGTGTGGCGCCGTTCACCCTGATTCTGCCTCACGTCGACCTGCTGTGGACCAGCATCCTCAGCGTGGTCATCGGCTTCATCCTCGCTTCGGCGTTCTCGGCCATCGTCGTGTACGCCCAGGAACTGGTGCCGGGCAATGTAGGGATGATCGCCGGCGTGTTCTTCGGGCTGATGTTCGGTTTCGGCGGGATTGGCGCCGCGCTGCTGGGGCATCTGGCGGACATCCGTGGCATTGAGTACGTGTATTGGTTGTGCTCGTTCCTGCCGTTGCTTGGGGTGTTGGCGATTTTCTTGCCGAGGACTAAAAAAGTCTGATCCGCATCCAGATGGCCGTTGCCAATGAATATCGAGTTTTATGCTGAAAAATCTTTTGATCAGAACGGTGACCGCCGCCATGGGTAAGCGTAAACGCAAGACACTGCCGAAGGATTTCGGCCAGTTGCTGGAACAGGCCTCGTTTGCCGAGCTGGTCGCCGTGTTCGATGCGTGTGAGATTGAAGCCACCGGCGGCTACAGCAAGAGCACCGCGCTGGGTTTTTACAACTGCCCCGACGAACTGGCCCGCTGGCTGGTGGAGCAGGGCGCCGATATCAATGCCCGTGACACTTACCAGCGAACGCCTCTGCATCATCGCAGTTCGAGTTGGATCGGGGGTATCGATCTGCTGCTGGATCTGGGCGCCGATATCGAGGCGCAGGATTACCAGGGCTACACGCCGTTGCATGCCGCGGCCAACAGCCACAAAGCCGAGGCCATCGCGGCCCTGATCCGCCGGGGCGCCAATGTCGATGCCAAGAGTCGGCAGGGGCACGGTGTCCTGCATATTGCCTTGGCCACCACCCGCAACGCCGATATCGAGGCCACCGCGGAAATCGCCCAGACGCTGTTGGCGGCAGGGCTGCAAGGCGATGACGGTATGCTCGCTGAAGTGCAGCGCATCGGCCGTGAGTTCGAATTTCACCGGGCCTCTTTCAACCCGGACTACCTCGAGGCAACGGACGCCGCCCTGACCCGTCTTTATCGCCTTTTCGACGTCGTGCCCGTTGCCTCTCGCAAGGTTCACGACGGTCAGGCCGCCATCGTCGTGACGGCCAGTGGCTGGCCAGACCAGCATCAGCAATTGTGGGAGCTGCTGGTGCCATCCTCAGGCGCCGCAGCGACGGCGCAGGGTGAGGTGATCCGCATCAGTGGCCGTATCTCCCGAGAGATTCACCACAACGGATCGGCCAACTGGGACGCCGATTTCAAAGCGATGTTGGTGGCTCTGGTTGACCATCTGGGCAGCGCCGTGCCCTTGCCTGAGGCCGACCTCGCTGAAGCCCGGGCACTGGCTGCCGGCCTGCGGGGTGGCAACGATAACGACGAGCAGACTGATCGTCTCTGTGAATTGGCCGTGCGTTGGGTGATCGCCAACCCGCAGCCGGTGCCATTGGCGGCGCCTTCCTACAGCAGGTGACGTGACGGCGCGTCCCGCCTCTTCAGGAGCGAATAGCCCGGCGTGACACCTCGTGCCGCACTTGTATTGAATTACGACCAAAGTACTGTTTTGTATAACGCCTAAGTTCGATTTTGTACAAAAGTCGGTCGTGTTAATTTGTGGCTGTGGTTATTGGTCTGAATGGATTCTGCGAGATTATTCAAGAGTGACCCCAGGGTTACTGGAAAAGCAGGGATCGCGCATTCTTTCCACCTATCGCCCTTATTGCCCTGGCACCTAAGGCCTTCGGTTCTTGATTTGGATACCTCTAGCTGCTTTTCAGGCGGATAGAGCGGATTTACGCCCCAACCTGCCACGTTTCAAATACTTATAAAGTGCTGTATCGCCGTGCCCTTTCAAGGCGATTGGCTTGTGGGCAGCGTAAACAGCCGTAATCGATTGTTATTTGCCGCGTCGTGCAAAAGTTAGAGGCCGTCGTCTTTAACGTTGGCAATAAATAGAATCAGGCAGGGGATGATATGAAGTTCAAGTCATTGCAGGCACGCATTTGTGTCACGGCAGGCGTATGCCTGTTTGTTTCATCCGTCAGCCTGGTGGTCTACGGGCTCTTTACCGCTCGGACCAATGAGCAATATGTCGCTTCCGAAGTCTCGGCGCTGGTTGAACAGTCAACAATCCGGGAAATCCAGAACCTGGCCGAGTCCCGTGCCAATGCCATCCAGGCCAAGCTGCAGAATGCCCTTGACGCGGCCCGCACCATGGCCAATACCTTTGCCGCCAGCAAGGCCGCGCAAAGTCCCTTGGCGTTGGGGCGTGAGCAGATCAACAGCGTATTGCTCAGCATCCTCAAGGATAACCCGGACTTCAACGGCACCTACTCCTGCTGGGAACCCAATGCGTTGGACGGCCAGGATCCGGCGTTCCGTAATGCTACCGATGGCAATAATCCCCTGACAGGACGCTTCACGCCTTACTGGACTCGCAGCGCCGACGGTCATGTCGCGGTGCAGCCATTGGTCGAGTATGACTCCCCGGATCGTCATCCCAACGGCGTGCCCAAGGGCGGCTGGTACAGCGGCCCGCGCGACACTCTGAAGGAGAGCGTGCTCGATCCCATTCCCTATGTGGTCCAGGGCAAGAACGTCTGGCTGACCACCCTGTCGGTGCCCATCGTGGCCAACGGCAAGTTCTACGGTGTGGTCGGGGCTGACTTCGATATCGCCTTTATCCAGAAACTCAGTGAGCAGATGTCTGCCGAGCTCTACGGCGGCAAAGGCACGGTTTCGATCCTGAGTAACCAGGGCTTGGTGGTCGCGGACAGCCAGCGCACCGACCTGATCGGGCAATCCATCAAGGTTTTGTTGCCTGACTCCTGGGAAAAAGTGCTCAGCGATATCCAGGGCGGTCGGGGAGACGGTCTGCTCAATCCGCAGACCCAGAACATCGAAGTGCTGATGCCCATTGCTCTCGGTCGCACGGGCAAACCCTGGGCGGTGTTGATTCGTTTGCCCAAGGCCGTGGTAATGGCCCAGGCCATCGCCCTGGAGCAGGAGTTGCAAGCGCGCAGCATCAACAACAGCATCTGGCAAGTGTCGGTAGGGCTGGGCATTTCCTTGTTGGCGTTGGTCGCCCTTTGGTTCGCCACGGCGAAAATCGTCGGCCCGATCCGCGAGGCCGCGGCGTTGGCCGCCAATATCAGTCTTGGCGATTTCTCGCGCCGCCTGGTGCAGCAATCCGAGGATGAAGTCGGGCAACTGTCTGCCGCACTCAATGACATGTCCGAAAGCCTGCAACGGCAGGTCAGGGTGGCCGAGCGTATTTCCGAAGGGGATCTGGACCTGGAGGTCCGCTTGTCGTCGCCCCACGATACCCTCGGCAAGTCGCTGGAGAAGATGGTCAGCAACCTGAACCAGCTGATTTCCGAGGTGCAGACCAGCGCCACCCAGATTACCGGCAGCTCGGCGCAGGTCACCGATCTGAGCCAATCGTTGTCCGATGGTGCGTCGAACTCCGCGTCGTCCATTACCGAAATCAGCGCGGTGATGACGCAAATGGCTGCGCAGACCCGGGACAATGCCGCCAACGCCAAGAAAGCCGATGAGCAATCCCAGGCCTCACGGGCCGATGCGGGGGAGAGCGATAAATTGATGAGCGAGCTGATTGCCGCGATGGCTGAAATCGACAACTCGGGCAAGGACATCACCGCGATCATCACCACCATCGACAACATTGCCGCACAAACCAACCTGCTGGCCCTGAATGCGGCCATCGAAGCCGCCCGGGCGGGTGAGCTTGGGCGCGGTTTTGCCGTCGTCGCCGACGAAGTACGCAGCCTGGCCGCCCGCAGTGCCGAGGCCGCCCAACAGACGGCCGCGTTGATCGCGGATTCGTCGAGCAAGACCCAGCGCGGCATGATCATCGCGGGCCGGACCGCCGAATCGCTGAAAAACATCGTTCATGGAACCAGCGCGGTTTCCAACCTGGTTTCGCTGATCTACCAGGCCTCCAGCGAGCAGGCTTCGGGCTTGCAGCAGGCCAGCATCGGCTTGGAACAGATCGATGAAGTGACGCAGAAAAACCAGTCCAACTCGCAAGAGTGCGCGGTGGCGGCCAAGGACCTTTCGGAGCGGGCCTCCCTGATGCAGCGTGTGCTGGGTCGTTTCAAAGTCAAAAGGGGTTAGTGGTTTTCCAGCCGGCTCCAGGCGAATCTGTAATGTAATGACGCAAAATCCCCGTATCAGCCAATGTTGACGGGGATTTTCTGTTTCAGCGCTTGGCCGGGCTGGTTTGACTGACTTACCGTAAGTGATCGCAATTGCATTGCTTGACCGATGGGGCCTCGATAACGCTCTTGAGGGTGTACTATCGATATCTGCCCATCGGATATCAGTTAGCCATGTCCACGCTAAGCGAAGAGAGCCGTCAGATCGTAGCTTCTCTGACGCACCGCGTTGGCCCCAACGCTGACATTGCAAAGACCGCCCACGCGATCATTTCAATTTTGCAGGATATAGAGGCGGCCCTCACGCCCGTTATTGGTCAACAAGGCGTTGCCGCGCTTTATCGCCGCAGTTTGCATCTGTGTGGGGCCAATCATCCGCGTCTGACCAGCCCCTGCGACAGGGTGCAGGCCGGCCAGGTGCTGACTGCCCTTAAATCCGTACTCGTTGAGCAAAGCGAAGCCGATGCGCTGTTTTTCGGTGAAATGTTGCTGACCATCTTCTACGAGTTGCTGACCACGCTGATCGGGCCCTCGCTCACCGCACGTTTGCTTCGTGGCGTGTGGGAACCTTCCTTGAGCGACACCCCTTCGCAGGAAAATTCGCCATGAGCACCAAAGTGACTATCAACCGCTTGGCCACCGGCGTGCCAGGACTGGACGAGGTCTTGGGCGGAGGATTGCCGGAGTTTTCGTTCAATCTGATCGCCGGTCCGCCCGGTTGTGGCAAGACCACCCTAGCGCACCAGATGATGTTTGCCCTGGCGACCCCCGAGCGTCCCGCGCTGTTTTTTACCGTGCTGGGCGAGCCGCCACTGAAGATGCTGCGTTATCAGCAGCAGTTCGATTTCTTCGACAGCGAAGCGATCAATCAATCGATCCGTTACGTCAATCTGGCTGATGACACCCTGGCCGGGGACCTGGACGAGGTGCTGCGGCGCATTGTCAGCGAGGTGGAGGCTCACTCCCCGGCGCTGGTGTTCGTTGACTCGTTCCGTTCGGTGGTGCTGGCCAGCCAGACCCAGGACAACCCGAATAACAACCTGCCGCAGTTCGTCCAGCAACTGGGCATGCTGATGACCACCTGGCAGGCCACGACGTTCCTGATCGGCGAGTATTTCACCGAAACCGATACCAACCCGATTTTCACCGTGGCCGATGGGCTGATCTGGCTGCGCCAGAGCGTTCAGCGCAATTCCATGGTGCGCAAGATGGAAATCATGAAGATGCGCGGCCAGCCGACACTGCCGGGGCTGCACACTTTCCGTATCGCCTCGTCGGGGATCAAGGTCTTTGCTCCTGCGCCGCTCAACCCGGTCGAAGCCCCGCTGGAGTTCCCCATCAAGCGCCTGGCCATGGGCGTGCCGCAGCTCGATGAAATGCTTGGCGGTGGCTTGCCGCGCGGTTATTCCTTGTTAGTGGCGGGGCCGTCCGGTTCGGGCAAGAGCATTCTGGCGGCCTCCTTCCTCGACGAAGGCGCGCGCAATGGCGAAACCGGCGTGATCGCGGTATTCGAACAACGTCCCAATCATTCCCAGAACGCCACTCTCGCCAACTTGATTCAATGTGGAAAAGTCGGGCTGGTGGATAGCCGGGCGCCGGATCTGTCCATCGACGAAATCGTGCACCTGCTGCTGGGCGAGATCGCCCGCCTGAAAGCGACCCGGGTGGTCATTGATTCGCTGTCGGGCTTCGAACTGGCGCTGGCGCCGACCTTTCGCGAGGACTTTCGCGAGTCGCTGTCGCGCATGGTCACGGCGTTGACCAGCGCTGGCGTCAGTGTCTTGCTGACCTCGGAGCTGGAAGACCGCTACACCGACCTGCGCTTCAGTCCTTACGGCACGGCGTTTCTCACCGACGCCATCATCGTCCAGCGTTACATTGAAGTGCAGAGCCGTTTATTGCGCATCATGGCGGTGGTCAAGGTGCGGGCCAGCTCCCACTCTGATGAATTACGCCTGTATCGCATCGATGACGGCGGTTTGCAGATCGGTGAAATGTTGCCGGACCAGGAGGGACTGCTCGGCGGCCGGCCTACCCGGCAGCGTGCTGTCAACGACAGTGAATGAGTCAGAATAATGGATGAGGCCAATGGCAAGGATGAGCAAGCGATGACTACGGTCGCTCGCGAGCTGTTCCTGCTCGGCCAGAAAACCGTCGAGGCGCGGGCGGTGCTGGCGGCGTTGCACAAGGAACTGAGCGACGCCAACACCCAGCTCGCCGACAAGCGACAGATCGAGCAATTGATCGAGGCCAACCAACAGTTGGTCCTGGCGATCCTGTCGGCCCAGTCCGAGGCGCAAAAGCCAAAAAACACGCCGGTCGAACAACAGTTGTACCTGGATATGCGCGAAGCCAATGAGCTCCTGGTCATCGCCGCCCTCAGTGCGCAACACCTGAGGACCTCGGCCGAACGCGCGCTAGAGCGTCAACGTAACGTTCTCGCCCTGGTCGCCCATGAACTGCGCAATCCGCTGACCCCTATCAGCATGATTGCCGGCCGACTGGCGCGGGTGCCCAGCGAGGAACTGCCGCGCATGCAGACGCTGATCGAAGGCCAGGTGCGGCATATGTCCCGTTTAGTCGAAGACTTGCTTGACGTCTCTCGCGTCAAGACCGGCAAGCTTCGTCTCGATTGTCAAAGGATCGATCTGCTGCAGGTCATTGATGAGGCCATGGACATCTGTAAGCCGGTCATGCTCTCCAGGGACCTGCATTTCATTGGCAGACTGCCCGAATGTGCCTTGTCGTTGAACGGCGATCCGGTGCGCCTTGCGCAGATTCTCGGCAATCTGCTGGGCAATGCGGCCAAGTACACCCCGGCAGGTGGCACCGTCGTACTTTCGGTCGCCGCCGAAAGCGACACAGTGGAGATAAGCATCCGCGATACCGGCATCGGTATCTCGCCCAAGGCACTGCCGTTCATCTTCGAGCCTTTTGTGCAGGATGTTCACGCCATCGGGTTCAATGGCGCGGGCCTGGGCATTGGCCTGACGGTGGTGCGCGAGTTGGTCGAAAGCCACGGCGGCACGGTGATCGGCAAGAGTGCGGGGGATGGGCAGGGTAGCGAGTTCGTGGTGAGGTTGCCGTTGGTGAGTCAACTCACCGGTGAGGATGGGCTAAAGCACAAGACTTCCGATTGAAAAAGCGGATAATGGCCGCCTATTTTTTGCTCGTTATGCTGGTAATCCCGTATGGAAATCAAGGTCAACTTTCTCGACAACCTTCGACTTGAAGCCAAGTTTGATGACTTTACGGTGGTGGCCGATCAACCTATCCGCTACAAGGGCGATGGCTCGGCCCCCGGGCCGTTCGATTACTTTCTGGCTTCGTCGGCGTTGTGCGCGGCTTACTTTGTGAAGTTGTATTGCCAGACGCGCAATATTCCTACCGATAACATTCGCCTGTCGCAGAACAATATTGTCGATCCAGAAAATCGCTACAACCAGATCTTCAAGATCCAGGTCGAGCTCCCGGCGGATATCAGCGACAAAGACCGCCAAGGCATTCTGCGCTCCATCGACCGTTGCACGGTGAAGAAGGTCGTGCAAGCCGGGCCTGAGTTTGTCATTGAAGAGGTGGAGAACCTCGACGCCGATGCCCAGGCGTTGCTGATGCCCAATTCGGTTTCCCAAGCGGGTACCTATATCGCCGGCAAGGACCTGCCGCTGGAGCAGACCATCGCCAATATGTCGGGTATTTTGGCGGCCCTGGGCATGAAGATCGAGATCGCTTCGTGGCGCAATATCGTGCCCAATGTGTGGTCGCTGCATATTCGCGATGCACACTCGCCGATGTGTTTTACCAATGGCAAGGGCGCGACCAAAGAGGCCGCCCTGGCGTCGGCGTTGGGCGAGTTCATCGAGCGACTGAACTGCAATTTTTTCTACAACGATCAGTTCTGGGGCGAAGACATCGCCAACGCGGCGTTTGTGCATTACCCGGACGAGCGCTGGTTCAAGCCTGGCCGTAAAGATGCGCTGCCGGCGGAAATCCTCGATGAGTACTGCCTGAAAATCTACAACCGCGACGGCGAGCTGCGTGGCTCCCACCTGATCGACACCAACTCGGGTAATGAAGAGCGCGGCATCTGCTCGCTGCCGTACGTGCGCCAGTCGGACGGCGAGGTGGTGTATTTTCCGTCCAACCTGATTGAAAACCTGTTCCTGAGCAACGGCATGAGCGCCGGTAACACACTGGCTGAAGCTCAGGTGCAGTGTCTGTCGGAGATTTTCGAGCGCGCGGTCAAACGCGAGATCATCGAAGGTGAATTCGCACTGCCGGATGTACCGGCCAACGTGTTGGCGAAGTACCCGGGAATCATGGCCGGTATCCAGGCGCTGGAAGAGCAGGGGTTCCCCGTCCTGGTGAAGGATGCCTCCCTGGGGGGCGAATTCCCGGTGATGTGCGTCACGTTGATGAACCCGCGGACCGGCGGTGTGTTTGCCTCGTTCGGCGCACACCCGAGCCTGGAAGTGGCGCTGGAGCGCAGCCTGACCGAATTGTTGCAGGGCCGCAGTTTCGAAGGCCTCAACGACTTGCCCCAGCCGACGTTCGAAGGCCATGCGGTGACTGAGCCGAATAACTTCGTCGAGCACTTCATCGACTCCAGCGGCGTGGTGTCGTGGCGCTTTTTCAGTGCCCAGTCAGATTACGAATTCGTGGAGTGGGACTTCTCCGGCCAGGGTGAAAACTCGAATGCCGAGGAGGCCGCGACCTTGTTCGGCATCCTCGAAGGCATGGGCAAGCAAGTGTACATGGCGGTCTACGAGCATATCGGCGCGAAAGCCTGCCGTATCCTGGTGCCGGGCTATTCGGAAATCTATCCCGTGGACGATCTGATCTGGGATAACACCAACAAAGCGCTGTTTTTCCGCGCCGACATCCTGAACCTGCATCGCCTGGACGAAGACGAACTGCAAGCGCTGGTGGAGCGTCTGGTGGAAAGCGAGCTGGACGACTACACCGACATCACCACCTTGATCGGCATCGAGTTCGATGACAACACGGCTTGGGGCCACTTGACGATCCTGGAGTTGAAGCTGCTGATCTATCTGGCCTTGCAGCAGTTCGAAGAGGCGAAGGAAGCGGTGGAAACCTTCCTGCAGTACAACGACAACACGGTTGAGCGCGGGTTGTTCTACCAGGCCGTGAATGTGGTGCTGGAGATGAAGCTGGACGAAGACCTGGAACTGGAAGACTACGAGGCCAATTTCCGTCGGATGTTTGGCAACGAGCGGATGGATGCGGCGATCGGCTCGGTGGACGGCAGCGTGCGCTTCCATGGCTTGACGCCGACCAGCATGAAGCTGGAGGGGCTCGATAGGCACCTGCGCCTGATCGACAGCTACAAAAAACTGCACGCGGCGCGGGCCAATGTGTCGGCTTTATCTTCTGGGCTCGCCCCGTCGCTTGGCTAAACTCGGCACTTGCATAGGGTTCGGTTTTTTCCGAACCCCGAGATTCAGTCAAACGGAACGAAAGCGCAGGATCTGCGCGCCGTCGAAAGGGTCGATCAGGTAATGGGCGTGCACGCCGAACGTAGCCTGCAAGCGTTGCGGGGTCAGCACCTCAAGAGGTTTGCCTAGCGCTACCAGCCGGCCCCGTTCCAGTACCGCCAGGCGATCACAGGTCAACGCCTGGTTCAGGTCGTGCAGGGCGATGACCGTCGTGACAGGTAGCGCTTGCACGACTTTCAGGATGGCGAGCTGATGCTGGATATCCAGGTGATTGGTGGGTTCGTCCAGCAAGAGAATCTGCGGGCGTTGGGCCAGGGCCCGAGCGATGTGAACACGTTGGCGTTCACCGCCGGACAGGCTGTGCCAGGTGCGGTTTTTCAAGTGCGCCGCATCGACGTCCCACAGCGCCTGCTGGACGATGGCAGCGTCTTCGTTTGACCACGGACTCAAGGCTGATAGCCACGGCGTTCGGCCCAAGGCAACGGCGTCGAACACGCTGATCGCATCCAGTGTGTCGGCCTGTTGCTCAACCACGGCCAGGGTCTGCGCGACGGTTCGCCGTGCCAGCGTCTTGAGGGGCTGGTTGTTGAGGTGAATGTCGCCCCGGCTGGGGGCGCGCACGCCCGCCAGCAGTTTGAGCAATGTGGATTTTCCCGAACCGTTGGGGCCGACGAGGCCCAGGGTTTCGCCCCGACGGATGTCCAGGCGGATATCGTGCAACAACTCGGCGTCCCGCACATGGAAGCCGAGGCCGGAACAACTCAGCACGGATTCGCCGATGACAGAGGTGACGGCATTCATCGGGCATTTCTCCGACCGATCAGGATCAACGCGAACACCGGAGCACCCACCAGTGCAGTGATGACGCCGACCGGGATGACTTGGCCTTTGATCAGCGTTCGGGAGAAGACATCGGCGGCGATCAGGAACACCGCGCCGCCCAACGCGCTTGCCGGCAACAGGCGCGCATGCCGGGTACCCAGCAACAAACGCACGGCATGGGGAATGACCAACCCGACGAAACCGATGGAGCCCACAATCGACACCATCACCGCTGTCACCAGTGCTGCGCAGCTGATCAGCAGGAATTGCACCCGGCGTACCGGAATGCCAAGGGAGGCGGCCGAGTCGGCGCCAAAGGTAAAGGCGTCCAGCGCCCGCCGGTGCCACAGGCACACCGCAAGACCGATCAATGCCACGGGCACCGACAGCCACACCGACGGCCAACGGACCCCACTGAGATTTCCCAGCAACCAGAACATGATGCCGCGCGCTTGTTCGGAACTGGCGGACTTGGTAATCAGAAACGCGGTGAGCGCATTGAACAACTGCGAGCCGGCAATGCCGGCCAGGATGATCTGCCCGGTGCCAGCGGGTGAGCGGCTGGCACGGGCCAGCAAAACGACCACGGCGAACGCGGCAACGGCCCCGGCGAAGGCCCCGACCGACAACGAAATCAGCCCCGCCCCAATGCCCAGCAGCGCCACCAGTACCGCGCCTGTCGAGGCCCCGGCGGAGATGCCGAGCAGGTAAGGATCGGCCAACGGGTTACGCAACAGCGATTGCAAGATCACCCCGCAGGTCGCCAGGCCCGCACCGCAGGCCGCCGCCACCAGCGCACGGGTCAGCCGGTAGTTCCAGACGATGCCTTCGTCTATCGGGTCGAGGGCATAACCTGCGGCCCACAGTTTGTTGGCCAGCACCTGGAACACCACACTCGGCTCGATACTCGTCTCACCGATGGCCACGCCGGCAATCACTGCCAGGAGCAGCGCCGCCAACGCCAGCAACGTTCGAATCAGCGTCGGAATCATTTCGGCAGGTCGTAGCCGCTGATGGCCGTCGCCAGGGTTTCCAGGCCGTCGAACATTCTGATGCTCGCTTGCATGGCCATCGCATCGAGAATGATGATGCGGTTGTTTTTCACCGCGTCCATATTGCGGGTCACCGGGTCACTGCGCAGGAATTGCAGCTTCTTTTCATGGTCATCCGCCGGAAAACGTCGGCGATCCATGCGGGCAATGACCAGGAAGGTCGGGTTGGCCTTGGCGATGGTTTCCCAGCCGACGGTCGGCCATTCCTCATCGGATTCAACCACGTTGCGCACGCCCAGGGTACTGAGCATGAAGTCAGGAATGCCCTTGTGCCCGGCCACATAGGGGTCGATGTCCAGACTGGCGCTGGAGAACCAGAACAGCGCGCTCGTCTGCTTCAGATCCTTGGCCTGCACCGTGGCGATAGACTTCGCCAGGCTCGCCTTGAGTTGGGCGTTCAACTGCTGGCCACGCTCCTGTACGTCGAAGATTTCAGCCAACTGGCTGATGCTCTTGTAGATACTGTCGATGCGAAACGCCTCCAGCCGTGTGCCATCCGCACCGACCAGATTATCCTTGGCCTCGCAATCGGAGGGCATCAGGTAGGTGGGGATCTTCAGTTCGTGAAACTGCTGGCGGGTACCGACCACGCCTTGCGGTCCGACCATCCATTCCAGTTCCACCGCCACCAGTTGCGGGCGTTTGCCGATCACCGCCTCGAAGCTCGGCTCGTTATCAGCCAGGCGTTCGATCTTGTCGTTCTGTGCCTTGTACTTCATCTGCACATCGTTGAACCAGAGCGAAGTGCCGACCACCTTGTCGCTCAAACCCATGGCATAGAGCATTTCAGTGCCGGCCTGGCCGATGGTCACGGCGCGACTGGGTGGTTGCTCAAAGGTCAGCGTGCTGCCGCAGTTCTCGAGGGTCAGGGGATAGTGAGTCGGGGCCGCGTGGGCGAGGCTCGGCAGACCCAGGGCGATGACGAGGGGGGCAAGGCGGGGCAGCAGCATGACGCAAACTCCAGTTGACCGTACACGGAGCAGGGGACGGACTGGAAAACACATCATCGAACGCTGCCGCTGAAGCACTGAAGTGCCGATCGGCCCAGTGATGCGCAACGCAAGGATGCCCTTCCCGGACACCCCGCCGGTTAGTGATTGACTTGGCCGGCAGGTCTCCTGACTGATGCGTCATCGCCTGGCTCCAGCCTTCCCGGGGTGATCCCAGTGGCCATTGAGGAGCAGGCTCAGCACCTACAGTTGCGGGGGCAGTTCCGTTTGATGCCGTGCGAGGCATCTCGGATTCCCTATTAGTCCCGTGGGGGAACCGGCGCTGGGCATGGTAGTCGATCAGGGTGTTTATCACCACTCGCCACTGAGAGGCCTTCTCCTGGCGTCGTACGATTGCGGGAATGATTTTCCGGAGGTGCGGCATAGCGCCGCTTCTTGCTATTCTGGTCGCCCTCTTCATGGACGAACACTGAGACAAACCATGGCTAACTACACCCCGTCACACATCGGGAAGATATTGCTGGGCCTGCTGTTTGCCCTGATTGGTATCGGTTTGTTGAGCATTGCCATCAATCTCACGCTTGAGCGACGCGAGTTTCTCGGCCGCGCACAGACCGCCGATGGCATCGTCAGCCACTTGAATGCCGGTGGTTCGCATCCTGAGATCGCGTTCACCACGAGCAGTGGTGAAAAAATCTCCTACCCCCAAGGCGGCTTCATTTTCGGCTATCAGCAGGATCAGCCGGTGCGGGTGTACTACCTGCCCGAGCAGCCGGCCAACAGCGCCATCGTCGATGACTCTGCCGCGTTGTGGGGCACTTCCGGGGTCCTGGGTTTTATCGGTCTGGTGTTCACCCTTGTCGGTCTGGCAAAGGCTATCCGTCAGCGCGGTCGCGGTGCGGTTCATTCACATAAAGGACTTTAACGTATGAGCTACAACATCCCGATTCCGGTCAATGAAAGTCGCTGGCAGTATCAGACCGCCAGTGGCGGCGGCCTGACCGTGGTCATGGTGGCGGGCAGCGGCGGTTCGATCATCCTGCGTTCGCCCGAGGGCGAGGACATCAGCTACCGCTACGGTGGCGTCGGAGTAGGTGCCGGATTCGGCGCGCGGCTGCCGCGTTTCGGCAAGATCAATATCCAGATCAAGGGCAAGGGTGTGTCTGCGGCCGGCGCGGCGGAGGCCTTTCCCAGCACCGGCAAGGTGTTTGTCAGCGATGCCTTGGTCGCTCGCGACCTGACCAGTGACGACATCACCGGACCGTGCATGTACACCGAAGTAGGGGTGGGCCTGGGAATCGGTGGTTCGGCCACGGCGCTGTTGTTCGGGCTTGATCCCAAGTTGCTGGCGTTGTCGATGGCACTGAATTCCAACCCGGCGACCTCGCTCATCGCTTCCACCCTGGTCAACCAGCGGCTGGCGAAGTCGGCCAAGGGGGCGGTGGTCATGGCCGGCATAAACGCTGGTTTGCAGGCCGGTGGTGGCGCTGCGATTTACATAGGCTATCTGTTCTAGCCCGGTTGTAGGAGTGGGCAAGACCACAGTGCCAATCAATTAGCTCTGCTCACGAAGCGCCCGCTGCATCTTTCGGCGGGCGCCTGGATGAGGTCAGTTCAGTCTTTTGAACTCTGCGTCGATGGCTTCAGCTTCAACGCGCCATGCCTGGAAGCGCTGCTGACGTACACGGCTTTCATCCACATTGCTCTGCAGTTCTTTGCGGCGTGTGTTGAGCAGCAGGTACTCCGGGAAGAACTCCTCCTTGAAGCGTTCCGAGTTCACGAGGGCAAGGAAGTCCTGACGTTGCTGTTCGAAGTTGCCGACCATCGTCGCGACTGCTTTCTTGAAAGCTTCTTCGCGCTTGTATTGCTCCCAGCTGTCCCAGGCTTCGAGGGCCACGCCGAGGAAGGCCAGTGCGCCATTGGCACCTTTGGCGAACTTCACCGCCCCCCACGGCTTGAATTTCAGGTACTTGCCGATATCCATGCCTACCGTCTTGGCGATGGTGGTGAGGCCATCCCGTGCGGCCAGCACCGTGGTGTTATTGATGAAGTTGCCTTTGAGCACGTGGTTGATGCCTTGTTTACCCAAGGCCTTGACGGTGGTGTTGAAGTGGTTGACCTCGCTGTCGAAGCCCACTTGCATCTTCTCGACCTCAAGGGTAATCGACTGGGTCTGGCGGCTGAATTCATTTTGCAGACGGGTGGACAGGATGATGCCCTCAGCACCGACCTCGCGTTCGAAGAAGTCCGCGAAGGTTTCCAGGCTGCAACCTTTAGCCTGAAGGATCAGGTCGGAGAAGTAGCGGGTGGCAAAATCACGAAGGCTGATCCGTGCCTCTTCGATTTGCTGCCCGGTTGTTGCCAGTTGCTTGCCCAGGCGAGCATTGAGCTCATCGAGCCTGCCGACCTCCAGCGAAACCTTCTGATCGTTCTCGATGGCAACGGGCAGTTGGTTGCTCAGCACGTCACGGATGACGCTGGCGCGCATGTCGTTGATCAGCGCGGCGCTGCCTCCGTTCTGCTGCATCTTTCCTGTGGTGGCCGTCTGAAGTGTGGCGATGTGAGACAGCGCCTTGAACTGTTCGAGGTTGCCCAGCCAGTGCTCTACACCCATGTCGAAGGGGTTCGCGGCGACGGCGACAATGGACAGTTCGGCTGCTTCCTGGTCGGTCAGCGCGATCTGTTCACGAAGCCGGCCTGTCACGTTTTCGCGTTTGACCTGCAGGTTGGCCAGGTAGTCCTGTTCATCTTCTACGTCAGCCACTTCGTCGAAGCGGCTGAGGACGAACACTGTGCGTTGCAGCAGATCCAGAGTGCGGAACAACCAGATCAGGTCATCCTTGTGGCTTTCCTTGACGGGGTTGGTCGAGTTCATCACATAGAGCACCAGGTGAGATTCGCTCACGTATTTTTTAGTGATGTCCTTGTACTTCTCGATGGCGTGAGTTTCGGCATTTTCCATTTCCTTGAAGCCGAACAGCCCGGGGGTGTCGATCAGCACGAAGTCTTCGTCGATTTCGTAGACTTTCACCTCATTGGAGGATTCCTGATGGCTGATCTTCATGCTGGACCTGTCCAGCTTTTCCATCCAGGCCGCCGCAATCGAAGTCTTGCCTTCAGAGAAGCCGCCAATCAGCGCGACCTTGAGTTTCTCACCAGACACGCTGCTGACGACATTCTGCAGCTTGCTGCTCAACGCTGGGTCAATCGGAACGCCGGCCTGGGCCCCCTGACCGAGGAAATTCTGCAGCCTGTCCAGCAGCGTCAGCGTATTAGCCTGTTGGGCCTTGAACGTCTTGAGAGTGTTTTCCATTACAGGTTTCCTGCGAGTTCGATTTGGCGGGAGAGGGTTTTCAGGCGGATGGTCGAGCGCGACAGCGTGCTCACCTGATTGGCCGCCTGTTTGGCAGGCGCTTCAAGTGCCAGGTCGAGTTGGTCGATAGTCTTCTGCATTTCGCTCAGAGCGCTGTCCAGACTTTCGCGCAGCATGTCGCGCAATTGCTCGGTGGCGCTGCGCAGATTCTTATCAAGGGCCTGGCGTTGTTGGGACATCTTGTAGTCCGTGCTGAGCGCGCTCCAGAGTGCCTTGCCGATCGAGACAAGCGCGGTCAGTACTGAAGCCCCAACGAACCACAAGCTGGCTCCGCCGGTGAACGGTGCCGTCGCGATACCCACAAGGCTTGCCAGCAGCCCCGCAACGTTGACGCCGTTGTCGATTTTTATGTTCAGGTTGAAAGGTTGGTTGAATCGCATGCTGCCCAGCTTTCCGTAACTGGAGGTCAACTCTTGGGCGTGTTTTTCAAAACGGGAGAGAATATCCTCGGCGGCCTTCTGGAATTTACCGACCTCTATGTTCACTGCCACGGGCAGCTGCTTGCTGAGCTGGCGCTGCTGGGTTTCAAGCTGCTCGGTCAGGGCGCTTTTGAAAGCGTCGTTGCTGATGTCTTTTTCGATGCGTGCGTAAACGTCGTTACGCACCTTACGGGTGAAGTTGTCGATCAAGGTTTCGCCGCAAGACTCCAGACGTTTCTTCAGCGCCGCAAAGCTGGTGGTCAACTGGCTCTTGGCGCTTTGCTCTTCCTGGGAGAGCTTTTCCGACAGCGCATTCAGAGTCTGCTGAACGCCTGAGAGTGTCTGGGTGGTGTGGTTGAGCGCGTCATTGGCCTTGTTGAAGTTGGCGCGAATGATCTTGGCTTTGCCGTTGTGAATCAGCTGGCGGCCTAGCAAATCCAGGAAGGGGCGCAGACGGGATTTTTCCAGCAACTCGTCGGCACCGAAATCCTCGAGCACTTTGCTGCGGCGCTTGGCATTCTGTGATCCCGGTGCAAGATGGTCGGTCGAGGCGAGAAAGGCAGGAAGCGCGCTCAGCGGAAACACATGTTGATAGTGCTTGCCGAGCTGCTCGCTCATTTTCTGGTCAAGCCCGGCAAGGCTGGCGATTTCGTCGTCGGAGACCAGCGGTCGGTCAGTCAGTGAGTGCTTGGGGTTGGTGATCTTCTTGTTGAAGATGGTCCACACCTCGGTTTGCGCTCCCAGATGCTGCTTGATCTTTTCCAGTGTGCCCTGGTGCTGGCCGTCACCCGTTTGTGGCGGTGCGGCCTGGTTGGTGACATAGAACACCGCGTGAGCGGTCTGGACGGCACGTTCTATCTGGTCGAGTACCAAGCCTTCCTTGCCCTCGATACCGGGTACATCCAGCAGCGCGAAGGGTTGGCCGTCCAGCTCGAACTCATAGCGCTGAGTCTCGCGGGTGAAGTCGCTCAAACCGTGACCGATGATTTGACCGTCAGCATGAACTTGCAGCTCTCCCAGCAACTGCGCCAGTTGGGTCTCATGTTCGAGTCGCTGCTGGGTGAGCGCTCGCTGCTGCTGCGTCGCCTCCGCCTGTTGCGCGGACAGCGCCGCACAAGCGTCGTCGCGCCTGGTTACGATCTCGCTCACCTGCTGCTCCATCGCACGGCACGCCTGTTCGGCTTTCGTCTGTTCGACGTGCAGCGTCGCGGCAGCACTGTCCCGTGCCGCTGTAGTTGCGGTCAACGAAGCGGTGGCCTCATTCAACTGAAGCTCTTCCGGCATCGTTCTGAAAAGATTCAACAGCTTTTGCCAGAGCGAAGCGTTGCTTTTGCGTGTCGCAAGAAGCGTGTGCAGGCGAGTGACGGCGGCAAGGGCGTCCTTATGTGATTGCTCGTGTTGCTCAAACGCACCGCCCAGTCGCTGTTTCACCTCGCTGGACCGGGCGTTGGCCTGGTCCAGCGCGCTCTGTGCGTCCCTGAAAGGCTGTTCGAACTGCGACACTGTCGCACTCAGTTGCTGCGTCAGTTCTTCAAGTCGCGCTTCGGCTTGCTCGATGCTCCGTTGCAGCCCCTGCAGGGTTTCTTCAGTCAGCCCGTACTGGTCGCGCAGCTTGCGAAACGCCTCTTGACTCGCCCGCTTGCCGGGCTCCTGAAGCAGGATGCGCAGGGTCTCGATGAGGGTCGACTTGCCTGCCCCCGTCTCGCCATAGAAGGCGATGGTGAACGTGTTCCACTCGGCATTTTTCTCAAGTTCCGCGAGCCGCTCAAACAGCGCCGTCCGATGCTCGGTCAGCCGCCGAAGCGCCTCCTGACGGGATAGGTTCAAGGCTTCGTCGTCCGAAGGATGTCTCAGTTCACTGATAATGAGTGCCAGCTCGTCATTGATTTGCTGGTAAACATCAAGAGGGCTGTTCAGTTCGAGTTTCATGTCGTGTTCTTCGGCGAGTTGTTCGGGCGCCAGCGGTGGCAAGAGTTCTTCTGCAGGTGTTTGAGCAGCGTCCGACGAGCCGGGGGCGTGGGCTTTGAAACGAGTCTCCGCCAGCACTTCTGGCAGTCGTTCCCAGTAATCGGTGTGACCGAAATCGTTCATTTCGATGCTCTCGAAGTGCTCGATCTCGTTACGTCCCAGGCAGGTTTCACCCCAGTTCAACAGCAGGGTCCTGTCTGCCTTGGAATAGGCATTGATAAGCCTCCCCTTGAACCGTTCACGCAGCTGCCGCGCTTCCATGGCGGTGACTTCAACGGCGGCGGCCATAAGCAGCACATCGTTGATAGCCAACTGCTGTCGATACGAAAAACTCTTCAGGCTGCTGATAACCAGCCGCCCACCGAGCGAGTGCCCGATCAGGTTGATGGTCTTGATCTTTGGATGGTTGCTACGCAAGTAATCCTGCAACTGGTCAAACAACACCGCTCCCATGTGCTCCGCCCGAGTGCGGGCCTGAGTGAAGTTGCCCATCCGGTCCTTGGCGAAGGCCCCCACAAGGCCGAAAGAATCGAGGGGCGAACTCGACATGGTTTTACCGAAATTCAGACCTGCCGCGCCAAGTGCCCAAAGCGAAGACTTGTCGAAACGCAGAAGATGATTCGAAGGCCAGAACGCAAAGATATTGGTGTAGTGCTTTAGCTGGTCGGGGATCTTGTCGAGCAGAAACTGCTTGTCCTCCTCGCTATGCCCGGCGCTGTAGCCATGGACGAAAACGTTGGCTTCAGTGGTGCCCGGTCCGGCGAATGGCGAGGTTTGAAACTGAAAAGGGTGAGGCATGGACTCTCCTTATCCACGGTCATGCCGTTTCAAGGCTTGGCTGTCAGACTTATTTGCGTGGGTGCTTGGGGAGCGGGTGCTACAGGGCAGGTTCCAGGGGACGGTCGTTGCTGGCGGGCATGGCTACATCCTTGTGCTGTTCGGGGGGAGTGGGCTTGTTGGCGTCACCTCTTTGGCTAATTTACCTTAAGAGTGTGGCAAGTTGCTATCAGGAGGGGGCTTACGGCTTTTTCTCCGGTAGGAAGTTCGGTGGCTGAGCTAGCAGCTTGGTTGATTCACCCTGCGATTCTTCTGGCGAAGGATGGAAACAGCAGAAGCGAAATGTGACGTTCTGAAACAGAAAAACCGCGCTAAGGCGCGGTTCTCTGGGGTTGTATCGGTTCCTAGGTGTTTCAACAAACACCCTGGAACTTAATAGGCCGGTCAGACGTTAAAGCGGAAGTGCATCACGTCGCCATCCTTGACGATGTATTCCTTGCCTTCCAGGCGCCATTTACCCGCTTCCTTGGCGCCGGCTTCGCCCTTGTACTGGATGAAGTCGTCGTAGGCGATGACTTCGGCGCGAATGAAGCCTTTTTCGAAGTCGGTGTGGATCACGGCCGCGGCTTGTGGCGCGGTGGCGCCGACGCGTACGGTCCAGGCGCGCACTTCCTTTACGCCAGCGGTGAAGTACGTCTGCAGGTTGAGCATTTCATAGCCGGCGCGGATCACGCGGTTCAGGCCTGGTTCTTCAAGGCCCAGGGCCTCCAGGAACATGTCCTTTTCTTCGCCGTCTTCAAGCTCGGCGATTTCCGCTTCGATCTTGTTGCAGACCGGTACGACCATCGCGCCTTCTTCTTCGGCAATGGCTTTCACCACGTCCAACAGCGGGTTGTTTTCGAAACCATCTTCGGCAACGTTGGCGATGTACATGACCGGTTTGGTGGTCAGCAGATGGAAGCCGCGAATGATCTGCTTCTCATCGGCGCCCATGTTCTTGATCAGGCTGCGTGCCGGTTTGCCCAGGGTGAAGTGGGCGATCAACTGCTCGAGCAAGGCTTTCTGAGCGACGGCGTCCTTGTCGCCGCCCTTGGCGTTGCGAGCGACTTTCTGCAGTTGCTTCTCGCAGCTATCGAGGTCGGCGAAGATCAGTTCCAGATCGATGATTTCGATATCGCGTTTCGGGTCGACGCTGTTGGAGACGTGAATCACGTTCTCGTCTTCGAAGCAGCGGACCACGTGGGCGATGGCATCGGTTTCGCGGATGTTGGCCAGGAACTTGTTACCCAGGCCTTCACCCTTCGAGGCACCGGCCACCAGGCCGGCGATGTCGACGAACTCCATGGTGGTCGGCAGCACCCGCTCCGGGATCACGATGGCTGCCAAGGCTTCCAGGCGCGGATCGGGCATCGGCACGATGCCGCTGTTCGGCTCGATGGTGCAGAAGGGGAAGTTCTCGGCCGCGATACCGGATTTGGTCAGGGCGTTGAACAGGGTGGACTTGCCGACGTTAGGCAGGCCGACGATGCCGCAATTGAATCCCATGGTGTTTCCCCTCGGATAAGTGTCAGGCCTTCTGGCTGTGCAGGTTTTTCATCGCGCGGTTCCATTCACCGGCGAGAATATCCGGCAGCACGCCGAGGGCAAAGTCGATGCTGGCATCGAGTTTTTCCTGTTCGGCGCGAGGCGCACGACCCAGGACAAAGTTAGAAACCATACTGGCAACGCCCGGGTGGCCGATGCCAAGCCGCAGGCGGTGAAAGGTATTCTGATTACCCAGTTGCGCGATGATGTCGCGCAACCCGTTGTGACCGCCATGGCCGCCGCCTTGCTTGAGCTTGGCAACGCCCGGAGGCAGGTCGAGTTCGTCGTGGGCCACCAGGATTTCTTCAGGCTTGATGCGAAAGAAACCGGCCAATGCCGCCACGGCCTGGCCGCTGCGGTTCATGTAGGTGGTGGGAATCAACAGGCGAACATCCTGACCCTGATGCGAGAAGCGCCCGGTCAGGCCGAAATACTTGCGATCGGCCGCCAGGCTGACGCCTTGTGCGTGCGCGATGCGCTCAACAAAAAGGGCCCCTGCGTTATGCCGGGTCTGTTCGTATTCAGCGCCTGGATTTCCCAGGCCAACGATCAGTTTAATGGCAGTCACGATAGGGGCCCTTCCTGGAGTGTGGATAACGATGTCGCAATCAGGCGGTGTTGCGACAGTGGACGAAAATGGCGGATTTACCGTTGAGTAAACTTCGCGTTCTCGCCCGCTGTCTCGCTACGTTCCAGTCCGCGATGTTTCCGGTCACTCCGGCGACAGAGTGAAATTACTCTGCAGCGCCTTCTTCAGTGGCTTCTGGAGCAACACGTGGAGCGTGGACGTTGGCAACAGCCTTGTCATCGCCGTGTGCCAGAGCAACAAACTCAACGCCTTTAGGAGCCTTGAGGTCGGACAGGTGAATGATCGTGCCGATTTCGGCGTCAGCCAGGTCGACTTCGATGAATTCAGGCAGGTCTTTCGGCAGGCAGGAAACTTCCAGCTCGGAAGTCACGTGCGAGATCTCGCCGCCTTTCTTGACCGGAGCAGCTTCGTTGATGAAGTGCACTGGAACAACAGCAGTCAGCTTCTGACCGGCAACAACGCGGACGAAGTCAGCGTGCATCACGTGGCCTTTGGCCGGGTGACGCTGCAGGGCTTTGATCACGACGTTTTGCTTGGTGCCGCCAACGTTCAGCTCGATGATGTGGCTGTAGGCCGCTTCGTTTTCGAGCAGTTTGGCAACTTCTTTGGCCAGCATGCTGATGGACTCAGGGGCTTTTTCGCCACCGTAGACTACAGCTGGAACCAGGCTTGCGAGACGACGCAGGCGGCGGCTCGCACCTTTCCCCAGGTCGGAACGCACTTCAGCATTCAGAGTAAAATCGTTCATGTTGTATCTCCAAAATAGCCATGACCGAGTGACGTTTGCGACCAGCGTCAGGCACGGTATGGGCAAAAAAGCCCCGCCCCGACAGGTGATGTCGGGGCGGGGCGCTTTTCGTCAACGAGATGTCCTGGAAAGGGCAGGGCCCTTAGCGGAACATCGCGCTGATCGATTCTTCATTGCTGATGCGGCGAACCGCTTCGGCAACCACCGGTGCGATATCCAGTTGACGGATACGTGCACAGGCTTGTGCTGCAGCGGACAGCGGAATGGTATTGGTCACCACCAGCTCGTCCAGCACGGAATTTTCAATGTTCTCGATCGCTCGACCCGACAGCACAGGGTGTGTGCAGTAGGCAAAGACCTTGGCAGCGCCATGCTCTTTCAGGGCCTTGGCCGCGTGGCACAGGGTGCCGGCGGTATCGACCATGTCATCGACCAGGATACAGGTGCGCCCTTCGACGTCGCCGATGATATGCATCACTTCGGAGTGATTGGCTTTCTCACGGCGTTTGTCGATGATACCCAGATCCACGCCCAGGGATTTGGCAACAGCCCGTGCACGCACGACGCCGCCAATGTCCGGGGACACGATCATCAGGTTTTCGAAGCGCTGATCTTCAATATCATCCACCAGGACCGGGGAGCCGTAGATGTTATCCACGGGAATATCGAAGAACCCCTGAATCTGGTCAGCATGCAGGTCAACCGTGAGGACACGGTCGATGCCGACTACGGTGAGCATATCAGCCACGACTTTCGCGCTGATCGCCACACGTGCGGAACGCGGACGGCGATCCTGACGGGCATAACCAAAGTAAGGAATAACAGCAGTGATACGAGTAGCCGAGGAACGGCGGAAGGCATCAGCCATCACGACGAGTTCCATCAGGTTATCGTTGGTCGGAGCGCAAGTCGGCTGAATAATGAAGACGTCTTTACCGCGAACGTTTTCATTGATCTCGGCAGTGATTTCGCCGTCGGAAAATTTACCGACAGAGATGTCACCGAGAGGGATATGCAGCTGACGTACGACACGCCGAGCCAGATCGGGGTTGGCGTTCCCCGTAAAGACCATCATCTTGGACACGCGCAGTACCTGAAGGCTGAGGGTATACCTGGATGAGTATAGGAAAATGGCAGGGGCGGCTGGATTCGAACCAACGCATGGCAGGATCAAAACCTGCTGCCTTACCGCTTGGCGACGCCCCTGTATCTGTTGCTGCGAGTGCCCAGCACTCGATTCCTTTTAGAGCAGGTCTTGCAGCTTGCGATGCAACATCGAAACGTTGCTTCCTTTTGCTACAAATCCTGTAAGGGTCTCTGTAAGAAGGGCCGAGACTTTATCAGCTTCAGCTTTGCTTGGGAAGCCCCCAAACACACAACTTCCAGTTCCGGTGAGTTTTGCTTCGGTAAATTTACCTAACAAATTCAATGCGTTACGAACATCTGGATAACGCCTTGCTACCACCGGTAAGCAGTCATTTCGACTGTTTCCCTTGGGAACGGGGCGCACTTTAATGGGAGGAGAGTTACGTGTCAACAGTGGATCTGAAAAAATTTCTGCTGTACTTACAGATACTTGCGGCACCAGCACCAAGTACCAGGGTTCCTCGGGTTCCACTGGGGTGAGTTTTTCCCCGACGCCCTCGGCGAAAGCGGCGTGGCCACGCACGAAAACCGGCACGTCGGCGCCCAGCGTCAGGCCCAGCGCAGCCAGGCGATCGATGTCCCAGCCAAGCTGCCACAAATGGTTGAGGCCCAATAAAGTCGTCGCCGCATTCGAGCTGCCGCCGCCGATGCCGCCGCCCATGGGCAGGATTTTCTCGATCCAGATATTGATGCCCAGCGTACAACCGGATTGCGCCTGGAGTTGTTTCGCGGCCTTGACGATCAGGTTGCTGTCGTGGGGCACGCCTTCAAACTCGGTGTGCAGATGAATCACGCCGTCGTCGCGCACGGCGAAGGTGATGTCGTCGCCGTAGTCCAGGAACTGGAAGATCGTCTGCAACTCGTGGTAGCCGTCCGGACGACGGCCGAGGATGTGCAGCATCAGGTTGAGCTTGGCCGGGGAGGGCAGCGTCAGGCGTGCGGCGGTCATGTCATTGCCCCAGCTTGCGCGGCTGCCATTGCTTGATCACCAGCGTGACGTCGAGGTCGCTGCCGTGCAACTTGATGCGTTCGGGCAGCCAGTAGCCGTTCTGCTGGGCATAGCTGAGGTATTCGATCTGCCAGTCATCCTGTTCCAGGTTGGACAGGCGGCTGTCGGCGTCGAGGGTCAGGCGACTTTTACTGTCCGGTGCCGGCAGCCCGCGAACCCACCAGGTCAGGTGGGAAACCGGCAGTTTCCAGCCCAGCTGTTCTTCCAGCAGCGCTTCGGGGCTCGGGGCCTCGTAGCGTCCCTGATTGGCGACTTCCAGGGAAACCTGGCCCGGCCGGCCAGTCAGGCGGGCCGCGCCGCGACCCAGTGGGCCCGACAGGCGAATGTCGTAGTAGTCCTGGCGTTGCAGCCAGAACAGCGTGCCGCTGCCCGAGTCTTTCGGGGCGCGGATGCCGATCTTGCCGTCGATCTGCCAGCCGTCGAGGCCGCTCAGTTGTTGCTTGTGCTCGCGCCACTGGGCCTGGTTGCCCTGGCCCTGGACGGATTCACGGGCGCCGAAGCCCGCGCAACCGGCGAGCAAGGCAATGAAGCTGAAAACGATGAGATGGCGCAAAAACATAATCTTAAAGGGTCTCGGATCCGGTCAGGCGTTTGATGGTGCTGCGCAAGATAGGGCTGTCTGGCTGATCCTTGAGGAATCGGCTCCAGATCTGCCGGGCTTCGCGTTGCTTGCCGTTGGCCCACAGGACCTCGCCCAGGTGAGCGGCGACTTCCTGGTCGGGAAAGCGCTCCAGGGCCTGGCGCAACAGGCGTTCGGCTTCGTCGAGGTTGCCCAGGCGGAAATTCACCCAGCCAAGGCTGTCGAGTACCGCCGGGTCTTCCGGATTGATCTGGTGGGCCTGTTCGATCAGCAGCTTGGCTTCGTCATAGCGGGTGGTGCGATCCGACAAGGTGTAGCCCAGGGCATTGAGGGCCATGGCGTTGTCCGGGTCGCGCTGGATGATCAGGCGCAGGTCTTTTTCCATCTGGGCCAGGTCATTGCGTTTTTCCGCCAGCATGGCGCGGGTATACAACAGGTTCAGATCGTCCGGGTACTGCTTCAAGGCTTGCTGCAGTACGTTCCAGGCCTTGTCGCCCTGATTGTTGGCCGACAGGGTTTCGGCTTCGATCAGGTACAGCTGGATGCCGTAGTCCGGCTGGGAGTCGCGTTGTACCGCGAGGCGGCTCTGGGCATCGGCGGTCTTGCCATTGCTGATCAGGATATCGGCCTGGCGCAACTGCGCCGGCAGATAGTCGTTGCCCGGGCCGACCTGGGCGTACTCGATCAGTGCGCTCTCGGGGTCGTTGCGTTCCTCGGCGATGCGACCCAGGTTCAAATGGGCCGAGTCGACATGGCTTTCCCGGGCGATCAGGTCTTCCAGGTAACCCTTGGCCTCTTCCCAAGCCTTGGCTTCCAGGCAGACCAGCGCCAGGGAATAGCGCAGCTCGTCGTCTTCCGGGTATTGCTGGACCAGGCTGGAGAATTCCACCTTGGCGTCGTCCATGCGGTTGTTTTCCACCAGCATGCGGGCGTAGGTGAGGCGCAGGCGTTTGTCGTCCGGGTACTTCTTGATGCTTTTTTCCAGCAGCGGCAAGGCTTCGTCGCCGCGATTCAAGCCTTGCAGCAGGCGGGCACGAAGCAGGATCGGCGCCACTTCGCCGGCTTCCGGCGGGTTGTCTTCCAGCAGGGTGAGGGCGCCCTGGGTGTCGCCATCCTGTTGCAGCAGCAGGGCCTTGCCGAAAATCAGCTGGCCGTTATTCGGGTGGCGCTGCAACAGGCGATCGAAACTTTTCATCAGCCCGTTGCGGGTTTCCTGGTCGGTATCGGCGGCCGACAGCGCCAGGAAGTCGAAATGGGTGTCGCCCTTGCCCAGCAGGACTTTCTCCATATAGACCATGGAGTCGTCGTAACGCCCGGCCCGGGCCAGTTGCACGGCGGCGGCGCGCTGCGCTTCCAGGTCATCGGGGGCATTCCTGGCCCAGATCAGCGCGGTATCCAGCGCGGGCTGGTCGGCGCCCAGGTATTCGGCAATGCGAAATGCCCGCTCGGAGATGCCCGGGTCCTGGGTATTGATGGCCTGGGTCACGTAGTTGTCCAGCGCAATGTCGAAGCGATTGCGCTGGCCTGCCAGTTCGGCGCTCAACAGGCTGAAGATGGTTTCTTCGCTGAACGAGCCATAGACCTTGGGTTTTTCAGGGGCCTGCACGCTGTCTTCGACTGGCGGCGTACCGTCCGTCGAAACGGGGGCCATGGACTGGCAGCCGCTGAGCAAGGCAAGGGCGAGGAGCAACGCGGAAGATCTATTCATATAGGAAGAGGACGACTAACCTGCGGTCGGATCATCATGACACAAGCCTTGGGTCAAACATAACCGCCCCGTCGATTTACAAGCCAGGGCAGGGCGATAGAGATCGAGTGGTTGTTCTGAATCTGACGAAGTAGGACAATTGCCGGCTTCACGTCACCATCAGCGACCTTGAATGGCCTTCCTTGCACTCGGTATTAACCACAAGACTGCTTCAGTAGACGTCCGCGAGCGCGTGGCCTTTACGCCTGAGCAGCTGGTTGAGGCCCTGCAGCAGCTCTGCCGACTCACCGACAGCCGCGAAGCTGCGATCCTCTCCACCTGCAATCGCAGTGAGCTTTATATAGAACAGGATCACGTTTCGGCCGATTCAGTGCTGCGCTGGCTGGCCGAATATCACAACCTGAGCCTTGAAGAGCTGCGCGCCAGTGCTTATGTGCACGAAGACGATGCGGCCGTTCGTCACATGATGCGCGTCGCCTCGGGGCTCGACTCGCTGGTGCTGGGCGAGCCGCAGATTCTCGGCCAGATGAAATCGGCCTACGCCGTGGCCCGTGAGGCCGGCACCGTCGGCCCGCTGCTGGGGCGCTTGTTCCAGGCCACCTTCAATGCCGCCAAGCAGGTGCGCACCGACACCGCCATCGGCGAGAACCCGGTGTCCGTGGCGTTCGCCGCCGTCAGCCTGGCGAAACAGATTTTCAGTGATTTGCAACGCAGCCAGGCGCTGCTGATCGGCGCCGGCGAGACCATCACCCTGGTCGCTCGCCATCTCCACGACCTGGGTGTGAAGCGCATTGTCGTCGCCAACCGGACCCTGGAACGGGCCAGCACCCTGGCCGAACAGTTTGGTGCCCATGCCGTGCTGCTGTCGGACATTCCCGCCGAGCTGGTGCACAGTGATATCGTCATCAGTTCCACCGCCAGCCAGCTGCCGATCCTCGGCAAGGGCGCCGTGGAAAGTGCCCTGAAGCTGCGCAAGCACAAGCCGATTTTCATGGTGGACATCGCCGTTCCCAGGGACATCGAGCCGGAAGTCGGCGAGCTGGACGACGTTTACCTCTATAGCGTCGACGACCTGCACGAGGTGGTGGCCGAGAACCTCAAGAGCCGGCAGGGCGCAGCCCAGGCGGCGGAAGAGATGATCGGCGTCGGTGCCGAGGACTTCATGGTGCGCCTGCGCGAGCTGGCGGCGGTGGATGTGCTCAAGGCGTATCGTCAACAGAGCGAACGCCTGCGCGACGAGGAGCTGCAAAAGGCCCAGCGCCTTCTGGCCAACGGCGGCAGTGCCGAAGAGGTGCTGGTGCAACTGGCCCGCGGCCTGACCAACAAGTTGCTCCACGCCCCCAGTGTCCAGCTCAAGAAGCTGACTGCCGAAGGCCGCCTCGATGCGCTGGCCATGGCCCAGGAACTCTTTGCCCTCGGTGAGGGCTCACCGGATAGCTTTTCGGATAAAAAACCGCAATGAAAGCGTCGCTGCTCAACAAACTGGACATTCTCCAGGACCGTTTCGAAGAATTGACCGCCTTGCTGGGCGATGGCGAAGTCATTGCCGACCAGAACAAATTCCGCACCTATTCCAAGGAATATGCGGAAGTCGAGCCGATTGTCGCCACCTATAAACAGCTGCTTAAAGTGCAGGACGACCTCGAAGGCGCCCAGGCGCTGCTCAAGGACAGCGACCCGGACATGCGCGAAATGGCCGTGGAGGAAGTGCGCGAAGCCAAGGAGCAGTTGCTCGAACTGGAAAGCAACCTGCAACGCATGCTGCTGCCCAAGGACCCGAATGACGGGCGCAACGTGTTCCTCGAGATCCGTGCCGGCACCGGCGGCGACGAGGCGGCGATTTTTTCCGGCGACCTGTTCCGCATGTATTCGCGTTATGCCGAGCGTCGCGGTTGGCGCGTGGAGATCCTGTCGGAGAACGAAGGCGAGCACGGCGGCTATAAAGAAGTCATCGCCCGGGTCGAAGGCGACAATGTCTACGGCAAGCTGAAGTTCGAATCCGGCGCCCACCGTGTGCAGCGCGTACCGGCCACCGAATCCCAGGGGCGCATCCACACCTCGGCCTGCACCGTGGCGGTATTGCCCGAGCCGGACGAGCAGGAAGCCATCGAGATCAACCCGGCGGACCTGCGGGTCGACACGTACCGTTCCTCCGGCGCGGGCGGCCAGCACGTCAACAAGACCGACTCGGCGATCCGCATTACCCACTTGCCCTCGGGCATCGTGGTCGAGTGCCAGGAAGAACGTTCCCAGCACAAGAACCGTGCGCGGGCCATGGCCTGGTTGTCGGCCAAGCTCAACGACCAGCAGACCAGCGCCGCTGCCAATGCCATCGCCAGCGAACGCAAATTGCTGGTGGGTTCGGGCGATCGCTCCGAACGGATCCGCACCTACAACTTCGCCCAGGGCCGGGTCACCGACCATCGCGTCAACCTGACCCTGTATTCCCTGGACGAGATCCTGGCCGGTGGTGTCGATGCGGTCATCGAGCCGTTGCTGGCCGAATACCAGGCCGACCAGTTGGCGGCGATTGGCGAGTAAGCACAGGTGAATAAATGACCATCATCGCCAGTCTGTTACGCGCCGCCGAGCTGCCGGATTCGCCCACGCCACGGCTGGATGTCGAGTTGTTGCTGGCCGCTGCCCTGGGCAAGCCCCGCAGCTTCCTGCACACCTGGCCCGAGCGGATCGTGCCCAGCGAGGCGGCGTTGCTGTTCTCCGAATACCTGCGTCGCCGTCGCTCCGGCGAACCGGTGGCCTACATCCTTGGGCAGCAGGGTTTCTGGAAACTCGACCTGGAAGTCGCGCCCCATACGCTGATCCCGCGTCCCGACACCGAGCTGCTGGTGGAAACCGCACTGGCCTTGCTGCCCGCGACACCGGCCCGGGTCCTGGACCTGGGCACCGGCAGCGGCGCGATTGCCCTGGCATTGGCCAGTGAGCGTCCGGCCTGGAACGTCACGGCGGTCGACCGGGTGCTGGAGGCCGTGGCCCTGGCCGAGCGCAATCGCCAGCGGCTGGACCTGCGCAATGTCACGGTGTTGAGCAGCCACTGGTTCAGCGCCTTGGAAGGCGAGCGTTTCCAGTTGATCATCAGCAACCCACCGTACATCGCGGCCAGCGATCCGCATCTGGCCGAGGGCGACGTGCGTTTCGAGCCGGCCAGTGCCCTGGTGGCCGGGCCGGACGGGCTCGATGATCTGCGCCAGATCGTGGCCCAGGCGTCGGCGCACCTCGAACCGGGTGGCTGGCTGATGCTCGAGCATGGTTACGACCAGGCCGAGGCGGTGCGCGATTTGCTGAGCGCCCAAGGATTTGTCGAGGTCCACAGTCGCAAGGACTTGGGAGGGCATGAGCGCATCAGCCTGGGGTGCCTGCCGTGCTGAACGATCAGGAGCTGTTGCGCTACAGCCGGCAGATTCTGTTGCAGCACGTCGACATCGACGGCCAATTGCGTCTCAAGCAAAGCCGCGTGTTGATCATCGGCCTCGGCGGGCTCGGCGCTCCGGTGGCGTTGTACCTGGCCGCCGCTGGCGTGGGCGAGATGCACCTGGCGGATTTCGACAGCGTCGACCTGACCAACCTGCAACGCCAAGTCATTCACGACACCGACAGCGTCGGCCTGAGCAAGGTCGATTCGGCGATGCGGCGCCTGGGGGCGATCAACCCCGAGGTTCGGTTGGTGCCTCATCGGGTCGCCATGGACGAAGACAGCCTGGCCGCGGCGGTCGCGGCGGTGGATGTGGTGCTCGACTGCTCGGACAACTTCTCGACCCGCGAGGCGGTGAACGCGGCCTGTGTCGCGGCGGGTAAGCCGCTGGTCAGCGGTGCGGCGATTCGCCTGGAAGGGCAGTTGTCGGTGTTCGATCCGCGTCGCCCTGAAAGCCCTTGCTACCACTGCCTTTACGGTCATGGCAGCGAAGCCGAGCTGACCTGCAGCGAGGCGGGGGTGCTCGGGCCACTGGTGGGCCTGGTAGGCAGTTTGCAAGCCCTTGAAGCCTTGAAGTTGCTGGTCGGTTTCGGCGAGCCGCTGGTGGGACGGCTGCTGCTGATCGACGCCTTGGGCACGCGTTTCCGCGAATTGCGGGTCAAGCGCGACCCGGGCTGCAGTGTCTGTGGTGGCCCGCATGAATGACGCACCGGTGGGCGTACTGGACTCGGGCGTCGGCGGGCTGTCGGTGCTGGGTGAGATCCGTCAGTTGCTGCCCAATGAGTCGCTGCTGTACGTGGCTGACTGTGGGCACATCCCCTACGGCGAGAAGAGCCCGGAATACATCCGACAGCGCAGCACGATCATTGCCGACTTTCTCTTCAGTCAGGGCGCCAAGGCGTTAGTGGTCGCCTGCAACACCGCAACGGTGGCCGCGGTCGCCGATCTGCGGCGCGATTTTCCCCGCTGGCCGATTGTCGGCATGGAACCGGCAGTCAAACCGGCGGCCGCCGCAACCCGCAGCGGTATCGTCGGGGTGCTGGCGACCACCGGCACCTTGCAAAGCGCCAAATTCGCCGCCTTGCTCGACCGTTTCGCCACCGATGTGCGGGTCATCACCCAGCCGTGCCCGGGCCTGGTCGAGTTGATCGAAGCGGGGGACCTGCACAGCCAGGCCCTGCATCAACTGCTGCAACACTACGTCGAGCCGTTGCTGGCAGCCGGCTGCGATACGCTGATCCTGGGCTGCACCCACTATCCATTTCTCAAGCCTTTGCTCAAGGACATGATCCCAAGGGACATCAGCCTGATCGACACCGGCGCCGCTGTGGCCCGGCAACTTCAGCGCCTGTTGGCCGAACGTGGGTGGCTGGCGGAGGGCGAGCCCCATGAAACGCAATTCTGGACAAGTGCAGACCCGATACATTTCAGAAAAATCCTACCGCTTCTATGGCATTCGTCCGGCATTGTGCGAAGCTTTGGTCTGTAAAAAAAACGTGAAAAATGTGTAAAACGGGGTGAACTTCTGTTTTAGCGCAGATTTCTATAGTTTTGTCTTTGTAACAAAATTAACTAAGTCTGTTCGGAAAAGGATGTTTCTAATGAAGCGCTTATTCTGCTTTGCCGCGTTTGCGGCTGCGTTGTTGGGGCACACTTATACTGCGCAAGCAGCGGGTGTGGAATTTGGGGTGGGCCAGACCAGCGATTCGACCATGACCTATCGCCTGGGCATGCAGTTCGACTGGGACAAGAGTTGGTTGCAAAGTGACGTCGGTCGCCTGACTGGCTACTGGAGCGGCGCCTATACCTATTGGGAAGGTGACGAGACGTCCAGCAACCATAGCCTGTCGTTCTCGCCCGTGTTTGTGTATGAATTTTCCGGCCAGAACGTGAAGCCATACATCGAGGCGGGTGTCGGCGTTGCGCTGTTCGCCAATACCGAAGTGGAAAGCAACAAGTTGGGAACGGCCTTCCAGTTCGAGGATCGCATCGGGTTCGGCCTGCGCTTCAATGGCGGACATGAAGTGGGCATTCGCGCCACTCACTACTCCAACGCTGGTATCAAATCGACCAACGACGGTGTGGAAAGCTACGCGCTGCACTACACGATGCCGCTGTAACATTAAATACTGTGGGAGCGGGCTTGCTCGCGAAGGCGTAGTGTCAATCACTTCAGTGCTGGCTGATCCGACGCTTTCGCGAGCAAGCCCGCTCCCACAAAAAATCGGATCTATTTTCCTACCGATACGCCGTCGCAATGCCCTGACGCTCTTCCAGGCATTCCGGCGCGCCCATCTCGAACTCGCGGCAGATCAGCGGGCGCTTTTCGTAGATGGTGCACATCATGCTGTCGCGATCCAGGGCTGCGCACCAACCGTCGTCGAGCCGCAGCATCACTTCCCCGCCCCAGTCGTCCGTGTCGATATAACGCTCCGGGACCCCGGTGTCGGTGATCAGCATCACTTCCAACTGGCAGCAGCACGCCGCGCATGTCGAGCAGGTGACGGCCGGTGCCGGGATTTCATGGAGGGGGATGGTTTTCATGGCGCGCAGTGTAAGGCAATCGGCGGCTCAGGGTCGTCCCTTGATCGGATTGCCGTTTTTTGCCTGGCGTGAGTCGATGTCGGCCGATAGGGTTTCGGTGGATGAAGGCAAGGGCCACAGTGCGGTCAGGGACGCCATGGGAAGCGCGACTTCCCGGGGGCGTTCGACCAAGTGCTTCAGCACATGCCGCGCCGCTTCTTCTGGCGACCAGTGGGCCGGGAATGGGAAACAATCGTCGGGCCCCCGCGATGGATCGTCGTAGCCAGGATGCACCCAGGTCACATCAACGCCCGTAGACGCCAGCTCTGCCCGAGTCGATTCGAACAGATGGCGCATCGCGCTTCCACCCGCTTCGATTCTCGAGGGCGGCAGATAAGTCACCGGGCTGGCAATACCCACCAGATGAGGTTGGGTCCCGGCGCGCAACAAGGGCATGGCCACTTCGATGCAGAAACTGGCGGCCAGCAGGTTACTGCGCACGATATGCTCGATCAATGTGTGGTCAGTATGCTGTTCGTCAACGTACTCAGTCGTTCCAGCATTGAGGATCACCTGATCCAGGGCGCCCCATTGTTGGGTGATCTGTTCACCGATCTCGCGCACGGCCTGGCTGTCGGTCAAATTGCCGGGCACGCTCAGCACTTGTCCTGGATAACGTACCAAAAGGTTTTCGCACGAGCGGGGCGAGTGTGAACTGACGGCCAGGTATGCACCTGTCTCAAGTATCGCTTCGGCCAACGAAGCGCCGATTCCATTGCCGGCCCCGGTGAGCCAATAGCGCCGGGGCAGTCTTGAATCCATTCCGTACTCCTTTCGATTGCATAACGCTGATACACGACGTTCAGTAGAGTTCGTACGATGAGTACGACTATAAGTTATCGGGTAAAGATTGCATCCCGCGGCCCGGCAATTTCATGTCCGCTAATCGCCCACCCCTTCAACGGCTGCGTCCTGTCGCGTCGGCAGGTTTCTGAACGCTGCCAGTGCACGGGCCCTGGATTCGCGCAAATCGACGATCGGTGCCGGATAGTCCACTGCGCCAAACAAGCCGCCCTGGGTATTTGGGTTATGGACCTGTTGTCTGTTCAGGTCGTTCAGTTCAGGTAACCAGTACTTGATGAACAGGCCCTCGCGGTCAAATTTTTCCGACTGGCTCAAAGGGTTGAAGATGCGGAACCAAGGCGCCGAGTCGGTGCCGGTGGAGGCGCTCCACTGCCAGCCGCCATTATTGGCGGCGAGGTCGCCGTCGATCAGGTGCTGCATGAAAAAACGTTCGCCTTCACGCCAATCGATCAGCAGGTTCTTGGTCAGGAACATGGCGACCACCATCCGCAAGCGGTTGTGCATCCAGCCGGTTTCCAGCAATTGGCGCATGGCCGCATCGATAATCGGCAGGCCGGTGCGCGCCTGTTTCCAGGCCTCCAGTTCGCCGGGGGCCTTGCGCCACGCGAGCGCCTCGGTTTCCGGGCGGAACGCGCGGTGGCGCGACACACGTGGGTAGCCCACGAGAATGTGCTTGTAGAACTCGCGCCAGAGCAATTCATTAATCCAGGTCACGGCGCCGGCACTTCCACTCTCGAACTCACCCCGGTTGGCTTGCAAAGCCGCATGCAGGCACTGACGTGGCGACACCACCCCGGCTACCAGATAGGCCGAGAGCTGGCTGGTGCCGGGCCGGGCCGGGAAGTCCCGCTCGTGCTGGTAGTCGTCGAGGTGCTGGTCGACAAAACTGTCCAGGCGCCGTCGGGCTTCGGTTTCACCGGCGGGCCAGAGGGCACGCAGTGTTTCGCTGGGCGGGGCGAATCCATCGACATGCGTCGGCACCGGATCGCGGGCAATGCCGGTGCGGGCCTGCTGGCGCGGTGTGGCGACCAGGCTCGGCAGCGAAAAATGCAGACGGTTGTAGCAGACCTTGCGGAACTGACTGAACACCTGGAAATAATTGCCGGTCTTGGTCAGTACACTGCCAGGCCTGAACAGCAGTTGATCGAGGTGCTGGTGAAACTCGATGCCCTGATCATTCAACACTCGGGCGACTTCGGTGTCGCGCTGCGTTTCATTCAGGCCGTACTCTTCGTTGACATGCACGGCGCCAACGTCCAGTTCGCGACATAGCTTGAGCAGCACGTGTGGCGCCTGGTGCCAATGCGTTGCCTCACGAATCAAGAGCGGGATGTTCAATTCATCCAGGGCCACGCTCAATGCGCCGAGGTTGCGCAGCCAGAAATCGATCTTGCACGCTGCGTCGTCATGGGTACGCCATTGTCCGGGGCTGGTCAGGTACACCGCCACGCAGGGCCCTTGGGCTGCGGCCGCCGCGAGGGCGGTGTTGTCGTGCAGGCGCAAGTCGCTGCGCAGCCAGATCAGTTGCAGGTTGTTTTCCATCTAAAGGAGTTCTCTGCGGCTCAGTTCGCGGTGAGCCGATAGCGGGTCTTCGGCCCAGGACAGGTCAATCATCGAAACGCCTGTGGATAACCGGGTCTGGTGGATCGACGCGGCCGGGCCGGCAATGATGATCGGGCAATCGATGCCACCCAGCAGCCTGGGCAGTTGGGACAGGTTGATGGCGTGACTGGAATACAACAGGACGCCGCGAGCCTTGAGACGTTCGACCGCCAGGGCCAGCTCACCCGCCGGTAGCGGGCTGTCGAGCACCTCCACCGGGCAATCGGCGCTGCTGGCCAGCCAGGCTGTGAGCCACAGGTGCGGCTCCTGGGGCAAGTCCGAATGATTGACCAGCAACAGTGGCGCACCGCGCAACTGACGGTTGTTGTGGTAGATCCGGCTGCCAAACTTGCTGCGCAGCCACGAGTACAGGAAGACCCGTTCCAACTGCGCGCCGAACTGGCCTTGCCAGCGCAAGTGCAGCTCGGCCAGCAACGGCAAGAGCAATTGCTCGCAAACGGCCCAGGGCGGATACAGCGCCATCGCCTGGTTGACCAGGTCATCGATCTGACGCTCGGCCAGTTGCGTCACCGCCAGTGCCAAGGCGTTGCGCTGACGCTGCCAATCGTTCTCCGGTGGCGGCGTGGGGGCTGTCGGCAGCGGCGGTGTATCCAGCAACGGCTTGATCTTGCTCACCGCGACGCCACGATCGATCCAAGTGAGGATGCTCCGGATCCGTTGCACATGCTCGGCATTGAACAGGCGATGACCCTTGGGCGTGCGATGGGGCACGATCAGTCCGTAACGGCGCTCCCAGGCCCGCAACGTGACGGCGTTGATACCGGTCTGCCGGGCGACTTCGCGTATGGGCAGCCAGCCTTGCGCCAAGGCCTTGGCAAAGTCGGCCCCCAGGTCTTCGCGGGCACTGGAATCGGGGTTGTTATTCATTAAATGGCGTTTCGCAAACTGAGGTTTTCCGGGTGCGGCTGCAGGTAGACCTGCTGTGCCAGATAAGGATCGGGGTGCTGGCGCAGGTGATGCTTGAGCAGCGTCAGCGGCACCACCAAGGGCACGATGCCGAGGCGGTACTGCCCGATGAGATGCTGTACCTCCTGCTTGTCGTCGGCGTCGATGGCGCCCTTGAGGTAACCGCTCAGGTGTTGCAGCACATTGGTGTGGGTGCGGCGGGTGGCGCATTTCTTCAAGGCGGCCATCAATGCACTGAAATAGCGTGGACCCAGTTCATTGGGATCGGCCTTGCCCATGTCGCCCAGCAGTTTGCCCAGGGCCTTGTACTGCTCGGGGTTGTGAGCCATGAGCAGGTATTTGTAGCGCGAGTGGAATTCGATCAGGTCGCGCCGGGTCAGGCCCTGGCGGCGCAAGGGTTGCCAGGCGGCATAGGCAAACACCCGGGTCAGGAAGTTTTCTCGCAGTACCGGGTCGTTGAGGCGACCGTCTTCCTCCACCGGCAGATCGGGATGGCGTTCGCAAAAGGCCTGGGCATAGATACCGCGTCCGCCGCCTTCCTGGGGGACACCGTTGTGGTCATAGACCTTGACCCGCTCCAGTCCGCAGGACGGCGATTTCTGCATGAAGATGTAGCCGCAGAGGTCATCCAGTTCCCCGGCCATCTGCTGCCCATAGTCGGCCAATGGCCGGGTTGCGTTGAGGTCGCGATTCACCGTACCGAGCGCCTCGGGGTGCTCAGGATTGCCCACCAGGCGAATCGGCTCCCGGGGAATGCCCAGGCCGATGGCGACTTCGGGGCACACCGGCACGAAATCGAAGTAATCGATGAGGGTGCGGCTGCACAACGACGATTGCTTGTGCCCGCCGTTGAAGCGAACTTCGGCACCCATCAGGCAGGCGCTGATGGCGATTCTGGGTTTGGCGATGGCTGCGCTGGGCATGGGCGACCTCTGATGGGTTAATCTTGTACAAGTTTACATTTATGTACAATATTTTCATCATAGGTCCGAATGCACACAAGTCAACCGGATTCATCGAGGGGCTGGGCGACGTCAGTGGGTGCCGCGGGCAGGCTGCTGTCTCTTTCGACAGCAGCGAAGAGCGATGGGTGACTCGATCTATTGCAGGCTTGCGTGCAGGCGGCGTGCAGCCTCCTGGCCGCTGAGCCATGCGCCTTCGACCCGGCCGGACAGGCACCAGTCACCACACACGTACAGCCCCAGGTCGGCATCGGCCAGGGCGCCCCACTCATGGCTGCCGGCGGGTCGGGCATAGAGCCAACGATGGGCCACGCTGAAGCTCGGTGCGGGCATCGCGCTGTGGAGCAGTTCGGCGAACGCACCGTGCAGGTGTTCGATCACCGCTTCCTTGGACAGGTCGATATGCTGCCGGCTCCAGTCGCTGGTGGCGTGCAGGACCCAGGTGTCGAGCTTGCTGTCGCGTCCCGGTTTGCTGCGGTTGCGCGCCAGCCAGTCCAGAGGGCTGTCTTGTACGAAGCAGCCCTCCATGGGCGTATCCAGCGGGGCTTCGAAGGCCAGGGCCACAGCCCAGGTCGGGTCCATCTTCACGCCGGCGGCCACGGCGGCCAGCTTCGGTACGGCCGCCAGCAATGCGGTGGCCTGGGGCGCGGGCGTGGCGATCACCACGTGGCCGAAGGGGCCGTGGGTGAAACCTTCCGCGTCCTGCAGATGCCAATGCTCCTGGCCGCGGTACACCTCGGTGATCCGGCAGGAAAACTGCACCTGCAGTTTGTCGAGCAAGGCGCGGGTGATGGCGCTCATGCGCGGGGTGCCGACCCAGCGAGTCTGTTCGTCCGGCGATGGGCTCAGTTGCCCATTCTGGAAGTTGTAGAGCTGCGGGTTCCATTCCGCGGCCCAGCCGTTGGCTTGCCAGCGCTGGACCTCTGTGACAAAGCGGCGATCGCGGGCAGTGAAGTACTGCGCGCCCATGTCCAGTGCGCCAGCGTCGCTGCGTTTGCTTGACATGCGTCCGCCACTGCCGTGGCTTTTATCGAAGAGTTGAACGATATGCCCGGCCTCCGTCAGGGCCTGGGCGGCTGAAAGTCCGGCGATGCCGGTGCCGATGATCGCGATAGGTACAGTCATGAGGGCCTCGTTTACCTTTCTGTACAGACTACGCCGTCGTTTAAACCTGTACAATTCGGGTTTTTGGTATAAGTTTTACCGTTCGCGTTTGGACAGGTTGTCCTATTGTTAAACACAGACCCTGTCCGATACGAAAAATCCCTGCCTATAAAAATAGACTAATGGGCCGGGTAAAACGCGATTCGAGGAACATCTCATGCACATATTGCTGACCGGCGGTACTGGTTTGATCGGACGTCAGCTCTGCCGCCTCTGGTTGCAGCAGGGGCATCGCCTGACAGTATGGAGTCGCCGACCCGAAGAGGTGGCGAAAATCTGCGGGACACCGGTGCGGGGCGTGGCCAAGCTCGATGAAATCCACGAGCCGGTGGACGCGGTGGTCAACCTCGCCGGCGCCCCCATCGCCGACCGTCCCTGGAGTCATAAACGCAAGATGTTGTTGTGGAGCAGTCGTATCACGTTGACGGAAGTCTTGCTGGCGTGGCTGGAGCGTTGCGAGCAGAAACCGCGGGTGCTGATTTCCGGTTCTGCGGTGGGCTGGTACGGCGATGGTGGCGAGCGTGAATTGACCGAGGAGTCGGGACCGGTGAGCGAAGATTTCGCCAGCCAGTTGTGCATCGCCTGGGAAGAAACCGCGCAACGGGCCGAGGCCTTGGGCCTGCGCGTGGTGCTGGTGCGTACCGGTCTGGTCCTGTCCGCCGAGGGCGGCTTTTTGTCGCGGCTGCTGTTGCCGTTCAAACTGGCGCTGGGCGGGCGTATCGGCAATGGTCGGCAGTGGATGCCGTGGGTTCATATTGACGATCAAATCGCCCTGATTGATTTTCTTCTGCACCGCACCGATGCCAGCGGTCCTTATAATGCGTGCGCGCCGAACCCGGTGCGCAATCGCGATTTTGCCAAGGCCCTGGGGCGCGTATTGCATCGGCCGGCCGTGGTGCCGATGCCGGAGCTTGCGCTGAAGGTCACGCTGGGGGAATTGTCCTTGCTGTTGCTCGGCGGCCAGCGCGCCACGCCGGCCCGATTGCAGGCGGCGGGTTTCACATTCCGGTTCACTGATTTGCCTGCGGCCCTGGAAGACTTGTCCAGCCGCCTTTGAAATAGGACGTTGCATGACCGATCACGCGTTGCTTCTGGTGAATCTGGGTTCGCCTGCCTCCACCTCGGTGGCCGATGTGCGCCGCTACCTCAATCAATTCCTGATGGACCCGTATGTCATCGACCTGCCATGGCCGGTGCGGCGTTTGCTGGTGTCGCTGATCCTGATTAAGCGGCCCGAACAGTCGGCCCACGCCTACGCCTCGATCTGGTGGGAAGAGGGGTCGCCGTTGGTGGTGCTCAGTCGCCGGCTGCAACAGGCCATGATCGCGCAGTGGACCCAGGGCCCGGTGGAGCTGGCGATGCGTTATGGCGAGCCGTCCATTGAGTCGGCACTGGTGCGGCTGGCGAGTCAGGGTCACAAGAAGATCACGTTGGCGCCGTTGTATCCGCAGTTCGCCGACAGCACCGTGACCACGGTGATCGAGGAGGCCAAGCGGGTCGTGCGGGAAAAGAAACTCAATGTGCAGTTTTCGATCCTCCAGCCGTTCTACGATCAGCCCGAATACCTCGACGCCCTGGTGACCAGCGCCAAGCCGTACCTGATGCAGGAACACGATCATCTGTTGTTGAGTTTCCACGGCTTGCCGGAGCGGCACCTGACCAAGCTCGACCCGACGGGATTCCATTGCTTCAAGGATGCCGACTGCTGCAAGAACGCGCCGCCGGAGGTCATGGCGACCTGTTACCGCGCGCAATGCATCCGCACTGCCGAACTGTTTGCCCAACGCATGGGGCTGGCGGATGGCAAATGGTCGGTGTCGTTCCAGTCGCGCTTGGGGCGTGCCAAGTGGATCGAACCCTACACCGAGGCGCGCCTGGAGGAACTGGCCAAAAGCGGCGTGAAGAAAGTGCTGGTGATGTGCCCGGCGTTCGTGGCCGACTGCATTGAAACCCTGGAGGAAATCGGCGATCGCGGCCGTGAACAGTTCCGCGCGGCAGGGGGGGAGGAGTTGGTGCTGGTGCCTTGCCTCAATGATGAGCCGCAATGGGCACAGGCGTTGAGTACTCTCTGCGAACGGGCTCCGATAGCGTTGTGAGGTTCAAGGGCCTCATCGCGAGCAAGCTCGCTCCCACATGGAATCTGCGGTGTACACAAATGTTGTGACCACTCAAGATCCACTGTGGGAGCGAGCTTGCTCGCGATGGCTATCAGGCTGACAACAAAGCCTTCAAGCTTGAGTCAGATCAGCGGCTCATCCGCCTTCTTCTGCTTCCAGCCGTCATTGCCCGGCAGCAGCAGGTTCAGCGCGATCGCCACCACCGCGCACAACGCGATGCCTTTGAGGCCGAAGTCGTCCGGGCCGGTGCCGGTGCCCACCAGCACGCCGCCGATCCCGAACACCAGCGTCACCGAAACGATCACCAGGTTGCGCGCCTCGCCCAGGTCGATCTTGTGGCGGATCAGCGTATTCATGCCTACCGCCGCAATCGAACCGAACAACAGGCACAGGATCCCGCCCATCACCGGCACCGGGATGCTTTGCAGCAGCGCGCCGAACTTGCCGATGAACGCCAGGCTGATGGCAAAGATCGCCGCCCAGGTCATGATCTTCGGGTTGTAGTTCTTGGTCAGCATCACCGCGCCGGTCACTTCGGCGTAGGTGGTGTTGGGCGGGCCACCGAACAGGCCGGCGGCGGTGGTGGCAATGCCGTCACCGAGCAGGGTGCGGTGCAGGCCGGGTTTCTTCAGGTAGTCGCGACCGGTCACGCTGCCCACGGCAATCACGCCGCCGATGTGCTCGATGGCCGGCGCCAGGGCGACCGGCACGATGAACAGGATCGCTTGCCAATTGAACTCCGGCGCGGTGAAGGCTGGCAGGGCGAACCAGGGGGCGGCGGCGATTTTCGCGGTGTCCACGACCCCGAAGAAAAACGCCATGGCAAAGCCCACCAGCACACCGGAAATGATCGGCACCAGGCGGAAAATGCCCTTGCCGAACACCGCCACGATCAGGGTGGTGAGCAGGGCCGGCATCGAGATCATCATCGCGGTCTGATAATGAATCAGCTCGGTGCCGTCACCGGCCTTGCCCATTGCCATGTTGGCGGCAATCGGCGCCATGGCCAGGCCGATGGAAATGATCACCGGACCGATGACCACTGGCGGCAGCAGCCGGTCGATGAACCCGGTGCCCTTGATCTTCACCGCCAGGCCCAGGAAGGTGTAGACGAAACCCGCCGCCATCACCCCACCCATGGTCGCGGCCAGGCCGAACTGGCCCTTGGCGAGGATGATCGGGGTGATGAAGGCAAAGCTCGAGGCCAGGAACACTGGTACCTGGCGCCCGGTGACGACTTGGAACAGGATCGTTCCCAGGCCGGCGGTGAACAGCGCCACGTTAGGGTCCAGCCCGGTGATCAGCGGCATCAATACCAGCGCGCCGAAGGCGACGAACAGCATCTGCGCGCCGGACAGGATCTGGCGCCAGAGCGGATCGTTGAACTCATCCCGCATGCTCAAGCGTCCTTCTGCTTGGTGCCGAAGATCTTGTCGCCGGCATCGCCCAGGCCCGGGATGATGTAGCCATGCTCGTTGAGTTTCTGGTCGATGGACGCGGTGTAGATGGTTACGTCCGGGTGGGCGTCCTGCACGGCCTTGATGCCTTCGGGAGCGGCGACCAGCACCATGGCGCGGATGTCCCGGCAACCGGCCTTTTTCAACAGGTCGATGGTGGCGACCATGGAACTGCCGGTGGCGAGCATCGGGTCGATGATCATCGCCAGGCGCTCGTCGATTTCCGGCACCAGTTTTTCCAGGTAGGTGTGGGCTTGCAGGGTCTGCTCGTTGCGAGCCACGCCCACGGCGCTGACCTTGGCCCCCGGGATCAGGCTCAGTACGCCTTCGAGCATGCCGATGCCGGCGCGCAGGATCGGCACCACGGTGATCTTCTTGCCGGCGATTTTCTCGACCTGGACCGTACCGGCCCAGCCGTCGATTTCGTAGGACTCCAGCGGCAGGTCCTTGGTGGCTTCATAGGTGAGCAGGGCTCCGACTTCCTGGGCCAGTTCACGGAAGTTCTTCGTGCTGATATCGGCACGGCGCATCAGGCCGAGTTTGTGTCTGATCAGCGGATGGCGGATCTCGAGGATGGGCATGGGGAAGGCTCCGGCGGCGGGCAAAAAAACCGGTCTAGATTAATCTATCCGAGGGTGTTGTCCTATAGACAATACAGAACGTTAGTCCACAAACGCTTGATCTGGCCGGGCGGGATGCGTACCTTTGCCGGCTTTTCCGAACCCTGCCCCCCTGGAGAGCGCCATGTCCGCTGATCTCGAGCATATCCGTCAAATCATGCGAGAGGCTGACTGCCTGTACACCGAAGCCGAAGTCGAAGCGGCCATCGCCCGTGTCGGTGCGCAAATCAACGAGCAACTGGCCGATGCCAATCCGGTGGTGTTCTGCGTCATGAACGGCGGGCTGATTTTCTCCGGCAAGCTGCTGACCTATCTGAACTTCCCCCTGGAAGCGTCCTACCTGCACGCGACGCGTTATCGCAACGAAACCAGCGGTGGCGACCTGTTCTGGAAAGCCAAGCCGGAAGTCTCGTTCATCGACCGCGACGTGCTGATCATCGACGACATCCTTGACGAAGGTCACACCCTGGGCGCGATCATCGACTTCTGCAAACACGCCGGCGCCCGTGCCGTGCACACCGCCGTGCTGATTGACAAGGACCACGACCGCAAGGCGCGGCCGGACTTGAAAGCCGATTTCGTCGGCCTGCCGTGTATCGACCGCTACATCTTCGGCTACGGCATGGACTACAAAGGTTACTGGCGCAACGCCAATGGCATTTTCGCCGTCAAGGGGATGTAACCGATGACACGGCCAAGTTTCCTGGAACAAGCGTTGTTCGATGAACTGGCCGAGAAAGCCGCGGCCAGTCCTCGCGGACGCCAGCACCATAACTTCCATGAGATGGATGAACCGTGCCACCGCATGGCGGTTGGCTTGCAGCCTTGCACCTACATCCCGCCGCACCGCCACCTGAGCGCCGATAAGGCGGAAACCTTGCTGGTGCTCAAGGGACGGCTGGGGGTGTTGATTTTCGACGAGGCCGGGGCGGTGGTGGACAAGCGCATCCTGCAGGCTGGTGGCGATTGCCTCGGCGTCGACCTGCCCTCTGGCGTGTATCACGGGTTGGTGGTGCTGGAAGCCGACAGCCTGATGTTCGAGTGCAAGGCCGGCCCTTACCGGCCCGTGGGCGAGGGCGAGCTGGCCCACTGGGCGCCCCGCGAAGGCGAGCCGGGCGTGGCCGAGTACCAGGCCTGGATGCGCGCTCAGTTCGACTGAGCACCGAATCAGGCACAGGCACGGAGCTTTTGTGGCGAGGGGATTTATCCCCGCTGGGTTGCGAGGCAGCCCTGAAATCAGGCGACTCGGTATGCCGGGTTGAGCGAGTCGATCGGTTTGGGGTCGCTTCGCAACCCAGCGTGGATAAATCCCCTCGCCACATGAATCTGCTGTGCACCAGCGATCTCACTATGAATCAAGCAAGTCTTGGATGAGCGGTGTTGCCGCCGGCCAACCACTGCTCACTCTTGACCCGCGCCTGCTCCAGGGTCTGCACATACGCCAATTGCCGCTGTTCGCGATGAATCCCGGCGCGGCGCAGTTTCAGGCGCACCCTGGGCGCGGTCGCCACCAGGATCAGTCCGATGCCGTGCTTGCGGTAATCCTTCAGGATATTTTCAAACGCAGCCAGCGCGGTCATGTCCAGCATGGGCACGGCACTCATTTCCACGACTACCACCCGAACGCCCGGGTCGAACCGGCGCAGCACATCCAGGGCTTTTTCCGCCGCGCCAAAGAACAACGGTCCGCGAATGGCGTAGCAGCGAACGTGCTCGGGCATGTCCAGCAGGGCCTGGTGAAAATGGCGCGGCAACTCGGCGCTGTCGGTCAGTTCGCTCATGCGCTTGATGAACAGCCCGGCGGCCAGCAGCAGGCCGACGGCGACAGCCAGGACCATGTCGAACAGCACCGTCAGGCCCAGGCAGGTCAGCAGCACCAGCACGTCGCTGCGCGGGGCGATGCGCAGGGTGTGCAGCACATGCCCGGCTTCGCTCATGTTCCAGGCGACCATCACCAGCAGCGCGGCCAGTGCGGCCATGGGCAAGTAACTGAACAGCGGCGCCAGTAGCACAATCGCCACCAGCACCACGAGACTATGGATGATCGCGGCCAGCGGTGAAAAGGCGCCACTGCGCACATTGGTGGCGCTGCGGGCAATGGCGGCGGTGGCGGTGATGCCACCGAACAGCGGCGCCACCAGGTTGCCCAGGCCCTGGCCCATCAGCTCGGCATTGGGATCGTGCTTGCTGCCGGTCATACCGTCCGCCACCACGGCGCACAACAGCGATTCGATGGCACCGAGCATGGCAATGGCAAAGGCGGGCGCCAGCAATTGGCGGATCAGGTCATAGGACAGGATCAACGGATGTCCCTGGCTGTCCGGCAGGTTCCAGGGCCAGTCGAAGCTGGGTAGAAAGGGCGGGATGCCCGGGTGAGCGATGCCATCGACGACGTAGCTGAAACGTTCGCCCAGCGTCGCGATCGGCCATCCGCCGCGCTCCATCGCCAGTCCCAGCAACGTGCCCACCAGCAGCGCCACCAGATGCCCGGGCACCCGTGGCACCCAGCGTGGCCAGACGATCAGCACCGCCAGGCACGCGGCCCCGATGACCCCATCAGCCAGACGGGCGCCGGGCAGCGCCACGATCAATTCGCCCAGTTGTTCGATGTAGTGTTTGGCTTGGCCGGCAGTGGTCAGTCCCAGCAGATCCTTCAGTTGCAACGTGGCGATGACCACGCCGATGCCCGCGGTGAAGCCGAGGATGACCGGATAGGGAATGTACTGGATCAAGCGGCCGGCGCGTATCAGGCCTAAGGCGATCAAGATCAGGCCGGCGAGCATGGTGCACAGCAGCAGGCCGCCCAGGCCGTATTGTTGGGTGATGGGCAGCAGGATCACCACGAACGCCGCTGTCGGCCCGCTCACGTTGAAGCGCGAGCCGCCGGTGAGGGCTATCAGCGGCGCCGCCACCAACACCGTGTACAGGCCGTGCTGCGGCGGCACGCCGACGGCAATCGCCAGGGCCATGGCCAGGGGGATGGCAATGATGCCGACGGTCAGCCCGGCCACCAGATCGCCGCGCAGGCGTTCCAGGGTGTAACCGGCACGCCAGGCCTGGCGCCAGGCGGCGAACAACGGTGGGGCGGAGAAAGACATGAATACTCCTCGCAAGGGGGACACTGGCCTTGTACAGATCGTTGTACAGATCGTTCCCACGCTCCGCGTGGGAATGCCGCCCGGGACGCTCCGCGTCCCATGTGACGCGGAGCGTCACTGGATGCATTCCCACGCAGGAACGTGGGAACGATCATGCGCCGGTAGGCCGGGGCTGATGGCTCTTTGAGTATGCCGTGCTCGTTGCGCGGATGTATTGATCTGGATCGTTATTTTTACCATCCAGGCTCATGCTAGAGTGCTCGGCCAAGACCCCGGAGCTTGTCATGCGTGTATCGATCCGCCGCTGCGCCACTTCACTGTTGATCGCCAGCCTGCCTTTGACGGCCGTGGCCGCGCCGATGCACAGCCAGTTCCTGCCGCCGGATGACCTGGTGGTGCGCCAGGAACAGCCCGAGCAGCAGCAGTTGCTGCAGGTGACCGAGTACTCGGTGGTGCTGGGTAACCAGCGCCAGTCCAACCAGCAGCCGATCCCGGTCACTTCGCCCTTGCTGGTCCGTCTCAAGGGCAAGTCCTTGAACAAGGGGGCGACGATCAGCCAGGTGATCCTCAACTTCGACGGCGAAAGCAAAAGCTTGAAGAAACCGGCCTTCGACGAGGCGAGCAAGACCCTGACACTGTCTTATCCACAGGCCCAGTACCGGGTGGTCATCGATCTGTTGCGCAACAACACGGTCTACGTGCAGTTCCTCACCTACGCCAACGGCCATATCTGGGCCGATCTGCACACCGGCACCGAACGCCCGCGTTGAGCCCCGAGGCCTGCCGGGGGTAAACTGCCCGCCCCGTGAATTGTGCGAGTTGGAGCCGGCAATGCGTAAAGACAAGAAACAAGTGATTGGCGACGAGATTGGCGACGAGCAGATCAAGCTGTTCCTCAATTTCGAACCGGTCGATGCCACTTCGCCGTCGTTGCACAAACTGATCAAGGCCTACCGTGGCCTGCGGGTCGATGATTTCGAGCGTTTCTTGACGTTCTTCGTCGAGGCCGGCCATGACCTCGACGGCAAGGATGAGCACGGCAACGATTTCGTTGCGCTGATCCAGGACCAGCGCAATGCCGAGGAATACATCGAATTGATCAACAAGGCGCGCCGCTGAATTGAACCCTGTCAACGCTCTTCGGAGCGTTGAAGCGTTCGGGCTGACCGCAACTAATTTCTTCTTCTGCAAGTTGCTCCGAAAGGTTATGTCACCATTCGGGCTGTTTTGTTTTATTTGAATTTCCATTACTTTTGCGCCGAAGCCAAGTGGCTTTGACGTCATCGTTTAAATGGAGTTGTATTCATCATGGAAGATCAAAAGAAGTTTGTCGCCGGGGTGTTGTTGTCCCTGGCGGCGTGTCTGGCAAGTTCAGCTTCCTGTGCGCGGGATGAAATTGTCAATGTCGAAGTCTATAACGCAACCGCCGCCGTCATCGTTCCCGGCAGCGATTTTACCTGGACGCAGAATCCGGCCAATGCAGGCCACAGCTTTTCGATAAACCCGGGCGAGAGCCAGGAATTAACCTACTACCTGCCCCAGTCACGCGCCGAGCGAGAGGCCTTCAGCTACACGCAAGGCAGCCGAACCTGTCATTTCAGCTTTGGACATGTCCCAAGGGCCCCGGGCAATGATAAAGAGGCAATGCCTTATCATCGCTGGGTCAAGGCTGAGCCGGCGGGTTCCTGTGTCGCTGAACTGTTTTATGTTGAAGATGATGACGACTATGTCAGTCACGGTGGAACACGGGTTAAATTCAGCATGAACTAACACCGAGGAAATAAAAAAGCCTCCCGTCTGCACGGGAGGCTTTTTTATATGAGTGGCAAGGTGTCAGGCGTAACTTTGAGCCTTGCTGTCTTCAACCAACTCCAACGCAATGTTGTTCTGCGCGTTGATCTTGCGATACAGCGCCGCGTCGGTTTCCAGCACTTTTTCCCGGGCCGGGAATATCTCTGCGAGCTTGCCAGCCCACTCGCCCTTGGCCTTGTCCGGGAAGCAGCGTTCGATCAGTTCCAGCATGATCGATACGGTCACCGAAGCCCCCGGCGATGCGCCGAGCAGGGCGGCGAGGGTGCCGTCCTTGGCTGCCACCAGTTCGGTGCCGAACTGCAGGACGCCACCTTTCTTCGGATCTTTCTTGATGATCTGCACCCGCTGGCCGGCCACTTCCAGGCGCCAGTCTTCGGCTTTCGCCTCGGGGTAGAAGCGACGCAGGGATTCCAGGCGCTGCTCCATGGACTGCATCACTTCGCTGATCAGGTACTTGGTCAGGTCCATGTTGTCCCGGGCCACGGCCAGCATCGGGCCGATGTTGCCGGCGCGTACCGACAGCGGCAGGTCCATGAGCGAACCGTGCTTGAGGAACTTGGTGGTGAAACCGGCGTATGGCCCGAACAGCAGGGATTTCTTGCCGTCGACCACGCGGGTGTCCAGGTGCGGCACCGACATCGGCGGCGAACCCACGGCGGCCTGGCTGTAGACCTTGGCCTGATGGTGCTTGACCACTTCCGGGTTATCGCAACGCAGCCACTGGCCGCTGACCGGGAAGCCACCGAAGCCCTTGCTTTCCTCGATGCCCGAGGCTTGCAGCAGCGGCAAGGCCGCGCCGCCGGCACCGAGGAACACGAACTTGGCGTCGACTTCGCGGGTGCTGCCGGAATTGACGTCCTTGATGCTCACGGTCCAGCCGCTGCCGTTGCGCTTGAGGCCGGTGACGCGCTTGCAGTATTTGACCTGGGTGTCCGGGGCGCTGGTCAGGTGCTTGAGCAACTGATTGGTCAGGGCGCCGAAGTTGACGTCGGTCCCGTTCATGACGCGGGTGGCGGCGATGACTTCATCGTCCGGCCGGCCAGGCATCATCAACGGCATCCACTCGGCCATCTGGCCTTTGTCTTCGGTGTATTCCATGTCGGCGAAGGCGTGATGCTGACGCATCAGCTCGAAGCGCTTCTTCAGGAACGCCACGCCTTTCTCACCCTGTACGAAACTCAGGTGTGGCACCGGGGCGATGAAGGACTTGGAGGAGCCGAACGTGCCTTTGCGGGTCAGGTACGTCCAGAACTGCTTCGACACTTCGAACTGGGTGTTGATGTGCACGGCTTTCTTGATGTCGACCGTGCCGTCGGCCGCCTGGGGTGTGTAGTTGAGCTCACACAGCCCGGCGTGGCCGGTACCGGCGTTGTTCCACGGGTTGGAACTCTCCGCGGCACCGGAGTCCATCAGCTCGACGACTTCCAGCGAGACCGCGGGGTCGAGCTCCTTGAGCAGCACGGCCAGGGTGGCACTCATGATGCCGGCCCCTACCAGAACTACATCGACTGCTTCGTTATGCGCCATTTAACGCGTCTCCAAAATCTGCAGCACCAAATTGTCGGCATAGCGGCCAGGAGTGGCGGGGCGGGTCAGTTGCGCCCCAGTTATCCATGGCCAGGATCGCCATGTCCGAATCTTCGCAATTTTTCGCACCTACTGCGGATGCATGCAGCCTGGCCTCAAGAGTCACATGAACTCATTTAAGCGCCGGGCAGGCAATTCGACTTATGGCCGAGACATCCGTTCGTGCAACCAAATCCGTAGCGGACAGGCTTCAGGCGCCGGTTCTTGAGCGATATCCGGTCCTGTGTCGTTGGGCTGTTTCAGACGCTAATGGTGCTTGTTCAGACGCAAAACTCTTCATTTGCTCGCCACACTCTCGTGAAGTTGTGAAAACCCGTTTTTTCACGCTCTTTTGAAGACGTGAACCTCAAAAAAGGGCTGTCCCAGCCTGGCACCGTGCCCGGTTTGGTTGCCCCCATGCAGTACATGACAGGCAAAACAGGCAGACAGCTCAGTGACCGAGCGTAATGACAGCTCTGCAGATTCGCGAAAAGTGGTGATTTGCCTGGAGAACAGCAAGCGCGCCAGCTTCACTCGATCTGTGTGGGCGGCTCTCTGTGGGCGGTGCGGGGTGCCAATACCAGGGTATCAGCGGTGTTGCGAGGCCCGATCAGGAGACGTCCTTATAATCGGGGGGAGATTGTATCGAAGAAACGCAGGGAAATGGTCGTGTTTAATGACTTTTATTAGCCGTCCGGTCAGATGGTCAACAGTTGCCGGTTGCGTGCGCGGGCACGAAGCGGTTGCACGCGGGCGCTGGCGGGCAATGGCTGGTGCAACCAGTTGAGGCGGATTTCGTCGATTTCCACCCAGCCCTCGCCCATGGGTTGCAGGCTGCACTGCTTGAAGGCCTGGCAACGGCCGTTGCGATCGAGCAGGGCGAAGCTACGGTGATGGGGACGCGGGGTGAACAGGGAAATGAGGAAGCGCATGGGCGGATACCGGGTCAGGGAGCTTGGAGCAAGCCTGACAGCGAGCCATGACATGCCGGTGTACGGACCGTGACAATGGGGTGACAGGAACCGGCAATCACGGCCCGTGTCAGACATTTCAGTATTCATCGTGTGACGCTAGTTCACGGCGATGGCGCACCGCTATACTGCCGGCCTGTTTGTGCCCGATTCTGGAGAGAAGAGCATGTTGCAACGCCTGTTGTTCGGTTTGATCGCTGTGACCAGTCTGACCCTCGTCGGCTGCGCCCACAGCCCGCAACAACTTAACCCGGAGCCCAAGCTCAATGCCCAACTGGCGCCTGTGGGGCGTGGCCAGCCGGTGGTGGTGCGGGTCGTGGACGGTCGTCCGTCGCCGACGCTCGGCACCCGTGGCGGGCTGTACCCGGAAACCAGCGTGATCACGGTGCAGGGGGCGCAGATCCTGCCCAAGCTGCAGGCCCAGGCTGAAGCCGCGGTGCGTTTGCTGGGCTTCACGCCGACCGCCAATGCCTTGAATGCACCGCAACTGACCGTGACCCTGGCTGAGCTCAAGTATCAGTCGCCCAAGGAAGGCATGTACGTGACCGAAGCTACCATCGGCGCGACCTTCCGCTCCGACGTGCAGAACGCCAACCGCCGCTACAGCGGTCGTTACGGGGCGTCCCTGGACCAGCGCTTCGGCATGGCGCCCAACCAGGACACCAACACCAAGCTGGTCAGCGACGTGTTGAGCGATGCCCTGACCCGGCTGTTCAAGGACCCGACCATTGGCCAGGTGTTGGCTGAGTAAGCACCAAGTCTGCAACCCCGTGGGAGCGAGCTTGCTCGCGATAGCTGAGTGTCAGCCATTTCGATGTTGGCTGATCCACCGCCATCGCGAACAAGCTCGCTCCCACAATTTTTTCAGGCGGCCTGGGAATAGAATTCCAGCACGCTGATCCCGGTCAGCAGGTCTGTCTCAGGCAGGTCGGCATGTTGATGGCCGCCGAGGGCGCAGTATACCAGCCAATGACGGTCCTGCACATTGAAGGACAGGCTGTCGACGAGGTTCTGTTGTTCCTCGCTTGGGCTGATGAGATAGAGGCGATCCTGGTTTTCGGCGTGCAGCATGACGGGTTCCGTGCGGGTTTGAAGGGCGACAGAGTGGCCTATTCAGATGACGAAACCGTGACGTAAAGAATTACGATGGATTGAGGCCTTTCTCCTGCAGAAAGCTCGGGGCTGCTTCGCAGCCCAGCGGGGATAAATCCCCTCGCCACAAAGTCACTACGCCAACATCCGAAGGCGCCGAAGAAGGTCGTTACTGGTCGGAAAAAACGGTGCAGGGCGGCAGGCTTTCGGTAGAATCCGCGCCCTGTTCGTAGGTCATGGGCGTATCTGTCCTGTCCGTTTTTCGCTTGAGGTTCGTGATGTCGCTGCATCTGTTTTCGTTGTTCGCCGCCCACCCCGCCAAACTGATCAACCTGCTCGCGCTGCTGTTTGCCTGCCCGGGCGGCTGGGTATTGCACGCGACGCGTCGCCGTGAACAGCGGGCGCGCGCCTGCCTGCAAGCACGCAATGGCAATGGCGAGGAGCGCTTCGAAGCACTGCTGGACCTGGCCACCCAGCGCATGAACCGGTTCTTCTATCGGTTCGGCTTTGGCTGCCTGGCGCTGGCGTTGCTGGTGTCGTGGATCAGTACGCAGTTCTGATGAGATAACCGTTTTGATCGGGGCATGGTGGCCTGTGGCGAGGGGATTTATCCCCGTTGGGCTGCCGTAGCAGCCCTGATCAGGTTGATGTGATCGACCAGACTTACCGAGCTGTCAGGGTTTGGGGCTGCTGCGCAGCCCAGCGGGGATAAATCCCCTCGCCACAGCAAGCTCCCTTGCCACAGGGAACCCGTGTCCTCAGACCTATCGTTTAAAGCGCCAACCCGGCCTTGACCCGGTACTGATTACGCACCGGCGTCGCATATTGCAGCACCAGGAACGGCCGGTGTTCCGGCGGGCAAGCGTCCAGCCGGCGCTGCCATTCTTCCTGGGCCTTGGCCAGCTCGTCGGCACCAAACACTTCGGCCGCCGTCGGCACCTGCAACTGCGGGTCGGCGTCGGCCCATTGGGCGTAAGCCAGGTAATGCACCGGGAACAGGCGGTAGCCGCCGAGAATCTGCCGGTCCATTTCCAGGGCCAATTGCTTGGTGTCCTCGAACAGCTCGGTGATGGGCGCGGCGAAGTTCACGTGGACCCGGCCCTTGTAGCCGGTGATGCCCTTGGCGATGCTCACGTCGTCCTCGCCCGGTGCCTTGGTGTAGGTGCCGGTGGTGGCGCGGATATACAGCTCGCGGGCCTTGGCCTGGTCGCACGGGTCGTATTCGTAGCTGATCGACACCGGCGTGAGGTTCAGCGACTGGATCACCTCGCCGAACGGTTCGTCCTTGCGGCTCATGTGGAACATCTTGAGGATCGCCGATTCGGTCCGGTCGTCACCGTCCTTGGCCCGCCCTTCGGCCTGGGCGATCCAGATCGAGGCGCAGTCGTTGCGGATCGAATGGTTGATGTACGCCGACAGCAACTGGTACGCCGCCATTTTTTCCCGCCGTCCGGTGATTGAGCGGTGCACGATGAAGCTCTTGTTCAGGCGCATCAGGTCGCTGACAAAAGGCTTTTGCAGCAGGTTGTCGCCAATGGCGATGCGCGGCGTCGGCAGGCCGGCGTGGTACACGGCGTAGTTGACGAAGGCCGGGTCCATCACGATATCGCGGTGGTTGGCGATGAACAGGTAGGCGCTGCCGGACTTGAATTGCTCCACGCCGGTGTAGGTCACGCCATCGGTGGCGCGCTCGATGGTGTGGTCGACGTAGAACTCTACCTTGTCCTGCAAAGTGGCGACCGACGTCACACCGGCGAACTCACGGCGCAATCTTTGCGCTATAAGGGGTTTGAGCATCCAGCCGAACGCGCCGGCCAGGCGTGGGAAGCGGAAGTGGGTGAGGATATCTAGAAACGCCTTGTCGCCGAGCAGCCGTGCCAGCACCGCTGGGACTTCGCTGTCGTCGTAAGGTCGGATGGCATCGAATTCGCCCATCATGCTCTCTTGTTGGAAACGGCTAGGGTAAGTAAAGGTTCGATCGAAAAAACGACGGGGCACGGCCTGGAAGATAAGCCAGACGAAAATAGCCCTGCAAATAGACCGGCGATTATACGCACAAGTCACTTGGGAGACCGCGATGCTGGAGCAGGCTCATTATGATTGTCCCTATTGTGGGGAGGATGTGGAGACAACCGTGGACTTGTCCGGCGGCGACCAGACCTACATCGAGGACTGTCAGGTGTGCTGTCGACCGATCACTTTTGTGCTGCAGGTCCATGGCGAGGAATGGCATCTCGAAGTCTTCAGCGAAAACGAATGATGGGGCGCCCATGCAGCGAATCTACGAGCTGGAAAACCTGATGGAAGGCGAGTTGTTGCAAGGGATGCTTGCGAGCGAAGGCATCACGGCGCATCTGGTGGGGCGTGATTTGCTGGGCGGCGCGGGGGAGTTGCCCATTCAGGGCCTGCTGGGGCTGGCGGTGGAGGACGAGCAGGCGCAATACGCCCGTGAGTTGATCGCCGCGTACAATGCCGCGCTGCCGCTGCCCGGCGATGAACCGGACAGCTACCCCGGCACGCTGGTCTGTTAGGCTGGCGGTCGTTCGTTCGATCAAGAGTCGTGTTGCCCCATGTGTGGACGTTATGCCCTGTTTCGCTGGAACCCCGCCTTTGCGGCCCTGCCCGGTTTTCCCGCCGATCAGAAGGCCCAGTGGAATATTTCGCCCAACGATTCGGTGCTGATACTGCGGGCCGGCGCCGAGGGCCAGCGCGAGCTGGCTCGGGCGCGCTGGGGCCTGACGCCGCCGTGGCTGACCGACCTGTCCCGCACCCCGGCCCATGCCCGGGCCGAAACCGTGGCCGAGCAGCCGATGTTTCGCGAGGCCTTGCGCCTGCGCCGCTGCCTGCTGCCGGCCAACGGCTTTTATGAGTGGCGCGGCGGCACGCGCAAGCGTCCGTACTGGCTGACGCCGGGGGAGGGCTCGTCGCTGTCTTTTGCCGCGATCTGGGAAGCGTATCCGGTGCAGGAGCAGGTGTGGCTGAGCACGGCGGTCATCACTCAGCCGGCGGCGGGGCAGCGCCGGCCGTTGATCCTGGACGAAGAAGGCCAGCGCCTGTGGCTCGACCCTCAGACGCCGCTGCATGCCTTGCAAGGGTTGCTGGCAAGCGAGCCGGCGCCACTGCGCGAGCGGGTATTGGCCAATATGGTCAATGATCCGAAGCTCAATGGGCCGGAGTGCTTGACGCCTGCTTGAGTTTTGCGGCGCTTTTATTGGCCTCATCGCGAGCAAGCTCGCTCCCACAGGTTATGGGCGTTACTCGTGATGCGGTTCGCCCAGGAAGGTCAGCGAGGTGAACACGCCGCGGGTGGCCACGTCCTTGTTGTCCTTGAGCGCAATTTCCATCTGCGCCGCGATCACATTCAGGCCTTCGTTGCGCACCAGCACCTTGGCCCGGCCTTCTGCGTCGGTTTCGGTCGATACGGTGTTCGGCGCGCTGCGGTAGTCGCCCACCAGTTTCACTCCAGCGGCCGGTTTGCCATCCAGCAGCACCCGTACCGGCAGTGACTGGCCCGGGCCTACGGTCAGCGGGTCGACTTCCGGCAGGATCACGAACTTGATCGGTGCAAGCGTCGGCAGTTTCGCCCCCGGCTCATAGATCGCCAGGCTGTATTTGAACGTATGGGTCGATTCGATCGCCCCGGGCACTTTGCTGCGGCCTTCGTTGATCCACTTCTTGTCGGCCGTCTGGGACCACATGCCGTTGTCCAGCGCCACGGCCAGCACCGCTGGCGGCTTGAGCGGTTGCAGGCGGGCGTGGTCCGGCAGGCGCTCTACGGTGACGGGGATCATCTTGCCGCCCAGGTCATAGGCCCAGGCACCGCTGATTTTCTGCGCCTTGAAGGGGTTGTCTTCGGCGCCGTGGCCGTAGATCACTTCGACGTTGCCGCGACGCTGTTCGGTCCACAGGCCATGGGCCGAGGCCTGCGCGGCCAGGAGCAGGCCAAGCAGGGCGAAGGTCTTGGGGTATTTCATGCTGACTTCCTTATAGATCGAGGGTGAGGCTGACAGTGAAGTTGCGCGGATCGCCGGGGGTGACCCAGTAGTTGCTGTAGGAGCGTTCGTAGTATTTTTCGTCGAAGACGTTATTCAGGTTCAGGCCCACGGTGACGTCATCGCTGGCCTTGTAATGGGCCAGCAGGTCCACGGTGTGGTAGGCCGGCAGTTCGAAATCCTTGCCGGCTTCGCCCGAGCGATCGCCGACGTAAGTGAACGCCGCGCCAACATCCGAGCCGCGCAGGTGCCCATCCTGGAATTCGTAGACCCCCAGCACGCTGCCGCTGTGTTTGGCGACGCCGAGGATCCGGCTGCCAGTGGGGTTTCCCGGGTCACCCTTGGTCACTTCGGCGTCGATGTAGGCATAGGCGCCGATCACGCGCACGGCGTCGGTCACCTGCCCAGTCACTTGCAGGTCGATGCCCTGGCTGCGGGCCTTGCCGATGGCGCGGCTGAAGTCGGTCCCGGCGACCGGGCTCAGGACGTTTTCCTTCTCTATATGGAAGGCCGCCAGGGTAGTGCTCAGGCGATCGTCGAACCACTCGCTCTTGATCCCCACTTCATAGCCGACCCCTTCTTCGGGATCGAAAGTCTTGCCACTGGCATCCAGGCCGTTGTTGGGCTTGAACGAGGTGGAGGCGTTGGCGAACAGCCCGACTTCGGGTGTCAGTTGATACAGCAGGCCGGCTCGTTGCGTCAGGGTGTCGTGGCGCTGGCGGCTGGTTTTACTGCGGGTGTGGTCGTCGATGCTCTGCTCGAAATGCTCATACCGCACGCCGAGCATGCCCCGCAGCTTGTCAGTGAAGATGATCTGGTCCTGCAGGTTCAGCGCCCGGCTTTGCACATGTTCGAAGAAGTCTGTGCCGGTCCGGGCACCATTGGGTTTCGGCTGGCCGTAGATCGGCTGATAGAGGTCGATGGGGTAGGGGCTGCCACCGATGGTGGTCACGCGCTCGTTCTTGCGGTAGTCCTCGTATTCGCTGCCGACCAGCAGTTCGTGCTGCCACGGGCCGAGGTCGAACAGGCCGCGCAGTTCCAGTTGGGTGATGCTGTCGTGCCAATTGTTGTCGCGCTCGCGGTAGCGGCGGTTCACCGTGTGGCCGTCGGCGTTCAACGGGCGTGCTTCGGAAGCGAATCCCCAGAGCTCACCCTGCTTGTAATGGCTGGCCAAGCGTAACTGCCAGGCGTCGTTGAGCTGATGCTCGAGGGCGGCCTGGAGCATGTTGTTGTGATTGTCGATGTCGCCGTCGTTGGGCTCGCCCAGGAACGTCGAGCGGGAAACGCCGCTCCAGCGATTGTTCGGGGCGACGATGCCACGGTCGAACGTCGAGCTGTGGCGCACGATTTCGCTTTCCACCCGCAACCGGGTGTCGGGGTTCAACTGCCAACTGATGGAAGGCGCGACGAAGACGCGCTTGCTGCCGACGTGATCGCGAAAGCTGTGGTTGTCCTCGACCGCCAGGTTGACCCGCGACAGCAGGTTGCCCTCGGTGTCCAGTGGCGTGTTGACGTCCAGCGCGGTGCGGTAGCGGTCCCAACTGCCGGCGCTGGTCTGCAGGGTGGTGAAGGCTTCCGGTTGCGGTTTCTTGGTGACAATGTTCACCGTACCGCCGGGATCGCCCCGTCCATACAGGCTGGCGGCCGGGCCCTTGAGCACTTCGATGCGTTCGATGTTCGCGGCGTCCGGGGTGCTCGGATAACCGCGGTTGGCGCTGAAGCCGTCCTTGTAGAACTCCGAAGTGGTGAAGCCGCGCACGCTGTATTCGTAGAGCGTCAGGCCGCCGAAGTTGTTCTGCTTCGACACACCGCCGGCATATTCCAAGGCTCGCTCGACGCTGGTGCTGCCCAGGTCCTTGAGCACGCTGGCGGGAATCACGCTGATCGATTGCGGGATGTCGCGCAGGGCGGTGTCGGTTTTGGTGGCGCTGGCCGAGCGGGTGGCGCGGTAACCCGTCACAGGGCCGGTGGGGGATTCGTAGTCGGACGTCACGGTGATGGCGTCCAGTTCCAGCGGTTGGATTTCTTCGGCGTAGGCCGGATCGCCGAGCAGGCCGAGGGCGAGGCTGACAGCCGAAATCCGTTTTAAGGGTGGCATGTTATGTTGTTCCAATTTTTAGTATTGAAACAATATAACACTACTAATGAGAATTTATGCTATCTGTAATTTCAAGTGGAATCTGGATAGGTTTGCCAGGGGGATCACATTGGAGGTGCAGGTAGGCATCTTTGTGGCGAGGGGATTTATCCCCGTTCGGCTGCGCAGCAGCCGTAGACCGTTGGTGCGGTTCGTCTGATGGACCGCGGTGTCTGATTTTGGGGTTGCTGCGCAACCCAGCGGGGATAAATCCCCTCGCCACAAGTTTTTCAGGCCCCCAGGATGTGTTCCGCGGCTACTGCTCTTCCTTGAGCACCACCGGCGCCGGCGGCGGGCGCAGGCCGATTTCGGCGGTGAGCTTGAGCTCCTTGCCGTTGCGCATGACCTGGATCGTCACCTTGTCGGTGGGCTTGATCCGCGCCACCTGGTTCATCGAGCGGCGGCCATCGCCGGCCGGTTCGCCATCGATGCTCAGGATCACATCGCCCAGTTGCAGGCCGGCCTTCTGCGCCGGACCGTCGCGGAAAATTCCCGCCACCACGATACCGGGCCGCCCGGACAAGCCGAAGGACTCCGCCAGTTCCTGGGTCAGCGGCTGGACTTCAATGCCCAGCCAGCCACGGATCACCTGGCCGTGTTCGATGATCGACTTCATCACCTCCATCGCCAGCTTCACCGGAATGGCGAAACCGATGCCCTGGCTGCCGCCGGACTTGGAAAAGATCGCCGTGTTGATCCCGGTGAGGTTGCCGTTGGCATCCACCAGCGCGCCGCCGGAGTTGCCGGGGTTGATCGCGGCGTCGGTCTGGATGAAGTCCTCGTAGTTGTTCAGGCCCAACTGATTGCGCCCGGTGGCGCTGATGATGCCCATGGTCACGGTCTGGCCGACGCCGAACGGGTTGCCGATGGCCAGGGCGACGTCACCGATGCGGATGCTGTCGGAGCGGCCGATGGTGATGGCCGGCAGGTTCTTGAGGTCGATCTTCAGCACCGCGAGGTCGGTTTCCGGGTCGCTGCCGATCACCCGGGCCAGGGTTTCACGGCCGTCCTTGAGGGCCACCACGATCTGGTCGGCACCGCTGGTGACGTGGTTGTTGGTCAGGATGTAGCCTTCCGGGCTCATGATCACGCCCGAGCCCAGGCTCGACTCCATGCGTTTCTGCTTGGGCGAGTTGTCGCCGAAGAAGCGCCGGAATTGCGGGTCTTCGAACAGCGGATGGCTGGGTTTGTTGATGACCTTGGTGGTGTACAGGTTCACCACGGCCGGCGCGGCGGTGGTCACGGCGTCGGCATAGGACACCGGCCCCTGTTGCACCGCCTTGGTTTGCGGTGCCTGCTGCAGGTTGACGTCGAGGCTCGGCAGGCCGACCCATTCCGGGTAGCGCTGGATAATCAGTAGAGCGACAAGCACGCCGGCCAACAGCGGCCAGCCGGAAAAACGCAGCGCCTTGAGCATTAAGCACGTCCTACAAAGGTTGCAGGCGGTATGAGACCGCCCATAATGTCGCGCATTATACGAGGCCGCGCGCGCCTCTGAACGGGATATTTAGGAGTCTTTTATGGCCGTAGCCCTGAACACCCTGGTTGAAGAAGCGGACCGTTACCTGGCCAGCAGCCGGATTGCCGATTATTGCCCCAATGGCCTGCAGGTCGAAGGCGCGCCCCAGGTGATGCGCATCGTCAGCGGTGTCACCGCCAGCCAGGCGCTGCTCGATGCCGCCGTCGAGGCCGAGGCCGACCTGGTGCTGGTGCATCACGGTTATTTCTGGAAGGGCGAGAACCCTTGCATCACCGGCATGAAACAGCGTCGCCTAAAAACGTTGCTCAAGCATGACATCAGCCTGTTGGCCTATCACTTGCCCCTGGACCTGCACCCCGAGGTGGGCAACAACGTGCAATTGGCCCGCCAGTTGGACATCACCGTCGAGGGCCCCCTGGATCCGGACAATCCCAAGGTTGTCGGTCTGGTCGGTTCCCTGTCCGAACCGATGACGGCGCGGGATTTCGCGCGCAAGGTCCAGGAAACCCTGGGGCGCGAGCCCTTGCTGATCGAGGGTGGGCAGATGATCCGCCGGGTCGGCTGGTGCACCGGTGGCGGCCAAGGTTATATCGATCAGGCGGTGCTGGCCGGGGTCGACCTGTACCTCAGCGGCGAGGCGTCGGAGCAGACATTCCACAGTGCGCGGGAAAACGGCATCAGCTTCATCGCCGCCGGGCATCATGCGACCGAACGCTACGGCGTCCAGGCACTGGGTGACTACCTGGCGCGACGGTTTGCCCTGGAGCACATCTTCATCGATTGCCCGAATCCCATCTGACTGTAACCGGACCTGTGGGAGCGGGCTTGCTCGCGAATGCGGTGGGTCAGTCAACAGTTATGCAACTGAACCACCGCATTCGCGAGCAAGCCCGCTCCCACAAAGGTCAGTGCAATACCCGAACCACCAGGCATATCCATATGCTGTTTCGATCTAGTTGGCGCCCTGATTAGAAGAGGTCGCTGTGCTAGGATTCCCCGCTCGAACACGGCCCGCTGGCCGTTCATAAGAAAGTTTTCGTGAGTAGCCATGGTCGACAAACTGACGCATCTGAAACAGCTGGAGGCGGAAAGCATCCACATCATCCGCGAGGTGGCCGCCGAGTTCGATAACCCGGTGATGCTGTACTCCATCGGTAAAGACTCCGCCGTGATGCTGCACCTGGCACGCAAGGCGTTCTTCCCCGGCAAGCTGCCGTTTCCGGTGATGCACGTCGACACCCGCTGGAAATTCCAGGAAATGTACAAGTTCCGCGACCGCATGGTCGAGGAGCTGGGCCTGGACCTGATCACTCATGTGAACCCGGACGGCGTGGCGCAGGGCATCAACCCGTTCACCCACGGCAGTGCCAAGCACACCGACATCATGAAGACCGAAGGCCTCAAGCAGGCCTTGGACAAATATGGTTTCGACGCCGCGTTCGGCGGTGCCCGTCGCGATGAAGAGAAATCCCGCGCCAAGGAGCGCGTGTACTCGTTCCGTGACAGCAAGCACCGCTGGGACCCGAAGAACCAGCGGCCGGAACTGTGGAACGTCTACAACGGCAAGGTCAACAAAGGCGAGTCGATCCGCGTATTCCCGCTGTCGAACTGGACCGAGCTGGACATCTGGCAGTACATCTACCTCGAAGGTATCCCGATCGTGCCGCTGTACTTCGCCGCCGAGCGTGAAGTGATCGAGAAGAACGGCACGCTGATCATGATCGACGACGAGCGCATCCTCGAGCACCTGTCCGACGAAGACAAAGCCCGTATCGTCAAGAAGAAAGTGCGTTTCCGTACCCTTGGCTGCTACCCGTTGACGGGTGCGGTGGAGTCCGAGGCCGAGAGCCTGACGGACATCATTCAGGAAATGCTCCTGACGCGAACTTCCGAGCGCCAGGGCCGGGTCATCGACCACGATGGCGCAGGCTCGATGGAAGATAAAAAACGTCAAGGGTACTTTTAAGCTTCGAGTTACAAGCGGCAAGCTGCAAGTTAAAGGCTGTATGCGTAATTTGTAGCTTGGTGCTTGCAGCCGGTTGTTGCGAGCCGCGATTGAGTGACTCGTAATGGATTTCGAGAAGTTGGTTGTTTGGCAGAGAAGCAAGTGTCTGGCGGTGGGAATCTACCGAGAGTTTGCTCAATGCAGGGATCTTGGTTTTAAAGACCAAATCACCCGCTCAGCACTTTCGGTGCCTTCCAATATTGCTGAGGGAATGGAGCGGCGCAGCGCCAAAGAAAAGGTACGTTTTCTTTGGATCGCGAAGGCCTCTTGTGGAGAGTTACGAACACAGATTCTCATCGGCAGCGACATTGCTTACATCGCCCACCCGCTGGCTGATAACTGGATTGCAGAAACTCGCGAGCTATCAAAAATGCTCTGCGGCTTGATAAACAAAATTTCTGACTAGCTGTACGCCGACAAGCTTGCCGCTTGAAGCTTACAGCTCGGAGCTTGAACACAATGAGCCACCAATCTGATTTGATCAGCGAGGACATCCTCGCCTACCTGGGCCAGCACGAACGTAAAGAGCTGCTGCGCTTTTTGACCTGCGGTAACGTCGACGACGGCAAGAGCACCCTGATCGGGCGCCTGCTGCACGACTCCAAGATGATCTACGAAGATCACCTGGAAGCCATCACCCGCGATTCGAAGAAAGTCGGCACCACCGGGGACGATATCGACCTGGCGCTGCTGGTCGACGGCCTGCAGGCCGAGCGCGAGCAAGGCATCACCATCGATGTCGCCTACCGCTATTTCTCCACCGCCAAGCGCAAGTTCATCATCGCCGATACCCCCGGCCATGAGCAGTACACCCGCAACATGGCCACCGGTGCCTCCACCTGTGACCTGGCGATCATCCTGGTGGACGCCCGCTACGGCGTGCAGACCCAGACCCGTCGCCACAGCTTCATCGCTTCGTTGCTGGGCATCAAGCACATCGTCGTGGCCATCAACAAAATGGACCTCAAGGACTTCGATCAGGGCGTGTTCGAGTCGATCAAGGCCGACTACCTGAAGTTCGCCGAAGGCTTGAAGATGAAGCCCACCAGCATGCACTTCGTGCCGATGTCCGCCCTCAAGGGCGACAACGTGGTGAACAAGTCCGAGCGTTCGCCGTGGTACACCGGCCAGTCGCTGATGGAAATCCTCGAGACCGTGGAAGTGGCGGGCGACCGCAACTTCACCGACCTGCGTTTCCCGGTGCAGTACGTCAACCGTCCGAACCTGAACTTCCGCGGTTTCGCCGGCACCCTTGCCAGCGGCATCGTGCACAAGGGCGACGAAGTGGTGGTGCTGCCGTCGGGCAAGAGCAGCCGCGTGAAATCCATCGTCACCTTCGAAGGCGAGCTGGAGCATGCCGGTCCAGGCCAGGCGGTCACACTGACCATGGAAGACGAGATCGACATCTCCCGTGGCGACCTGCTGGTGCATGCCGACAACGTCCCGCCGGTCACCGACAGCTTCGAAGCGATGCTGGTGTGGATGGCCGAAGAGCCGATGCTGCCGGGCAAGAAATACGACATCAAGCGCGCCACCAGCTACGTGCCGGGCTCCATTGCCAGCATCGTCAACAAGGTGGATGTGAACACCCTTGAAGAGGGTCCGGCCAGCGCGCTGCAGCTCAACGAAATCGGCAAGGTGAAGATCGCCCTGGATGCGCCGATCGCCCTGGACGGTTACGAAAGCAACCGCACCACCGGCGCATTCATCGTCATCGATCGCCTGACCAACGGCACGGTCGGTGCCGGTATGATCGTCGCCCAGCCGCTGACCCACGGCAGCAGTACGCACCACGGCAAGCTGGCCCATGTGTCGGTGGAAGAACGCGCCCAGCGCTTCGGCCAGCAACCGGCCACGGTCTTGTTCAGTGGCCTGTCGGGTGCTGGCAAAAGCACCCTGGCCTATGCGGTCGAGCGCAAGCTGTTCGATTCGGGGCGTGCGGTCTTTGTCCTCGATGGCCAGAACCTGCGTCATGACCTGAACAAGGGCCTGCCCCAGGACCGTGCCGGGCGGACCGAGAACTGGCGCCGCGCGGCGCATGTCGCTCGTCAGTTCAACGAAGCCGGCCTGCTGACCCTCGCCGCGTTCGTCGCGCCGAGCGCCGAAGGACGTGAACAGGCCAAGGACCTGATCGGTCGTGAGCGTCTGCTGACGGTCTACGTCCAGGCCTCGCCAACGGTGTGTGCCCAGCGTGATCCACAGGGGCTGTATGCCGCCGCCGGCGACAACATCCCGGGCGAGTCCTTCCCGTATGACGTGCCGCTGGATGCCGACCTGGTCATCGACACCCAGGCGCTGACCCTGGAAGAGAGCGTCAAGCAGGTGCTGGATCTGCTGCGCAAGCGTGGGGCAATCTAAGGAACGCCGCTGTCAGTAAAAAGCCCGCAGATGAGTAATCATCTGCGGGCTTTTTCATTTCCAGAGGGTCGCTCGATCAAATGTGGGAGCGGTGGTCTGGATACTCGCGGTGCATCTGCTCCAGCAACGCATCCTTGTCCTGCCACAGCTGGTTGATCCAGCCCTGGAACTCCAGGCGATACACACCGTCCTGGTCGTAGTTCTTGCCGATGAACTGCGGCGCAATCTTCAGTTCCTGGAAATGCACCACCACTTCCCCAACGTTGCCGCAGAGCAAATCCCAATACCCCGGACGCCCGCCCGGGTAATGGATGGTCACGTTGATGATCGATTCCAGTTGCTCACCCATGGCATCGAGCACGAACGCGATGCCACCGGCCTTGGGCTTGAGCAGGTAGCGAAACGGTGACTGTTGCTGGGCATGCTTGCCGTCGGTGAAACGCGTGCCTTCGACGAAGTTGAAAATGCCCACGGGGTTGTTGCGAAACTTCGCGCAAGTCTTGCGAGTGGTTTCCAGGTCCTTGCCTTTCTTTTCCGGGTGCTTTTCCAGGTACGCCTTGGAGTAGCGCTTCATGAACGGGAAGCCCAGGGCCCACCAGGCCAGGCCGATCACCGGCACCCAGATCAGTTCCTGCTTGAGAAAGAACTTCAACGGCCGGATGCGCCGGTTCAGCACGTACTGCAACACCATGATGTCGACCCAGCTCTGGTGGTTGCTGGTGATCAGGTACGAATGTTGGTAGTCCAGGCCCTCCAGGCCACTGAGGTGCCAGCGGGTACGGCGCAGCAGGTTCATCCAGGCCTTGTTGTTGCTGATCCAGGCCTCGTGGATGTGGCCCATCAACCAGTCGGTGAAGCGCTGGGCGGTGGGGAAGGGCAGCAACAGCTTGAAAATCGCCACGATGAACAGCGGCGTACAGCAGGCGATGGTGTTCAGCGCCAACAGCAGCGAGGCAATGACGCCGCGCAAGGGGGGAGGCAGGAAGTCCAGCATTTAAATATCCAGAGGTCGGTTGGCGGCTTGGATCGCGGTCAGGGCGATGGTGTACACGATGTCGTCGACCTGGGCACCGCGGGGCAAGTCATTCACCGGTTTGCGCAGGCCTTGCAGCATCGGCCCGAGGCTGACGCAATCGGCGCTGCGCTGCACGGCCTTGTGGGTGGTGTTGCCGGTGTTGAGGTCGGGGAAGATGAAGACCGTCGCCCGGCCGGCTACCTGGCTGTTGGGCGCCAATTGCCGCGCCACGGTTTCATTGGCGGCGGCGTCGTATTGCAGCGGACCGTCGATCAGCAGGCCATGCTGGGCTTCGTGGGCCAGGAGGGTGGCTTCACGGACTTTTTCCACTTCTTCGCCACTGGCCGACTCGCCGCTGGAATAACTGAGCATCGCCACCCGCGGCGTGATGCCGAACGCGGCGGCCGAATCGGCGCTTTGCAGGGCGATTTCCGCCAGTTCCGCGGCGCTGGGGTGCGGGTTCATCACGCAGTCGCCGTAGACCAGCACTTCTTCGGGGAAGAGCATGAAAAACACCGAGGACACCAGGGAGCAACCCGGCGCGGTCTTGATCAGCTGCAACGCCGGACGGATGGTGTTGGCGGTGGAGTGGATGACCCCGGATACCAGCCCGTCCACTTCATCCAGGGCCAGCATCATGGTGCCGATGACCACGGTGTCTTCCAGTTGCTGCTCGGCCATCGGCGCGTTCAGGCTCTTGCTCTTGCGCAACCTCACCATCGGTTCGACATAACGCTCGCGAATCGAATCCGGGTCGAGAATCTCCAGCCCCGGCGGCAGCTCGATGCCTTGGGCGCGGGCCACCGCTTCGACGTCGGCCGGTTTGGCCAGCAACACGCAGCGGGCAATGCCCCGGGCCTGGCAAATGGCGGCGGCCTGGACGGTCAGCGGTTCGCTGCCTTCGGGCAGCACGATGCGTTTGTTGGCGGCTTGGGCGCGCTGGATCAACTGATAGCGGAACACCGCCGGTGACAAGCGCATTTCCCGCGGTGTGCCGCAGCGCTGGTGCAGCCATCTGGCGTCCAGGTGGCTGGCGACGAAATCGGTGATGATCTCCGCACGTTCGCGGTCATCGACGGGAATTTCCTTGTTCAGGCCGTTGAGCAGGTTGGCGGTGTCATAGGAGCCGGTGCTCACCGACAGCACCGGTAACCCTGCCTGCAAGGCGCCGCGGCACAGGTCCATGATGCGTGGGTCGGGCAGGGTATCGCTGGTCAGCAGCAGGCCGGCCAGTGGCACGCCGTTGATCGCGGCCAGGCTCACGGCGAGGATAATGTCGTCGCGATCGCCGGGAGTCACCACCAGCACACCGGGCTTGAGCAGTTCCACCGTGTTGCGCATGGTGCGGGCGCAAATGATGATGTTGCTCATGCGCCGGGTTTCGTAGTCGCCGGCATTGAGCACTTGGGCGCCCATCAGGTCGGCCACGTCGCGGGTACGCGGGGCGTTGAGTTCGGGACGAAACGGAATGCAGCCGAGCAGGCGGAAATCACCGCTGCGCAGCAAGGGCGAGTGCTCCTTGAGCCGTGCGGAAAACGCCTCCATGCTTTCCTCGGTGCGGACCTTGTTCAGGATCACCCCGAGGACTTTCGGGTCCTTCGGCCCGCCGAACAGCTGCGCCTGTAGCTCTACCCGCCCGGAAAGCTCGGTCAGCACTTCGTTCTCCGGCGCCGACACCAGGATGACCTCGGCGTCGAGGCTCTTGGCCAGGTGCAGGTTGACCCGGGCGGCGTAGCTGGCGTTGCGGGTCGGGACCATGCCTTCGACGACCAGCACGTCCTTGCCGATGGCCGCTTGCTGGTAAAGGGTGATGATTTCTTCCAGCAGTTCATCGAGCTGGCCGTCGCCGAGCATGCGCTCGACGTGTGCCAGGCCCAGGGGCTGTGGGGGCTTGAGGCCATGGGTGCGGGCCACCAGCTCGGTGGAGCGCTCCGGCCCGGTGTCGCCGGGATGCGGCTGGGCAATGGGTTTGAAAAAGCCGACTTTCAGCCCGGCCCGTTCGAGGGTACGCACCAGCCCGAGGCTGATGGAGGTCAGGCCCACACCAAAATCGGTGGGTGCGATAAAAAAAGTTTGCATGCGGATTCTCTAAAGGAGCATGGCAATGGCGCGGCCTATGACTGGCCGTCTACCCACAATTCAGTCGCCAAGGTTATCGCTAACCGGGCCTTGAGCGCACCAGCCGCAAGCAAAGGGCTGGCCTATTTTTTCAATACGTTGCACAGGGTCCAGCACCCAGGCCCGGGACTGCCAGGGTGGTTGGTGGCGCAGGTGCTGGGTATGGCCGCAGGACAGCTCGGCCACCCAGTGCCCGTCCTCATCCTGATGCAAACCGGTGACCGTCGGTCTGTTCGAGCAGGCCCGTTTGTCCGGGTTCCGTTCGCTTTCGGGCAAATCCTTGTTTAGACTTGTCCGTTCTTCATTCTTATGCAAAAGGTCTCGCCCCATGCTGATCGCCGCCAATAAGGCTGTCTCCATTGACTATACCCTGACCAACGACGCTGGTGAGGTCATCGACAGCTCTGCCGGCGGCGCTCCGCTGGTCTACCTGCATGGCGCAGGCAACATCATCCCGGGCTTGGAAAAAGCCCTGGAAGGTAAAGCGGTCGGTGACGACCTGAACGTTGCCGTCGAGCCGGAAGACGCTTACGGTGAATACTCCGCCGAACTGGTCAGCACCCTGAGCCGCAGCATGTTCGAAGGCGTGGATGAGCTGGAAGTGGGCATGCAGTTCCACGCCTCGGCGCCCGATGGCCAGATGCAGATCGTCACCATCCGCGACCTGGAAGGCGATGACGTCACCGTTGACGGCAACCACCCGTTGGCCGGCCAGCGCTTGAACTTCAAGGTCAAGATCGTCGACATCCGTGATGCCAGCCAGGAAGAGATCGCCCATGGTCACGTCCATGGCGAAGGTGGTCATCACCATTGATTTGTGCGCTACGCTCAAGTTGACTGGAGAGGCGCCCTATGGCGCCTTTTTAGTCGCTTGCTGTTAGCATCACCCATGGCTGTTTCGAAAAGATCTGCAAACCTGGAGTTCGTCATGAGTGCTTTCCACGACCTTAAACTCAAAGCCCTGGATGGTCAGGAGCTTGCTCTGGCGCCGTTCAAGGGGCAAGTCGTGCTGGTGGTCAACGTCGCCTCCAAATGTGGCCTGACGCCTCAGTACGCGGCGCTGGAAAATCTCTATCAGCAATACAAGGACAAGGGGTTCAGCGTGCTGGGCCTGCCCTGCAATCAGTTCGCCGGGCAAGAGCCGGGGACCGAGCAGGAGATCCAGGAATTCTGCAGCCTCAACTACGGCGTGACGTTCCCGCTGTCCAGCAAGCTGGACGTGAACGGTCATGATCGTCATCAGTTGTATCGCCTGCTGGCGGGCGAGGGGGCCGAGTTTCCCGGGGACATTACCTGGAACTTCGAAAAATTCCTGCTCGGCAAGGACGGCCGGGTGCTGGCGCGCTTTTCGCCGCGTACGGCGCCGGATGATCCCACGGTGATCCAGGCGATCGAAAAAGCACTGGGCTGAAAGCCAGGCACGGCACCCTGTGGCGAGGGGATTTATCCCCGCTGGGCTGCGAAGCAGCCCCAAGAGCAAGCGACTTGTCTAGGCTGACACACCGAGATATCAGATTTTAGGGCTGCTGTGCAGCCCAGCGGGGATAAATCCCCTCGCCACAGGTTCTGCACCCGGCTGTGCATTCGGTTCGGTCCACCCAATCGCGATCCGTCTGTGCCTTCTGATCCTTAATCATTCAAATCAATAGTGCTACCCAGCACTCCCTATGCTCCATATTATCGTCGTCATATCCGACCTGTGACTTCGTCCCGTGGAGTGCCCCATGCCTGCAAAAGCCCTGTTCAAACCCTTCCACCTCGGTGCGTTCGAGTTGCCAACCCGGGTGGTGATGGCCCCGATGACCCGTTCCTTTTCACCGGGCGGCGTGCCGAATGCCAAGGTGGTCGAGTACTACCGTCGCCGCGCGGCGGCCGGGGTCGGCCTGATCATCACCGAGGGCACGACGGTCGGGCACAAGGCGTCCAACGGTTATCCGAATGTGCCGCATTTCTACGGCGACGCCGCGCTGGCCGGTTGGAAGCAGGTGGTCGATGCGGTGCATGCCGAAGGCGGCAAGATCGTTCCACAGTTGTGGCATGTAGGCAGTGTGCGCCGCATCGGCACCGAACCGGATGCCAGCGTGCCCGGCTATGGTCCGAGCGAAAAACTCAAGGACGGCCAGGTGGTGGTCCACGGCATGACGCAGGCCGATATCGACGAGGTTATCGCTGCGTTTGCCCAGGCGGCGAAAGACGCCCAGAGCATCGGCATGGACGGGGTGGAAATCCACGGCGCCCACGGCTATCTGGTGGACCAGTTCTTCTGGGAAGGCAGCAACCAGCGCACTGACGGTTATGGCGGCAGCCTGGCCAACCGCTCGCGCTTCGCGATCGAATTGATCCGTGCCGTGCGGGCGGCAGTGGGCGAGGGCTTCCCGATCATTTTCCGCTTCTCCCAATGGAAGCAGCAGGATTACACCGCGCGCCTGGTGCAGACCCCCGAAGCCTTGGGCGAATTCCTCAAGCCGTTGTCCGAGGCGGGCGTGGACATTTTCCACTGTTCGACACGGCGCTTCTGGGAGCCGGAGTTCGAAGGTTCCGAGCTGAACCTGGCCGGCTGGACCCGCAAGCTCACCGGCAAGCCCACCATCACCGTCGGCAGCGTCGGCCTGGATGGCGAGTTCCTGCAGTTCATGGTCAACACCGACAAAGTCGCGCAACCGGCCAGCCTGGAAAAGCTGCTGGAGCGCTTGAACAACGATGAGTTCGACTTGGTGGCGGTGGGGCGTGCGCTGCTGGTGGATCCGGACTGGGCGCAAAAAGTCCGTGAAGGGCGGGAGCAGGATATCTTGCCGTTCAGTCGCGAAGCCTTGATGACCCTGGTTTAAGCGGCGCCTGATCTGACGCTATCGCGAGCAAGCTCGCTCCCACATTTGATCTTCAGCGAACATGATTCTGGTGTTCGACAAAGATCCCCTGTGGGAGCGAGCTTGCTCGCGATGGCGATCTCAATATCGCCGAAGACTCAGCGCACAGTCGGCGCAACAGGCATCACCTGCTCACCCACGCAAACCCCTCGCAGTTGCGCTTCAAATTGCTCGATCACCGCCGCCCAACCCTGGCGACTGGCATGCTGGCGCGCATTGAGCCGCACGCAACGCAAGGTCTCGCGCTCCTCCAGCAGCCAACGGGCGGCATCGCAGAACGCCTCTTCATCCCCCGGCATCGCCAGCACGCCGTTATAGCCGTGGCGAATGTGTTGCGCAGCCGCGGCCTGATCGTAGGCCACCACACCCAGCCCGGACGCCAGCGCCTCCAACACCACGTTGCCGAAGGTTTCGGTCAGGCTCGGAAAGACAAACACATCCCCGGACGCATAGTGGCTGGCCAGCGCCTCGCCGCGTTGCGAGCCGCAAAAGATCGCCTCGGGCAATGCCTGCTCCAGCTCGGATCGTTGCGGGCCGTCGCCGACTATCACCAGCTTCATCCGTCGCCCCGCAAAAGCGCTGCACAGCGTCTCGAAACTGCGCTTGAGCAGCCCCAGGTTTTTTTCCGGTGCCAGGCGTCCGACATGGAGTACGGCGATGTCGTCGTCGCCCAGGCCCCACGCTTCGCGCAGGCTTGGCGAGCGCTTGACCGGATGGAACAGTTGGCTGTCCACGCCACGGGACAACAACGCCACGCGCTCGAAATGCCGTCGTTCCAGTTCCAGGCGCTGGCTGAGACTGGGCACCAGGGTCAGGCTGGAGCGGTTGTGAAACCAGCGCAGGTAATGGGTGAGCACGCGACTTAACAGCCCGAGGCCGTACTGTTGGGTGTATTGCTGGAAATTGGTGTGGAAACCACTGACCACCGAGATGCCCAGGCGCCGTGCAGCCCGCAGCGCCGACAAACCCAGCGGCCCTTCCGTGGCGATGTAGAGCACGTCCGGACGATGACGTTTCCAGCGCCTGAGCAGCTTGTGCATCGACGCCTGGCCCCACTGCAAGCCCGGATAGCCCGGCAGCGGCCAGCCCCGGCACAGCAGCAACTGCTCGTCACCGGCTTGGCGTAAGTCGTCGGCCTGGCGAGGCCGTATCAACTCGACCTGATGCCCGCGAGCGCGCAAGCCGTCGTACAGGCGACCCAAGGTATTGGCCACGCCATTGATTTCCGGCGGGAAGGTTTCGGTGATCAGGGTAATGTGCAGGGGTGTGGTCATGACCCCAGTGTCGACCGGGGCCATTTCGTCATTGTGACGCCAGGATGATGGATTTGTGACGGCTCAGCCCTGACGGGCCAGGGCGGTCTCGGCGCCTTGCTCGCGCACCCAGAACAAGGTCGCCCCGGCCACTGCCGCTGGCATCATCAGGATGTTCACCACCGGGATCAGCAGCACCAGGTACACGCTGCCGCCAAAACCCAGGCTCTGCCAGCGTTTTTCCCGCAGCCAGGCGAGCATTTCGTTCCAGCCCAGCTTGTGGTTGTCCGCCGGGTAGTCGATGTACTGGATCGCCATCATCCATACGCCGAACAGCAGCCACAGCGGTGCCGCCACCAGATTGACCACGGGGATGAACGACAGCACGAACAACCCCAGGGCGCGGGGCAGGAAATAGCCGAGTTTGCGCGCTTCCCGACCGAGGGTCCGGGGGATCATGGCAATCAATTCGGCCCAGCTGAAGGCCGGGAAGTCGTCGGTGCCACGGATGACCACTTCGACTTTTTCCGCGAGAAAGCCATTGAACGGCGCGGCGATGATGTTGGCGAGCATGGTGAAGGTAAAGAACACCATCAGCACGACGAGCACCACGAACAGTGGCCAGAGCACATAGCTGAGGAAACTCAGCCACTCTGGCAGCGACGGCATCAGCGTATCGACCCACAGGCTGAACTGATGGCCGGCCAGGTAGATCAATCCGACGAACAGCACCAGGTTGATCGCCAGGGGCAAGAGTACGAACAGGCGCAGGCCCGGGCTCAGGACCAGCTTGAGGCCTTCTCGCAAATATTGCGGGCCGGACAGGACGGGGGCGGGCATAGGTGACTCCGAGCGAAGGTGAACGCGCCGACCTTACCGGCTTTACCCAGCGCGGGAAAGCGGCGACATGGCGCGTAACAACCTTTATGGCAGCGAATGCGCCTATTGAAGGGGCCGCTGCGGATAGAGCTCACCTATGAGCTGGATTGTTAAACCGTATTTCCTTAATCTTCGCTCCCTCGATACGCTGCACCCATTCTTTCCCAGGACTGTCGAACCCAAGCCTTCCCCAAGTGCGTCAACGGTCCTTTTTTATTCACGCCGCTCACCCGGCGTTCCGGTCCGCGAGGTCCGGTCAACAGGAGCAGGTCATGTCTGAAGTGCGTCATTCGCGAGTGATTATCCTTGGTTCCGGCCCTGCCGGTTACAGCGCTGCGGTCTATGCGGCCCGTGCCAACCTCAAGCCGTTGCTGATCACCGGCATGCAGGCCGGCGGTCAATTGACCACCACCACCGAAGTCGACAACTGGCCGGGCGATGTCCATGGCCTGACCGGCCCGGCCTTGATGGAGCGCATGAAGGAACACGCCGAGCGCTTCGAGACCGAGATCGTTTTCGACCACATCAATGCCGTGGACTTCGCCGCCAAGCCGTACACCCTGACCGGCGACAGCGCGACCTACACCTGCGATGCCCTGATCATCGCCACCGGTGCCAGCGCGCGTTACCTGGGCCTGCCGTCGGAAGAGGCCTTCATGGGCAAAGGTGTGTCGGCTTGCGCCACCTGTGACGGTTTCTTCTACCGCAACAAGCCAGTGGCGGTGGTCGGTGGCGGCAACACCGCGGTCGAGGAAGCGCTGTACCTGGCCAACATCGCCAGCACGGTCACCCTGATCCACCGTCGCGAAACCTTCCGCGCCGAGAAGATCCTGATCGACAAGCTCAACGCCCGCGTCGCCGAAGGCAAGATCATCCTCAAGCTCAACGCGACCCTGGACGAAGTGCTGGGCGACAACATGGGCGTGACCGGTGCCCGCCTGAAGAACAACGACGGCAGCTTTGACGAGATCAAGGTCGACGGCGTCTTCATCGCCATCGGCCACACGCCGAACACCTCGCTGTTCGAAGGCCAGTTGGAGCTCAAGGACGGCTACCTGGTGGTCAAGGGCGGCCGCGACGGCAACGCCACCGCCACCAGCGTCGAAGGTATCTTCGCGGCCGGCGACGTGGCCGACCACGTCTACCGCCAGGCGATCACCTCGGCCGGTGCCGGTTGCATGGCAGCCCTGGATACCGAGCGTTACCTGGATGGCCTGCAGAACGCTTCGTTCTGATCCATTGGGCATAAAAAACCGGCTTCGGCCGGTTTTTTTCTACTTAGGTTCCATGCAAACCCTGTGGGAGCGGGCTTGCTCGCGAATGCGGTGGATCAGCCGGCACAGTGTTGACTGACATACCGCATTCGCGAGCAAGCCCGCTCCCACAGGGTTTTTGTGTCCTCAGAAGCACTGCATTTCAGGACAGCTTCGCCAGGCATGCCTCCAGAATATCCAGCCCCTCTTCCAGCACTGCCGGCTCGGTCGTCAACGGCGCCAGCAGCCGCACGATGTGTCGCGACTTGCCACTGGGCATCAGCAGCAGGCCCGATTCCCGTGCCAGGGCCAGCAGTTGCGTCAATTGCGCCGAAGCCGGGGTGCCGTCGGCCTGGCTCAGCTCGATGCCGCGCATGGCGCCGACGCCGGTCAGGCGGCCCAGGTAAGGGCTTAGCCCGCGGCTGCGCCAGGATTCGTAGCGGCTGGCGATCGCCTCTTCCTGTTGCACGCCCCAGGCGTGCAGGTTGGCGTCGGTCATTTCGTCCAGGGTCGCCAGTGCGGCGGCGCAGGCGATGGGGTTACCCGAGTAGGTGCCGCCCAGGCCACCCTTGGGCAGGTTGTCCAGCAGCGCCTTGCGTCCCACCACCGCACCGAGGGGCACGCCGCCGGCAATGCTTTTGCCCAACAGGATCAGGTCTGGTTCGATGCCCAATCGGGAGAAGGCAAAGCGCTGGCCGGTGCGGCCGAAGCCCGACTGGATCTCATCGATGATCAGCACAATGCCCTTGTCATCGCAGAACTGCCGCAGGGCCTGGGCGAAAGGCACGTCCATCGCCAGGAAGCCGGCTTCGCCCTGCACCGGTTCGACAATGAAACAGGCCACGTCATTCACATCGATCTCGACGCTGAACAGCCGCTCCATGGCCTTCAAGGCTTCTTCACAGGTGACGCCGTTATCCCGGCTGGGGTACGGCAGGTGATACACCGGCCCGGGCAGGACGCCGACTTTCTGTTTGTAAGGCGCGACCTTGCCGTTGAGGTTGAGGGTCGCCAGGGTGCGGCCATGAAAGGCACCGTCAAATGCGATCACGGCGGTACGGCCCGTGGCGCCCCGCACGATCTTCAAGGCGTTCTCCGCCGCCTCGGCGCCGCTGTTGGTGAGCATGCCGCTGACCGGGTAATCCACCGGGACAAACGCAGCCAGGCGTTCCATCAATTCAATGTAGGGGGCGTGAGGGGCGGCGTTGAATGCGTAGTGAGTCAGCCGCGTAGCCTGTTCTCGGATCGCCTCGACAATGCGCGGATGACAATGGCCGAGGTTCAGCACACCAATGCCTCCGACAAAGTCGATGTAGCGTTTGCCATCGGTGTCCCAGACCTCGGCGTTCCTGCCGTGGCTGAGGCGGACGGGATGCACGATGGAGATCGATTGGCTGATGGTTTCGTTGCTCATGGATGACGGCCCGGACGAAGGAGAAATTTCCGTTATCTAAGCCGCGAGCAGAGGGGGCCGGCAAACGAAATAAAGTTGCCGGGTCAATCTTAAAAGTCGGGATGTTGGAAAGTATTGGTCAGCCAGGATGAGCGCGGCCCTTGTGGCGAGGGGATTTATCCCCGTCGGGCTGCGCAGCAGCCCCAAAGCAGTTACCCAATCAGTCTGACACACCGAGGCGGCAGGTCTCAGGGCTGCTGCGCAGCCCAGCGGGGATAAATCCCCTCGCCACAAAAGCGGGCCTCACCACACAGGCAGGATCGATCAGCGCCGTTGCAGCGGCTGCTCGTCGAACTTCACACCTGCCAGGCCATGAACCATCAGCGCGCGGATATTGCCATGATCACTGCCTTCGGGTGTGGCCAGTACCGAACGGTAATGTTCGCCGAAAGCCAGCAGCGCTTCTTCATCGCTCAAGCCTTCGAGCAGGGCCAGGCCCAGGGTCTTGCACGAGCCTTCGTTCTGCCCGGCGGCGTTTTGCACGCCACCGTTGTTGAAGGCTTGGGGTTGGTAGTCGTAGCCGGCAGTGATAAAGGCCAGGGTGTCGGCGAAGACATGTTCGCCGCTCTGGAGGCTGGTGCGCAGGGTATTGAGATCAGGCATCGGGTTTTCCTTTGGCGAACGCCGCCTGTTGTTCGGCGCTGGCTTCTTTCTGGTATTGGGCTTTCCATTCGGCGTACGGCATGCCGTAGACCACTTCGCGGGCGTCGTCGAGGCTGACCTCGACCTGGCGCTCATCGGCGGCGGCCTTGTACCACTTGGACAGGCAGTTGCGGCAGAAGCCGGCGAGGTTCATCAGATCGATGTTCTGCACATCCTTGCGGCTGTCCAGGTGGGCAACCAGCCGACGGAAAGCGGCGGCTTCGAGTTCGAGGCGTTGTTGGTCGTTCATGGAGGTCTCTGCGAGGCAGCTTCAAGGGGCAAGCTTCAAGCTGCAAGAGTGGATTTGCGGTGGTCAGGCTTGAAGCTTACAGCCTGAGGCTTGCAGCTGCTACGAAGTAGCCCGGCTTGCTGCGAGTGTGATCGACACTGATTCGGCGAATCGCAAGGCGTGGGGCTTGTCGACTTCGACTTCGGCGTACAGCACCGACTCGTTGGCCATGACCAGGTCGAGCAATTCCTGGGTCAGGCGTTCGAGCAGGGCGAAGCGGTTGCCTTCCACGTGGGCAATGATCGCCTTGGTGATGGTGCGGTAATTCAGCGCGTGATCGATGTCGTTGTCGCGCACCGCCTCTTGCGCGGCATAGAGGATGGTCAGGTTGATCAACACATCCTGCTTGTTGAGGATTTCATCCTCGTTGATGCCGATGAAGGTGCGCAGGCGCAGGTCCTTGACCTTGATGCGTGCCATGGCTGGCTGAAGTTGTGGCATTTACTTGCTCCGTCGAATCAATTGCAGGAACTCCTGGCGCGTGGTGCTGGAATCGCGAAAGGCGCCGAGCATCACCGAGGTGTTCATGGTCGAGTTCTGTTTTTCGACACCGCGCATCATCATGCACATGTGCTGGGCCTCGATCACCACCGCCACGCCAGCGGCCTGGGTGACCTGCTGCACCGCGTCGGCGATTTGCCGGGTCAGGTTCTCCTGGATCTGCAGGCGGCGGGCGAACATGTCGACCAACCGGGCGACCTTCGACAGCCCCAGGACCTTGCCGGTAGGAATATAAGCCACATGGGCCTTGCCGATGAAGGGCAAGAGGTGATGTTCGCACAGGGAATAGAGTTCGATGTCGGCGACGATCACCATTTCATCGTTGTCAGAGGCGAACAGCGCGCCGTTGACGATCTGCTCGACGCTTTGTTCATAGCCGTGGCAAAGGTACTGCATGGCCTTGGCGGCACGCACCGGAGTGTCGAGCAAACCTTCGCGCTCGGGGTTTTCCCCCAGGCCGATGAGGATCTCGCGGTAGTTCTGGGGCAGGGATAGCGTCATGGTGCATCCTCGAAACAAGGCTATTTGACGTGCCGCCCGCCGTTGACGGTCAGGGTCGTGCCGGTGACATAAGGGTTGTCCAGCAGATAACGCAGGCTCTGGTAGATCACTTCGCTGCCGGGTTCTATACCCAGTGCGGACTTGGCCAGGGCCTTGGCGCGGTAAGCCGCGTCGTCTTCGGGGTTGAACAGTAGCAGGGCCGGGGCGATGCCGTTGACCTTGATCGCCGGGGCGAACTTGGCCGCGAACGACAGGGTCAGGCTTTCCAGGCCGGCCTTGGTTGCGCAATAGGCGATATGTCGGGCGCTGCCCTTGCGGGTCACGTCATCGCTGATGTGCACGATATCCGCCGGCGTTGAACGCAGCAGCAACTCGGCGCAATGCAGGTTGATCAGGTAAGGCGCAAGCATGTGCACGCCGAACATGGCGTTGAAGGCCGCCGCTTCGCTGCCCGGGCCTTCGGCCAGCCAGGCCGAGGCGTTGTGCACGATGGCCCGCAGCCGGTCGGTGTGTTGCTTGAGTTGCTCGATAAAGGCCAGGATCCCCGTTTCGCTGGAGAAGTCGGCGAACAGCACCACTGCCCCCAGGTCCCGCAACGTTTGCACGCCGGGGCGTTCGGTGCGATAGGTCGCGATCACCGGGTGCCCGTCCTCCAGCAAGCGCCGGGCGCAATGCAGGCCGACGCGCTGGGCTGCACCAGTGATCAGGATCGGAGCGGTGACGCTGGACATGGGACGGCTCGGTTCACGGCAAGAGCAAAACTATAACAGCGACACGGGGCGCGTCCTATGTACAAAGATCAATCCGGTCGCGACCAGTTGCCCACTGTGGGAGCGAGCTTGTTCGCGATGATGGACTGACCTTCAATATCCTCATCGACTGTCACACCGCTATCGCGAGCAAGCTCGCTCCCACAGGAGGACTGTCGAGGCCGGTGGCATCAATGATTGCGCGTAGCCGGCAACGCTTGCTGCGGCGCGCCGTTGAGCCAGTTCGCCAGCAGATGGGTCGACATCGGGATAAACAGGTAGACCATCAACGGTGTCAGGATGACGGTGCTGATGAGCACGCGGCTCAACAGGCCCAGTTCGCCCAGCAGTGGTCCCAACAGGAAATTGAACAACAGCGACACGGGGAAAAACGCCAGCCAGATGGCCACGGCCTGTTTCCAGCGTGGCGGACGCTGGCCGACCGCGCCGAACCAGCCTTCGATGCCACGCACCCGATGTTCGGAGGGATGGGCAAACAGATCGCTGCCCCGTCCCAGCCAGGCCGTGCGCGAGGCGGAGTGTTCCCAGGCGTGCAGTGTCTGCTCGTCGGCAAAACGGAAAATGATCTGGAATTCATCGTCCTGGGGCGGTGGCGCGAGCACGCCGGACCCCAGGTAACCCGGGAAATCGGTGGCCAATTGTTCGCCTTCGCGCAACCAAGCTATCAGATCCTGATAGCGTCCATTGGCGACGCGGCGGGCCACCATCAACGTGACGGGTGAGGTCGACATTATGTATCTCCGTAAGACAGGCGCAGCGCTCCGGATAGGAGGTTTGCGGGGGACGCCCCCGGGGTGGTGGTTGCGTCTGGTCGTCAAAAAACAGGCAAGGATTATTCCCGATTGTGCGTAAAACAACAAAACCGTACACCTGAATACGTTTGCCCTTGTCATGACGTGTCTTGGAGGAGGAAGATAGGATCCAATTGCCAGCCGGAATTGTCTGCCAAAATGAGCGTAATCACAGAGGATAGCTTTGTTTTCCAGGCATCAGCCTTGAAAAGGGAAGATCTGTTTCCCATTCGCGAAGTCGCCCGCATGACCGGCGTGAACCCCGTGACCCTACGCGCATGGGAGCGGCGCTACGGTTTGATCCAGCCGACTCGCACCGAAAGCGGGCATCGCCTGTACTCGTTGAGCGATATCGAAAAGGTTCGCAGCATCCTGGCATGGATCGAGCGCGGCGTGGCAGTCAGTAAAGTAGGCAAGATCCTGGCCAAGACCGAGGCGGTGCAACCGGTCTCCACGCTGCTTTCATCCGACCTGGTCAAGGCTGATCACGCCCGGTGGCAGCAACAGGTAGCGGACGCGGTTGGCAACTTTGACGATGTGGAGCTGGATCGCGTCTACGGCCAGGTCTTTTCCACCTACACCGTGCCGGTCGTATTCCAGGACATCCTGATGCCGCTTTGGCGACAAATGCTATATCGCCAGCCAGAGTTCGGGCAAATCAGTGAATGGGTGTTTTTCGACGGGTTCCTGCGTTCGCGCATCATCCAACGGCTGTTGTTCAAGCGCGAAGGTCATTCGCCGCGGGTCCTGGTCTGTGCCCTGGCCGGCCAGTGCCGTGAGCTGGAGTTGCTGGTCGCGGCGCTGTTCCTGTCCAGCGCGGACGTGGGCGTCAGGGCGCTGTCGATCGGCCTGCCATTCAACGAACTGACCTTGGTGTGCCAGAAGATCCAGCCGCTGGCCTTGGTGCTGGTTTCCAATCATGCGCCGGTCCCGGATTTGTCCAAGCGCTTGGGCAAATTGGCGATGAGCCTGGATTGTCCGTTGATGCTGGCCGGTGAAGCATCCGACCTGGCGCAGGAAAGCCTGGCTGGCTCGTCGATCGGTTGCCTGGGTAACGAAGGAACAGTGATGCGCCAGCGCCTGCGTCAATTTCTGGCAGGCAACCTCGACACCTAGAGATGCATGGAGGGATGGGTCAGGCGATGTTGCTGCAGGATGTACTGGCGCAGGCGCTCAGTCTCGTCCTGGTCATTCTGGTTCAGGTGATAGGCCAGCAAACCTCGATCGGTTTCACGTTCGAAGGCACCACGCAACGAAATTCTTTCGTAGCCTGAGGGGCTGAACCACAAGGCAAACTGCTTCGGTGGCTTGGTCCGGCTGCGGTTTTCCAGCAATACACCTTTGCAGGACACTTCGTGGACCCAGAGCGGTCCCGGCTGGCCCTTGATATTTTCCAGCGCCACCGGCTCGTCGAGCGTCAGGCGCCACGGGCGTATCTTCGGTCCGTCTTCGTAGATGCTGGGCACCCCCAGGCGCAGGTGCATGGCATGGAATTCGTCTTCCACCAGATGCAACGGAAACGTCATTTGCTGGTTTTCGAAATTGGCTTGCAGCGTGACCTGCTCATTCGCCGCCAGGCGCGTCAACAAATCACGGATCTGCGACCCACCGTTGACCAGCAAGCTCGACGTGACATCCCGCTCGTTCAACTGCGGGTTGTGTTGCATGGTCCGGATGAAATCCAGTTCATCCTGCGTCAGAAGGGCATCGCGCTGCATGGTCGGCTCGAAAGGATAATTTACATTTTCACTGGTGATTGTAGTGACTGACCGTTAATTCGGGGTTTTGTTTGCACCGTTCGTCGCCTCAAGCCGGGCAATCGTTTCCCGGGCTTCGGCCAGTTCCTTTTCCAGCTGGGCGACGCGTTGTTGAGCCTTGACCTGGGTCGTGACGTCTTTTTGCACACCGACGAAATAGGTATACCCGTCAGCCTGGTTTTTTACCGTGGACAATGACAGATCATTCCAGAACGGCGTGCCGTCCTTGCGGTAGTTGCGCAGCACCTCTCGACAGGCACCGCCCTCTCGCAAGGCCTTGCGAATCGACTCCAGGGATGGTTGGTCCCGATCACCCGACTGCAGGAACCGGCAATCCTGGTAAAGGATTTCGTCGCGGTGATAGCCGGTCAAGCGTTCGAAGGCCGGGTTCACATAGATCAGGATATTGTCTTCGCCTTCTTTTTCAGCGATGACAATCCCGTCGTTGGAAGCATTGATGACCAATTGCATCAGTTGAGCGTTGATCATTTGAAAGATCCCTTTTGAACATCCCTGTTGAGTCAGCATTTTAAAAGAAATCGAAAGGCTGTCCACTGGCCATTACTGCCGTTGAGAGCCATTCGCAGCCTTGTGGGTGCAACTGTTACTATCCCGGCTCTTTTTTCAGGATCAGGATCAGATTGATGAAAGTCGCCATTCTTTCCGGCTCAGTGTATGGCACCGCCGAAGAAGTCGCCCGGCACGCCGCCAAACTGCTGCGCGATGCGGGCTTCGACGCCTGGCACGATCCTCGTGCGACCCTGGCGGATGTCCAGGCATTCGCGCCAGAAGCCTTGCTGGCGGTGACGTCTACGACCGGCATGGGCGAGCTGCCAGACAGTCTGATGCCGTTGTATTCGACCATCCGCGACCAATTGCCAGGGTTCTTTCGCGGCTTGCCTGGCGCAGTGATTGGCCTGGGCGACGCCAGCTATGGGGATACCTTCTGCGCCGGCGGCGAGCAGATGTGCGAATTGTTCGCCGAACTGGGCGTTCGCGAGCTGCTGCCGATGCTGCGTCTGGATGCCAGCGAAAGCGTCACGCCGGAAACTGACGCCGAGCCGTGGCTGGCCGAGTTGATCGACACGTTGCGGTCTTGAAGCGCAGGCGGTGACTCGTTTGGCCAGTAAGCTGGCTGCCAATGCAACTACCACCTCCGAAAGACCTGACTAGACTGAGTTTTCTTGCGTACGACGTTTTGATGACAAGACTCCTATAACAAGAAACCAGAGGTCAGAGCCGTGAGCGTAGCGCCCGTCCAAACGACACTCAGTATCAAGGAACAGGTCAGTGCGGCCGAATGGCAAACCCGGGTAGACCTTGCCGCCTGTTATCGGCTTGTCGCGCTGCATGGTTGGGATGACCTGATCTTCACCCATATTTCTACGAAGGTTCCCGGCACCGAGGACTTTTTGATCAACCCGTTCGGGTTGATGTTCCATGAAGTCACCGCTTCGAGCCTGGTCAAGGTTGACCAGGGCGGCAACAAGTTGATGGACAGCCCCTACGAGATCAATCCGGCCGGCTACACCATCCACAGCGCGGTGCATGAGGTGCGCCATGATGTGGCTTGTGTGCTGCACACCCACACCGCCGCCGGAGTGGCGGTATCGGCGCAGAAGCAAGGCGTGTTGCCGATCAGCCAGCAAGCACTGTTCGTGCTGTCGAGCCTGGCCTATCACGCTTACGAAGGGGTGGCCTTGAATCACGAAGAAAAGGCACGCCTGCAGGCCGACCTGGGCGAAAGCAATTTCCTGATGCTGCACAACCATGGCCTGCTGACATGCGGCGGGACCATCGCCGATACCTTCTTGATGATGTTCACCTTTCAACGAGCCTGTGACATCCAGGTCCTGGCCCAGAACGGCGGGGCTGAATTGATTGCCATCGAACCGCAGATTCTGGCCGGCGCCCGGGCGATGATCGCCGGAGTGACCAAAAGCGCCCAAGGCATGGGCGGCGCGTTGGCCTGGCCGGCGTTGCTGCGCAAGCTCGATCAACAAGACACCGGGTACAGAAGCTGATGGCCCTGGCCCAGATTCCCCTGCGTATCTGGCGCCAGCGCAGCCAGACTTTCCTGTTCCGTGGCCACGCCATCCGTTATTGGGTGGCGGGCCAGGGCGAGCCGCTGCTGTTGATCCATGGTTTTCCCACCGCCAGTTGGGATTGGCATTACTTGTGGCAACCCTTGGCGCAACGCTACCGGGTGATCGCGTGCGACATGCTCGGTTTCGGCGATTCCGCCAAACCGATGGATCATGTCTACAGCCTGCTGGAGCAAGCCGATCTGCAGCAGGCCTTGCTGGCGCACCTGAATGTGAAGGGGGCGGTGCATGTGCTGGCCCACGATTACGGTGACAGCGTGGCCCAGGAACTGCTCGCTCGGCATTACGAAGCACGCATCCATCTTGAGAGTTGTGTCTTTCTCAATGGCGGCCTGTTCCCCGAAACCCACCGCCCGGTATGGGCCCAGAAACTCTTGTTGAGCCCCCTGGGCTGGCTGCTGGGGCGGATGTTCTCCCGGGAAAGCCTGGCCTGCAACTTTCGGCAGATTTTCGGCCCCAGGACCGGCCCTACCGAAAGCGAGCTGGATGACTTCTGGAGCCTGGTGGAGGCTCATCACGGTCCGCGGATCATGCACAAACTCATCGGCTATATTCCCGAGCGCCGTGTGCAGCGGGATCGCTGGGTGCTGGCGATGCAGCGCGGCGAAGTGCCGTTGCGGGTGATCGACGGCGCCGTCGATCCGATTTCCGGTGAACACATGGTGGCGCGCTACGAGGCCCTGATCCCGAACCCGGACACGGTGTTGCTGCCTGACATCGGTCATTACCCGCACACCGAGGCATCGGTGCAGGTGCTCAAGCATTACCTGGCGTTTCGCGAAGCCATCGCCGCGCCGCACAGACAAATGGCCTGTACCTGACGACTTGGCATTGAGAAGCGAACCTGTGTGGGAGCGGGCTTGCTCGCGAAGGCGCCAGCACAGCCAACATCCATTCTGACTGGAAGACCGCTTTCGCGAGCAAGCCCGCTCCCACAGTTTTCGGGCGTTTACAAGATTGCGTTCCACTGCAAATCCCTGTGGGAGCGAGCTTGCTCGCGATAGCGGTCCTCCTGCCAACAGGAAAGTCGAATGCTCCGCCGTGGCTTGGGCCTGCATCATCCCCCCACCTTATCGGCCACCATTCACTGCCAATCGTGTTGATTGTGACCGGCCGACAGGTGCCGGACACTCGTGGTCATTGTCCTATCCGCCTGCTGGAGTTCTGCCATGAGTGAGTCTGTGCGCTTCGAAGATAAAGTCGTGATCGTCACGGGAGCCGGCGGTGGCCTGGGGCGCGCCCATGCGTTGCTGTTCGCCAGGCAAGGCGCGAAAGTGCTGGTCAACGATCTTGGCGGCTCGGCGCAAGGGGAAGGGGCCAATGCCTCGGCAGCGGATCGGGTGGTCGCCGAAATCCGCGAGGCGGGCGGCATTGCCGAGGCCAACCACGACTCGGTCACCGATGGCGACAAGCTGGTGCAAAACGCGCTCGATGCGTTCGGTCGCGTCGACGTGGTGGTCAACAATGCCGGGATCCTGCGGGACAAGACATTCCACAAAATGGACGACGCCGATTGGGACCTGGTCTACCGCGTCCACGTCGAGGGTGCCTACAAGGTGACCCGGGCCGCATGGCCGCACCTGCGTGAGCAAAACTACGGGCGGGTGATCTTCACCGCGTCCACCTCGGGCATCTACGGCAACTTCGGCCAATCCAACTACGGCATGGCCAAGCTCGGCCTTTATGGCCTGACGCGAACCCTGGCCATCGAAGGCCGCAAGAACAACATCCTGGTCAATGCCATCGCTCCTACTGGCGGCACCCGCATGACCGAAGGCCTGATCCCGCCGCAGGTGTTCGAACAACTCAAGCCCGAACTCGTCAGCCCGCTGGTGGTGTACTTGGCCAGTGAGGCCTGCCAGGAAACCTCCGGCTTGTTCGAGGTGGGCGGCGGCTGGATGGGCAAGGTGCGCTGGGAGCGCAGCCTGGGTGCGGGCTTCGACCCGCGCAAAGGCTTTTCGCCCGAAGACGTCGCCGCCCATTGGCAGCAGATCTGCGACTTCGAGCATGCGGTACACCCGAACGACAACCTTGAAGCGTTGAAGGAAATGATGGCGAATCTGCAACGCCACGCTATCTAACTCTCACCGCTCGTGCCGCTTGCCGCCAGGCGCGGCAAGCGTGCTCATGGACAATTCTTTGTTCACCCGGGCCGCCAGGTTCGCGGTGGTCTCGATAGGGCAAAGACCTATTCCGTACGGCTCAACATCCAGGCAAAGCGCGCGGCGGGCCATTCCTTGCGGTCTGATACCTGCCCATCGCCGAGCTCGACCACCCGCAGAACACCGTCTGACCGGAGTACTACGTCGACCGAAAAAAAAGGACTGTCGATCAACCGTGCGCACTCGGTCACCAACTCAGGAATCTCATCGGTGACGCCGTAGGCCCGCCCGTGGAGTACAAAATAACGACGCTCGGTTTCTTCAAGGTATTCCTCTCGTCGTCTGACGCAGATACCGCCTTCAATCTGTCCCCGATATTGGCGCATCTCTTCAACAAGCGGCGCTATGTCTTCGGGACTGTCCACCAGGCTGCCACCACCAGTGTTAAGTGACTTTACATAGTCCTTGATGAAATAGCCTGGCCATTGCAGGCCTTCGAGTGCCTGAGCGAAGTTTGCATCGCTGTCCAGCACCACCGTTTCGCTCGTACAGGCAGCCAACAACGGATACCACTGTGGCAAGTGATGACAGTGTTGGTATTGTGTGGCGTTGGTTACTTCAGTGACGCCTTTTTCACGCAGTTGGTTAACCAAAGCGGCATAAGCATCGGGTGTCAGCATCCACCCACGGTACAAAATCGATTTTCCGGGTGTGAGGGGCGCAGAAGTCTTGAAAAGGCCTGCTTCGAAATCTTCAAAAGAGAACAGCACAGTCCTCAGTCCCGCAGTCATTACCGCTTCGTACTCTTCAGCGTACTGCTCATCAGGACGTTTTTTATCAAATGGGTCGCTAGGGTAAAGGAGATGCATATTGCTTTTTACCTATAGAAAGTGGCGGAGCAAATGCTGCTGGGGTTGGTACTTCATGAGCGCTTGTTTTCAGCCGTTTCTGATCATCTATCCCTCAGCATCCAAGGCGAGGCAAAGGACTACAATTTCGATCACATAAGCCGTGCAGATTAACCTTTCCTACAACAACGTAGGAAACAAGAAGTTTTAACTCGGAAATCACCGCACATCGGCATAGGAGACGGCCTTCATAGGCCGTTCCCCTGCCACACCACCCGGCATGCGGGTCCGCACCGGGCGGTTCGAGAGATTGAGGTCAGGAGAGACGCGGTAAACCCGTTCTGTCGAACCACGCTATATCGAGCACTCGGTTGAGTTCAAGAGCGCTATTGCGCCACCAGCAGCGAGAGCTTCCCGCCACTTTGCGAGCAGTAGCCTCACTTGCACCCAACCTGCGTAGCTCTCGATAGATCGTTGAACTACGCCGCCATTGCTTGAGCTGGATTGCTCGTAGTCGGTGTCGTATCCATTCATCTAACTCTCGCCAGATTCTGGGAGTTTGCGACAAGCCGAAATATCCCTTCCAGCCAAGCATGTAGGGCCTTAATCGGTCGACAACTTGTTGCAAGCTGC
>NZ_FOVS01000042.1:0-48355 GCF_900115235.1 Pseudomonas sp. NFACC24-1
AGCGTGGGGATTTCAGAAATGCCGATGCCTTCATCGCTTTTCTGGGCCTAGACCTGCGTATATCGGACTCAGGGAAAAAGAAGGGACGCCGCTGCCTGTCTAAGCGAGGTGACCCAGAGGCCCGTCGATTGATGCATAACGCCGCGATGTCGGCGAGGCGCACAGCGGCATGGAAGGGTTTTTATGAGGCACTAAGGGCCCGGGGGCTCAGCACAACCGAAGCATTAGTGGCACTGGCCCGCAAGCTTGCCCGAGTGGTATTCGCCCTGCTGAAGAACCAGAGCGAATACTTACCGAAAGGCATTTAGGGGGTAGCCCTGCACCATAGAATCTCCCACCTTGGGTTCATGTTGTTTTATACATCGCCGTTACTGCCCCAACCCCTTGAGAAAACCACGGTACAGCGCAGCGGTTTTCCCCGGTTGCTCGATCATCGGCAAGTGGCCGATCCCGTCCCAGATTTCCACGCGCAAGTCCGCGATGCCCTTGCTCCACACCGGCACGCTGCTGACATCGATCACCCGGTCCTGGCGGCCCCAGAGCAGCAGCGAAGGGGCGCGAATGTCGGTCAGGTGGGGCTCCATCGACGGGCTGGCGCGAAAGTCGGCGTAGATCTCCGCCAGTTCTTCGCGGTGTTGTACATAACGCTCGGCCACAGCCGCCATCACCATGCCCGGTACCCACGGCGGCGAGGCCATGGTCATGGCATAGAACGGCATGAACTCCTCCTGCGAATGCACCAGGGACGGGTTACGACCGGCGGCCAGTTGGCGGTCCATGTCGCTGGGCTGGGGGGAGGTGACGCCGGCCGGATTGAGCAGCGCCAGGGTCAGCACGCGGTCAGGCGAAGTGGCCGCCAGCCACGCGGCGAGATGGCCCCCCATGGAATTGCCGATCACATGGACCTTGTCCAGGCCGCAGGCGTCGAGCAACTCGATGATCCGCCGGGCCTGGGTCGGGATGTCGTAGCCGCCGCCGGCCTTGAAGCCGGTTTCGCCATGGCCGGGAAGGTCAGGGATCACCACCCGGTAATCACCGACAAAATGCCGGGCAACACGCAACCAGAGGTTCTTGTCGCCGCTGTAGCCGTGCAGCATCAGGATGCTGGCGGACGCTTCATAAGGCCCGCCCTGCCAGGTCGACACGGTCATTTCGCTGATGGGCACGGTGATTTTGCGTAACCGGTAAAGGCGTGCCTCCAAGGCCATGCTCATGTCGTAGATCACATGGCCGATGCCGGGATACGTCAACCAGCTCCAGGCGATAAGTACAGCAAGAACTACCCACAACACCAGCATGTTTTGCCCTCCATGGGCTGCGACAGAATGTGTTCAAACGGATCAAGTCGGTAATAAGTGAAGCTTAAATCCGGGACATCGTTACTCTGGGGCCTCCTTTCGAAGGCTTACGGATTTCCTTGTCATGTATAGCCAAAATCCCATCAGAGTCTCGCATTTGAATGTGAATAAATACCCCTGCATCAGTGGTGGCTATTTGATGCCGCCCTGATAGACTCCAGACAACCCCATCCCGATGACTCGGGAACCCGCGGTGCAGAGGCGTCCATGCAAAAACCGGGAAAAAAGGGACTGTCGTTGGCCAGGAGGCTCTATGTATCGCGCACCCTGGGCCTGACGCTGGGGTTGCTGCTGGTCAGCGCCGCGCTTTATCCTCTCGACCCGGCACCCTGGGTCTGGGGCTTGATGCTGTTCAACGGCCTGCTCTGGCCGCACCTGTCTTATTGGTGGGCCCGTCGCAGCGCGGTGCCGTACCACGCCGAACACCGCAATCTGCTGATCGATGCCTTTCTCGGCGGCTTCTGGGTCGTGGCGATGCAATTCAACCCGCTGCCCACGGCCGTCACGCTGGCGATGATGGCGATGAACAACGTCGCCCTTGGTGGCCTGCGTTTCCTGCTCGCGGGGGTGATGGCGCAGGCGGCAGGCATCGCCGTGGGCACGGTCATCTTCCCGCTGACCAGCGTGCCCATGACCAGCCCGGCGCAGATCTACGCGTGTCTGCCACTGCTGTGCCTGTATCCGATGGCTCTGGGTTGGATCTGCTTTCGCCAGGCCTACACCCTGGGCCGGCAAAAACGTGAATTGCTGGCCCTGAGTCGTACCGACAGCCTGACCGGGTTGCTGAACCATGGCGCCTGGAAAGATCGTCTCAACGAGGAATTCCAGCGTTGCGTGCGCCAACCTGCGGACGGGACGCCCCGTGGCGCGATTGCATTGATCGACATCGACCATTTCAAGGTCGTCAATGACACCTACGGCCACGGGGCTGGCGACATCGTGCTGCGTCAGCTCGGCAAGCTGCTCAGGCAGAACCTGCGTACCGCCGACGTTGTCGGGCGTTATGGTGGTGACGAGTTTGGCGTGATTTTACCGGACCTGACCCAACACAACGCGGTGCAGGCCATGGACGGTTTGCGTGAGCGCTTCGCGACCCTCAGCTACGAGCGGGACCCGGCGCTGAAGGTGAGCCTGAGTATTGGCGTCGCGATCTTCAATCCTGCTTATGCCGACGCGACCCTCTGGCTCAACGATGCAGACCAGGCGCTGTACGAAGCCAAGACCAGCGGGCGTAACCGGGTCATTTGCCACCGTCATCGACCGGTGTTGGAAGCGTCGGCCGTTTCTGTCTGAGATGGCCTCTTGCTGCCTGGAGCCTTGGTTCATTGTCGGGTAGGGTGCCCATGGCACTCTCTCGATACGGAACAAGGATGAAATCATGACGATGACCGCTGTTCGCTCCCGTCTGGCCGTCAGCCTCGGCCTGAGCCTGGCCCTTGGCGCCTTCACCTCCATGGCCTTTGCCCAACCCCATCAACAAATCCTGACCGATGCGCAGCAGTACAAGGGCGAGGCCCTGAAGTTGCTGGAGCGGCTGGTGAATATCGACTCCGGTTCCGGGTATGTGCCGGGGCTGACCCAGGTCGGCGACATTGCCATCGACGAACTGAAAAAGTTGGGCGCGACCATTGAGAAGGTGCCGAACTCGGACGGTACCCAGCACATCCTGGCGACCCTCAAGGGCACCGGTAAGGCAAAAATCCTGCTGATGGCCCACATGGACACGGTGTTCAAGGAGGGCTCGGCCGCCGAACGCCCGTTCCATATCAAGGATGGCCGTGCCTACGGGCCGGGAGTGATGGACGACAAGGGCGGCATCGTCGCGGGGATCTACGCCTTGAAGGTGCTCAAGAACCTGGACTTCAAGAACTACGCGCAGATTACTTTCCTGCTCGACGCCAGCGAAGAAACCGGCTCGGACGCCGCCACCGACCTGATCAAGAAAACCGCCAAGGCCCATGACGTGACCCTCAACCTCGAACCGGGTCGCCCGGCCGACGGCCTGGTGGTCTGGCGCAAGGGCAGTGCCACGGCGCTGGTGGAGGTCAAGGGCAAAGCGTCCCACGCCGGCGTCGCGCCGGAACTGGGGCGCAATGCGGCGATGGAAGCCGCGCACCAGATCTTGCAACTGGGCAAGCTCGGCGACGCGGAAAAGAAAACCACCATCAACTTCACGGTGATCAACGCTGGTGACCGGACCAACGTGATTCCCGACCAGGCGAGCGCCAAGGCTGACGTTCGGGCGGCGGTGCCGGAAGAATTCGACCGCATCGAAAAAGACCTGGCACGGGTCTCGCAGGACAAGCTGATCGCCGACACTGAAGTCACCACCAGTCTCAAGCGCGGCCTGCCACCGATGCCCCAGACGGCGGAGTCGGACCGGTTGATGGCCATGGCCCAAGGCATCTATGGCGAACTGGGGCGCAAACTCACCGAGGAAGGCAGCGGCGGCGCGGCGGATGCCAGCCTCTCGGCCGGTGTCGGCACGCCGACGCTGGATGGCTTTGGCATCGTTGGCGGCAACATTCATACGCCGGAGGAATATGCGGAAGTCGAGAGCGTGGTGCCGCGGATTTACCTGTTGTCGCGGATGATCATGGAGTTGGCTAATCGATAGCATTCAGCCCTGCAAACAACCTGCGGCAAGGACAAACTCCTGTGGCGAGGGGATTTATCCCCGTTGGGCTGCGCAGCAGCCCCACACCAGACACCACGGAAAAACAGATGAACCGCGCAAGCCGGATTACGACTGCTGCGCAGCCGAGCGGGGATAAATCCCCTCGCCACAAAACCTCGTTTCGCATTGGCCTCTGGAATGTTACCCAGAGGCCAATTTCGTTCGGTGAATCGGTTAGCGCGCGTCGACGTCGTCCGGCGCGCGGTTTGCCAGCTGTCCACTCAATTCGATCAATTGCTGGATGCCCAGGGCAATATGGCGCCTCGAGCCTTCCAGGTCGAAGGCCAGGTCGCCGAGCATGGCGTTGGCCGAGGCCAGGGTTTCGCTGAGGTTGGCGAGTAGGGATTCGGTGTCGACACCGTTGATGACAGTGAAGAGTTGGCCGGGATCAGCCTCGGCTTTGGTGGTCTTGGGCTTGAGGTAGTAGTCGAGGACGCGGTCGGCGGCTTTGTCGAACGCTTTTGATGTGGGATCGGTATCCGATGGATTCGGTGTTGGTTTGAACATGGATGAAACTCCTTGGTAATTGGAGCCGCAACCTTTTGCTACCAAACATTAGGTGGCGGCTACACGCAGGTTGGTAGACCGGGTACCAAGGCAAACCCAGCGCGCCACAAGGGCGCCCCGCGCACAGCCGCCATAATAAATGCCGGAGCTGTGCGCCTTAGTTTTACCCGGGCTACCAAACCCGATCGCTGATTTTCAGCGACTGGAGAACAGTAAAGCCCGGTCCTAAGGCGCACAAGCCGGCGGATTCTGGCGTAGTTATAGGCAATGGCGCAAGGCGACGGAGCTTGGTCCTACGCCGAAGCCAGCGCGATAAACGCTGAGCTTTTGTGGCAGCGGGAGCAAGCTCCCTCGCCACGGTGGTTTGCGCCGCTTGACGGGTTCAGTACACCCAGACCTCCACCCGCCGATTCCGAACCCTGCCTTCATCCTCGCTATTGGCCGCCACCGGCATCAAGGCGCCGAACCCTCGCACTTCCCGCAACGCCACGCCGTATTTGACCAGTTCACGGCGCACCGCCATGGCCCGCAGTTTGGACAGCAGGTCGGCCCGCGCCGGGTCGTCCTTGGCGTCGCCAAAACCTACCAGGGTCACGCGTCGGTCGGCTTTGCCGTGCTGCTTTATATAGTCGAGCACGCGGCTCAGGTCCTGGTGGGCCTTGTTGTCCAGGCTGGCGCTGCCTTCTTCGAAGCGGAAATTGACGGTCAAGCGTTGGGCGTGGCGGCTCAAGGCCTGGTAACCCTCGGGCATCAATGCATTGGGTGTGACGGCCATGGCCTGGACGGTCTGGGCGATAAAACCGTTGGCCGCGACGATGGCCTGGCCTTTGTCACTTTGGGTGAACTCGACCAGTGCCGTGGCCCACGGGTTGGTGCCCCAGGGGGGCAAATAGAAGAACAGGCGCCGGGAGAGTGGGTAGTCTTCGGTGGCGATCAGGTGGTTGAGCGGCAGCATGGGTTGGGAAGCGCCGTCGACAATGGCCAGCGCCTTGGCCTGGCGCACGTAGGGCAAACCGATGAAGCCGATGCCTTGCGGGTCCTGGCTGACAGCGTCGGACAACTGTTCGCTCGACTCGAAGCGCCGAGCGGCAGGATCCAGCCGTTTTCCCTGTCGGCTGAGGACCAGTTCCTTGAAGGTGTCGTAGGTGCCGGACTGTTCATCCCGGGCATACAAATGAATCGGCCCGCCCGTTCCGCCGACGGCCTCCCAGGTTTTTGCCTCGCCGCTGAATATCCGCGCCAGTTGCACGGTATCGAGTTGGTGCAGCGGGTTGGAGGAATGAAGGATGATCGCCAGGCCATCAATGGCGATGACCTGCTCGGCGGCAGGACTTTTCAGGTCGCCCAGGGACGACAATTCCTTCAGTTCACTGTCCTTGATCGGCCGGGAAGAGGCCGCCAGGTCGGCGCTGGCCTGCTTGAGGGCGGCGAAACCGGTGCTGGAGCCGTGGGCCGCGATGTCGACTTCCACCCGTCGGCCATCGGCGGTCTGGCCAACGATACGTTGCTCGTTGTCGCGCCCGGTGATTTCGCTGCTGACCCTGAGCAGGCCCTGATCTTCCATCAACCCTCTGACCAGGGCCGGCCCCAGCGCCGCGCCGATGGTATTGGAGCCCTGGAGGCGCAAGACTGGGCCCTGTTGGGGAATGGGCAAATTGCCGGCCCATGCCACGAACGGTAGCCAGAGGCCCATGAAAACCACAACACACAGCCGCATGCCGGCACCTTCTGAACCCGAGGAAGTGCCGGAAGATTAAGTCAGTCAGGTTACTGAAAGGTGACGGGGGTACGACGGAGCACCGAAATCCAATGTGGGAGCGAGCTTGCTCGCGATGGCGGCAGCACATTCAAGATCAAATGTGACAGCTGGATCGCTATCGCGAGCAAGCTCGCTCCCACAGGGGGACGCGATCAGCTCAATTGCAACCAGATCGGCGCGTGGTCCGACGGTTTTTCCATGCCCCGCAGCTCATAGTCCACGCCAGCGTCCTTGACCCGCGGCAGCAGGCCGTGGGAGGTGAGGATCAGGTCGATGCGCAGGCCGCGCTTGGGCTCGTCCTCGAAACCGCGGCTGCGGTAGTCGAACCAACTGAAACGGTCGGTGACGTCCGGGTTCAGGTGGCGGAAGCTGTCCACCAGGCCCCAGTTCTTCAGGCGGGCCATCCATTCGCGCTCTTCCGGCAAGAAGCTGCATTTGCCGGTTTTCAGCCAGCGCTTCATGTTGTCCGGGCCGATGCCGATGTCGCAGTCTTCCGGGGAAATGTTCACGTCGCCCATCACCACCACCGGCTGGTCGTTGCTGAAGCGGCTTTCCAGCAGTTGCTGCAAATCGCTGTAGAATCGCTCCTTGGCCGGGAATTTGGTCGGATGGTCACGGCTTTCACCCTGGGGGAAGTAACCGTTCATGATGGTCACCGGTACGCCGTTGGCATCGGCGAAGGTGCCCCAGATGAAGCGCCGCTGGGCGTCCTCGTCGTCACTTTCGAAGCCTTTGTACAGGCTCAGCGGCGCCTGGCGGGAGAGCAGGGCGACGCCGTAGTGGCCTTTTTGCCCGTGGTAATGCACGTGGTAACCCAGGGCCTGCACCTCGGCCAGGGGGAATTGTTCGTCGTGAACCTTGGTTTCCTGCAGCCCGATCACATCCGGCTGGTGCTTCTCGATCAGCGCCGCCAGCTGATGGGGGCGGGCGCGCAGCCCGTTGATGTTGAAGGAGACGATCTTCATGGTCGGCTGTCCTAGCAAAACTGCGATGCTAGCTGACATGTGGGAAGGGAGCCAGCGTGGCAGTAGGACAAATGCGCTGCTAATGTCCTGTGGGTGTAGGAACGATCGTAACCCAATCGGGTTCGTACTCAATAAGAGCAGGGCCCCATCGAGCCTCGCCCCAGGAGATCTACCGTCATGCCTGAAACCGCCATCGCCGACGTCCATATGCTCGACAGTGGTTATTCCCGCGAAGCCCGTTCGTTGCTGTACCAGGCCTATCGCCATGAGCCTACCTTCAGCTACCTGTTCGAATCCGAGCGTCCCGGTTATGAACAGCGGGTCCGGGCCACGGTGCGTGAGCTGGTCAAGCAGCATTTTCTCCAGGACCTGCCGGCCATCGGCCTGCTGGTCAACGACCGCCTGATTGGCATCGCGCTGATCGCCCCGCCGCAGCGGCGCCTGGGCATCACCGAAAGCTGGGCCTGGCGCCTGCGCATGGTCTTGAGCACCGGTTTTCGCTGCACCCGGCGCTATCTGGAGTACCACGCGGCGGTGCTGGCCTGCCTGCCGTCGGATGCGGTCCATGTATTGCCGCTGCTGGGGGTGCACCCACAGTTCCAGGGCAAGCATTTCGGCGAGCAGTTGCTCGAGGCGGTCCATAACTGGTGTGCGGTGGACGAGCATTCCCAAGGGGTGGTGCTGGACACCGGCAACCCGCGCTACCTTGAGTTCTATAAACGCCAGGGATACGAGGAAATCGGTGAAGTCGCGGTAGGACCGATCCGCGAGCATGTGTTCTTCCACGCCAACCCGCAGATTCTGCAAAGCGCAACGGCATAGTCGGGCGAACTTTTAGGAAATGTCCGGCTCTATCAAGCACCTACGCTCGTGATAGCATCCGCGCCATGAATCTCCCAGGAAGAATGACCGGTGGCGCGCTCTTGCTGTCCTTCAGCTGCGCGGCACTGGCAAACAGTGAATTGGAAGTACGCGTCCAGCCGTCCAATGATGAACTCAAGGCCAACGTCGAAGGTTACATCGGTGGCGTGGGGGACCGTGACGAGGAAGCCTTGCTGCGCTTCAGTCGCGGCGCCGAGGAACAGGCGCGCAAGGCCGCCCAGGCGCTGGGCTACTACCAGCCGCAGATCGACAGCGAGGTCAAGGGCGGCAAGGATCCACGGCTGGTGCTGACCATCGACCCCGGCGAGCCGGTGCACCTGCGCAACGTCACGGTGCGCATCGATGGGCCGGCGGCTTCGCTCAAGGCTTTTCGCGTGCCCGGCAATGCCGCGCTGAAGCCCGGCGCGGTACTCAACCATGGTCGCTATGAAGACGCTAAACGGGTGATCCAGAACCAGGCCTCGCGCTACGGTTATTTCAGCGGTCGTTTCACCCAGCAGAAACTCCTGGTGGACCCCCAGGCGGGCATCGCCGATATCGAACTGGTCTACGACAGCGGCCCGCGCTATGCCTTGGGCCCGGTGAGCTTCGAGGGCGACACGCCATTCGACGAAGACCTGCTGCAACGCATGGTGCCGTTCAAGGCCGGCACGGCGTACGACTCCGAGCTGATTGCCGAACTCAACCAGGCCTTGCAATCGAGCGGCTATTTCGAAGGCGTTCGGGTGGATGCGGCCCCCACCGCCGCCACCAACAATGTCATTCCGGTGGCGGTCAAGCTCGATACGCGCAAGCCGCGCACCATGGGCCTTGGCCTGGGCTTTTCTACTGATGTCGGCCCCCGGGCCAAAGCCAACTGGACGCGCCACTGGGTCAACCCCCAGGGCCACAGCTATGGCTGGGAAGCGGAAGTGTCGGCGCCCCGGCAAAACGTCGGCCTGTGGTACGACGTGCCGCTGGACCCGCCGCTGACCGACAAGATGCGCTACGCCGGCGGTTATCAATATGAAGAACTGGCCGGCACTGACAGCCTCAGCAAACTGCTTACCGTGGGCCCGGAATGGCACAGCAAGTTGCCCAGCGGCTGGCAGCGGGTGGTGTCGCTCAAGTGGCAGCGCGAGGAGTACCGCCTCGGCGACGATGCTGGCCTGAGCACGCTGTTGATGCCGGGCGTGAGCTATTCCTATCTGCGCAGCGACAACCGCATCGACCCGCACAACGGCTACCGTTTGCAGTTCGACACCAAGGTCGCCAAGGAAGGGCTGGGTTCGGACAATAACCTTGTATACGGTACCGCCATGGTCAAGGGCCTGACCACGGTGTTCGACAAGCATCGCTTGCTGGCGCGGGCGCAAATCGGCGGCAGCGCCACCAATGGCTACAAATCCATTCCGCCATCCCTGCGCTTTTTCGCCGGTGGCGATCAGAGCGTGCGGGGTTATGACTACCAGAGCCTGTCGCCGGAAAACTCCGAGGGCGACCGTATCGGTGGTCGCTACATGGTCGCCGGCAGCCTCGAGTATCAGTATTCCATCGCGGAAAAATGGCGAGTGGCGACGTTCATCGACCAGGGCAACTCCTTCAACAGCCTTGAGCTGCCTAGCCTGAAGACCGGCGTGGGGGTCGGCGTGCGCTGGGTGTCGCCGGTGGGGCCGATCCGCCTCGACCTGGCCCATGCGATGGACGATGAAGGCGGTATTCGATTGCACTTTTCCATGGGGCCTGAGCTGTGAAGCGTGGTGTGAAGATAACGCTACTGGCCCTCGTTGGGGGGCTGCTGGCGGTCGTGCTGGCCTTGAGCACGGTGCTGGGCACGGCATTTGGCAGCCGCTGGGCCCTCGACCTGGTGCCGGGGCTGGCCGTGGAGAATTTCCAGGGGCGGCTGGGCGGGCAGTGGAGCGCCGATCACCTGCTGTGGCAGCAGGGCGACAGTCGGGTGGCGATGGATCGAGTGATATTCGCCTGGTCGCCGTTGTGCCTGGCGCGCATGACCCTGTGCATCGAACAGCTCAAGGCCGACCAGGTCGCCTTGCAATTGCCTGCCTCCGCCGATGAGCCGAGCAGCGGCCCGATCAGCTTGCCGGACCTGGACTTGCCGCTCGCGATCGAATTGGGCGATGTGCAAGTCGGCAGCCTGTCGTTCAACGGCAGCGAGCAACTCAAGGGCCTGCAATTGGCCGCCCATTGGACCGCCGAGGGCCTGCAGATCGACTCGGTGCAGTTGCAGCGCGATGAGCTGGGTCTGAAACTGTCCGGCCTGCTCAAGCCCGGCGGCGACTGGCCGTTGAATGCCGAAGGCCGGTTGACCTTGCCAGCACCGGGCGCCACGCCTTGGGCCCTGGACCTGAAAGTCGACGGCAACCTGCTCAAGACCCTCAACCTCAAGGCCGACAGTAGCGGCTACCTGCAAGGCCAGTTGACCGGTGAGCTGCAACCGCTGGCGGACAACCTGCCCGCCAAGGTGCGTATCACCGCCGACGGTTTCAAGGCCAGCGCCGAGCTGCCGGACACGCTGTTGCTCAATCAGTTGGAATTGACCGGCGAAGGCGATCTGAAAAATGGCTATCAATTGCTTGGCAAGGCGACGTTGCCCGCCGAAAAAGGGCCAGTGGCATTGCTGCTGCAAGGCACCGTGGACGCCAATGGCGCACGGATCGCCGGCCTGGATCTGGACGCCGGCAATCAGCAAAGCCTGAAACTCAGCGGGCAAGTGGACTGGCGCGACGGCTTGAGCGCCGAGGCGAAAGTCGCCTGGCTGGATTTCCCCTGGCATCGCCTGTATCCACTGATCGACGAGCCACAGGTGACATTGCGCAGCTTCAATGGCGAAGTCTCGTACACCGATGGCAACTACCTGGGCAATTTCCAGGCCGCGCTGGACGGCCCCGCCGGGGCGTTCAGCCTGGACAGCCCGTTCAGCGGCAACCTGACGCAGATCCATCTGCCGCAACTCAAGCTCGCCGCGGGGCAGGGCAAGGCCGAAGGACACCTGAGCCTGCAATTTGCCGACGGCATTGCCTGGGACACGGCGCTGCAACTGTCGGCCATCAACCCGGCGTACTGGCTCGGCGAGCTGCCCGGAACCCTGGCCGGGCCGTTGCGCAGCAAAGGCGCGATGAAGAACGACCGCCTCGAGCTCGACGCGGACCTGGATCTCAAGGGCAAGCTGCGCGGCCAACCGGCGCTGTTCCAGGCCAAGGCCAGTGGTGCCGGCGAGCAGTGGAACCTCAGCGCGCTGGACATCCGCCTGGGGGATAACCGCATCAACGGCACCGGCAGCCTGCAACAGAAACTCACCGGCCAGATCGACATCAAGCTCGCCCGCCTGGCCCAGCTCTGGCCGCAATTGCGCGGCCAGGTCGTTGGCCGGGTCGATGTCGCCGGCACGCTCAAGGCGCCCCAAGGCAAGCTCGGTCTGCAAGGCACGCAATTGGCGTTGCAGGACAATCGCCTGCAAAGCCTGAACCTGGACGCGACCCTCGACAGCACCCAGCGCGGCAAGCTCGACCTCAAGGCCAGCGGCATCCGCGCCGGCGAAACGTCCCTGGGCGTGCTGACCGTCAGCGGACAGGGCGACATCAATCGGCAAACACTCAACCTGGACTTGCAAGGGCCGCAGCTCGACACGACCCTGGCGCTCGACGGCGCCCTCGACCAGGGCAATTGGCGCGGACGCCTGGCCAGTGGCGAAGTACAGGCCGGCGGGCAAGCCTGGCGCCTGCAAGCCCCGGCGAAACTGGAGCGCCTGACCGATGGCACGCTTAACGTCGGCGCCCATTGCTGGCGTTCCTTTGATGCCAGCCTGTGCGGTGAAGACCAGCGGCTGATGCCGGAGCCGAAGCTGCGCTATCACCTCAAGCAATTCCCCATCGAAAGCCTGGCCCAGTGGATGCCCAAGGATTTTGCCTGGCAGGGTCGGCTCAATGCGGACCTGCAACTGGACCTGCCGGCGAGTGGCCCGAATGGCCGGGTCCTGGTGGACGCCAGTGGCGGTACGTTGCGCATCCGTGACAAGGCCGGGGACAAGGCGCAATGGCTGGACTTCCCCTACCAGACCTTGACGCTCAATAGCCGCCTGACCCCCAAGCGCATCGACACCGACCTGAATTTCGTCGGTGCCAAGCTCGGCGAGCTGATGCTCCAGGCGCAGATCAATCCGCTGCCGGCCAGCAAGCCCTTGAGCGGTTCGTTCCGCCTGACCGGCCTTGACTTGTCCGTGGCCCGGCCGTTCGTGCCGATGGTGGAAACCCTCACCGGTCACCTGAACGGCAGCGGGACGTTGTCGGGTGGTTTGCTCGCGCCCCAGGTCAACGGCAACCTGGTGCTCAGCGACGGCGAAGTCTCCGGCCCGGAACTGCCGATCAGCCTCGAAGCCCTGCAGGTGCGGGCGATGATTGCCGGCGAAACGGTACGGCTCGACGGCGCCTGGAAAAGCGGCAAGCGCGGGCAGGGCAGCCTGACCGGGAACATCGGCTGGGGCGAAGCCCTGACCCTGAACCTGGCCCTCAAGGGCTCCCAACTGCCGGTCACCGTCGAACCGTACGCGGTGCTCGATGTCGCCCCGGACCTGAACATCACGATGCAGGGCGAGCGGCTTTCCATTGCCGGCAAGGTCCTGGTGCCCAAAGGCGAGATCACCGTCCGCGAACTGCCGCCGTCTACCGTCAAGGTGTCGGATGACACGGTGATCGTCGGCCACCAGACCGAGGAGGGCAAGGCGCCGATAGCCATGGCGATGGACATCGACGTGATCGTCGGCCAGGACAAACTCGCGTTCTCGGGTTTCGGCCTGACGGCCAACGTCCAGGGGCAAGTGCACATCGGCGACAACCTGGACACCCGCGGTGAACTGTGGCTCAACGACGGCCGCTATCGGGCCTACGGGCAACGGTTGACGGTGCGTCGGGCCCGGCTGCTGTTCGCCGGGCCCATCGACCAGCCCTACCTGGACATCGAGGCGATTCGCCAGACCGACGACGTGATCGCCGGCATCCGCTTGAGCGGCAGCGCCGAGCAACCGACCACGCAAATCTTCTCGGAGCCGGCCATGAGCCAGGAGCAGGCGTTGTCCTACCTGGTACTGGGCCGGCCGCTGAGCACCACGGGCGAGGACAACAACATGCTCGCCCAGGCGGCGCTGGGCCTGGGGTTGATGGGCAGCTCGGGCGTGACCAGCAGCCTGGCCAATAACCTGGGCATCGACGATTTCCAACTCGACACCCAAGGCAGCGGCAACACCACCAGCGTGGTCGCCAGCGGCAACCTCTCGGAAAAACTCAGCCTGCGCTACGGCGTCGGCGTGTTCGAACCGGCCAACACCATCGCCCTGCGCTACAAGCTCAGCAAGAAGGTTTACCTCGAAGCCGCCAGCGGCGTCGCCAGTTCGCTGGATATCTTCTACAAGCGCGATTTCTGAAGTCCTTCCCAATCATTGTGGGAGCGGGCTTGCTCGCGAATGCGGTGTGTCATTCAACAGATAAGTTGACTGATCTACCGCATTCGCGAGCAAGCCCGCTCCCACAGTTTTGTCTGCATTTTGTCTGCTTGTACGTAGCAAGCTAACTATTTGTTTGACATTTGCTGCCTAAGCAGTAATATCTCGACATACATTCACTGCCTAGGCAGCAAACGGTGCTCAGATGAAGCATTTCACCCCAGACGAATTTCACAATTGCCACCTCGGCATGCTGCTCGGCCGCGCCGCGCTGCTCAAGGACCGGATCATCGACACCCACATGGAGCCCGTCGGTATAACCGCCGCCCAGTTCAAGGTGTTGATCATCATGGCCCAGCACGGCATCGACACACCGGTGGAGCTGTGTCGCTACCTGTCCCTGGACAGCGGCTCGATGACGCGGATGCTCGATCGCCTGGAGCAGAAAGGTTTCCTGGTCCGCCAGCGCTCGGCAGAGGACCGGCGCCAGGTGCAGTTGGTGCTGACCGAAGCCGGCCAGGCCCTCGCTGATCGCCTGCCGTTCATTGGTGCCGACGCCATGAACCAGTTGGCCGGCGCCATCAGCCGCGAGGAGCTGCAAACCCTCGAAGACATCCTCAAGAAAATACTGCTCGCCGCCGGTGATCCCATCACCGTGTTGCGATTGGGGGACAAATGAAACATCAAACCTTGCGTACCCGCTTGAGCCTGGTGCTGTTGGCCATGAGCCTCGCCGGTTGTGCCAGCTACAGCGGCCTGAAGACCGAAGGCGTCAGCCTCGAGGCCAAGAGCCTCCAGGCTGGACAGTCCCTGACCGGGGTCACGCTGTCGCCGGCCGCGTGGCCGAAAAACGACTGGTGGAAAAGCCTCGGTGATCCGCAGCTCGACGGCCTGATCCGTGAAGCCCTGCGCGACAGCCCGGACATGCAGGTCGCCAGCGCCCGGGTCCACCAGGCCAGTGCCGCGGCCTATGCCGCCAACGCGGCGCGCCTGCCGACCCTGGATGCCAGTGGCAGCGTCAGCCGTTCGCGTCTGGCCCGTGACCAGGATCCGCAAGGGCAGGGCGGGGCTTACAGCACCCTGCGTTCGCTGAGCGTGGACTTCAACTACAACTTCGACCTCTGGGGTGGCCAGCGTGCCGCCTGGGAAGCCGCCCTGGGCCAGGCCCGCGCCGCCGAGATCGATCGCCAGGCCGCGCAACTGACCTTGGCCGCCGACGTGGCCCGGGCCTACAGCGACCTGGGCCAGGCCCACATCATTCATGACCTGGCCGCCGAAGACCTCAAGCGCACCCGGCAGATGCTCGACCTGGGCAAGCGCCGCCTCAGCGCCGGTATCGACAGCGAGTACCAGTTCCAGCAGACCGAAAGCCTGGAAGCCAGCGCCGATGCGACCTTGATCGACGCAGAAAAACGCCTGCAAAGCGCCAAGATCGCCCTGGCGGTGCTACTGGGCAAGGGCCCGGATCGCGGCAGTGAAATCGCCCGGCCCAAGGTGCTGCAAGCCAGCGCGGTCGCCTTGCCGTCGAACCTGCCGGCTGAGTTGCTGGGCCGCCGTCCGGACCTGGTCGCGGCGCGCTGGCGGGTCGAGGCGGCCAGCAAGAACATCGAGGCCGGCAAGACCAACTTCTACCCCAACCTCAACCTGAGCGCGGCGGCGGGGGTGCAGTCATTGCTCGGCGATGCGATGTTCGGTTCGCCCAGCCGCTTCTTCAATGTGGCGCCCACCGTGTCGTTGCCGATCTTCGACGGTGGTCGCCTACGGGCGGACCTGGATGCCCGGGACGCCGATTACGACCTGGCGGTGGCGCAGTACAACAAGAGCCTGGTCACGGCCCTTGGCGATGTCAGTGACACCATCAACCAGTTGCGCGACATCGCTCGCCAGATCGGTGCCCAGCAACATGCCACCGACATCGCACAGAACTCTTACGACACCGTGGTCCAGCGCTACGGCTCGGGCATCGGTAATTACCTGGACGTGCTGAGCATCGAGCAGCAATTGCTCCAGGCCCAGCGCCAACTGGCGAACCTGAATGCCGAGCAGATCGATTTGTCGATCCAACTGATGCAGGCCCTGGGCGGTGGTTTCGAAGCCCAGACCCTGGCGGCGGCCACGCCGACCCCTGCCACGCCGACCCACTGATTCGAGGTACTTGTCATGGCGACTGCCGAAACGACTCAATCCGAAAATACACAAGACAGCGGCAACCCACGCAAGCGCAAGGTGATGCTGTTGGCACTGGCGCTGATTGTCATACTCGCGGGCCTGGGCGTGTGGGGCTGGCATGAACTGTATGGCCGCTGGAGCGAAAGCACCGACGATGCCTATGTGAACGGCAACGTGGTGGAGATCACGCCGTTGGTTACCGGCACCGTGGTGAGCATCGGTGCCGATGACGGCGACCTGGTGCGTGAAGGCCAGGTGCTGGTGCAGTTCGACCCGAACGACGCCGAAGTCGGGCTGCAAAGTGCCCAGGCCAACCTGGCCCGGACCGTGCGCCAGGTGCGTGGCTTGTACAGCAACGTCGATGGCATGCGGGCGCAGGTCAATGCCCAAGAGGCCGAAGTGCAGAAGGCCCAGGAAAACTACAGCCGACGCAAGAACCTGGCGGCCGGCGGAGCGATTTCCCAGGAGGAACTGTCCCACGCCCGGGATGACCTGACCTCGGCGCAGAATGCCCTGGCCAATGCCCGGCAACAGCTCAAGACCACCAGCGCCTTGGTGGACGATACCGTGGTGTCGTCCCATCCCGATGTGCAAGCTGCCGCCGCGCAATTGCGCCAGGCCTTCCTGACCAACGCCCGCAGCACCTTGATCGCACCGGTCACCGGCTATGTGGCCAAGCGCACCGTGCAACTGGGCCAACGGGTGCAGTCGGGCACGGCGTTGATGGCAGTGATCCCGCTGGACCAGCTGTGGATCGACGCCAACTTCAAGGAAACCCAATTGCGCGACATGCGCATCGGCCAGCCGGTGGACATCGAAGCCGACCTGTACGGCAGTGATGTGAAGTACAGCGGCACCATCGACAGCCTGGGCGCCGGGACTGGCAGTGCGTTCGCCTTGCTGCCGGCGCAGAACGCCACCGGTAACTGGATCAAGATCGTCCAGCGGGTGCCGGTGCGCATTCATGTCAATGCCGAAGAACTGGCCAAACATCCGCTGCGAGTCGGCCTGTCGACCCAGGTCAGCGTCAACCTGCACGACCAGAGCGGCCCGGTGCTGGCCCAACAGCCACCGCAGAAAGCCTCGTTCAGCACCCAGGTCTATGACCGGCAGTTGGCCGAGGCCGACGCGATGATCACCCGCCTGATCCACGACAACAGTTCCGCGGCGAGCAAGACCGCGCAGCGCTGAGCACTGTCGCAGGCCGGCCTCTGCATCAGCAGGATGGTGCAGAACCCTGTGGGAGCGGGCTTGCTCGCGAATGCGCAGTATCAGTCAACACAGATGTTGAACGTGGAATCGTCTTCGCGAGCAAGCCCGCTCCCACAGGGTTTGTGTCCTGACCTAAACGATTTCGCCACCTCTGTTTCATAGGATTTCGCAATGAGCAATAACGCGTCCTTCACGCCGCCCAGCCTGTTGCTCAGCACTATCGGGCTGTCGCTGGCGACGTTCATGCAAGTGCTCGACACCACCATCGCCAACGTCGCCTTGCCGACCATTTCCGGCAACCTGGGCGTCAGCTCGGAGCAGGGCACCTGGGTGATCACCTCGTTCGCGGTGAGCAACGCCATCGCCCTGCCGCTCACCGGTTGGCTCAGCCGTCGGTTTGGCGAGGTGAAGCTGTTTTTGTGGGCCACGATGCTGTTCGTGCTCGCTTCATTCTTGTGTGGCATTTCCACCTCGATGCCGGAGCTGATTGGCTTTCGGGTACTCCAGGGGCTGGTGGCCGGGCCGTTGTACCCGATGACCCAGACCTTGCTGATTGCCGTCTATCCGCCGGCCAGGCGGGGCATGGCCCTGGCGTTGCTGGCGATGGTCACGGTGGTGGCGCCGATTGCCGGACCGATCCTCGGCGGCTGGATCACCGACAGCTACAGCTGGCCGTGGATCTTCTTCATCAACGTGCCCATCGGCGTCTTCGCGGTGATGGTGGTGCGCCAGCAACTCAAGGCGCGGCCGGTGGTCACCAGCCATCAGCCGATGGATTATGTGGGGTTGATCACGCTGATCATCGGTGTTGGTGCGCTCCAGGTGATTCTCGACAAGGGCAACGACCTGGACTGGTTCGAGTCGAACTTCATCATCATGGGCGCTGTGATTTCGGTCATTGCCCTGGCGGTGTTCGTGATCTGGGAGATGACCGACCGGCATCCGGTGGTCAATCTTCGGCTCTTCGCCTATCGCAACTTTCGCATCGGTACCATCGTGTTGGTGGGGGGCTACGCAGGGTTCTTCGGCATCAACCTGATCCTGCCGCAGTGGTTGCAGACCCAGATGGGCTACACCGCGACCTGGGCCGGATTGGCGGTGGCACCCATCGGTATCCTGCCGGTGTTGATGTCGCCCTTCGTCGGCAAGTATGCCCACAAGTTCGACCTGCGCTTGCTGGCGGGCCTGGCGTTCCTGGCCATCGGCCTGAGCTGTTTCATGCGCGCCGGGTTCACCAACGAGGTGGATTTCCAGCACATTGCCTTGGTGCAGTTGTTCATGGGCATCGGCGTGGCGCTGTTCTTCATGCCGACCCTGAGCATCCTGATGTCCGACCTGCCGCCCCACCAGATCGCCGACGGTGCAGGGCTGGCGACATTCCTGCGGACCCTGGGCGGCAGCTTTGCCGCATCGTTGACCACCTGGATCTGGATCCGTCGGGCCGACCAGCACCATGCCTACCTGAGCGAAAGCATCAGCACCTTCGAGCCCGCCACCCGTGAAGCGCTCAACCAGCTCGGCGGTGCCAGCACACCGGCCTATGCCCAGCTCGACCAGATTCTCAACAGCCAGGCGTACATGCTCTCCACCGTGGATTACTTCACGCTGCTGGGGTGGGCGTTCATGGGGTTGATCCTGCTGGTTTGGCTGGCCAAACCGCCGTTCGCGGCGAAGGCGGGGCCGGCGTCGGCGGGGCACTGATCCAAAGGTCAATACAATTCAATGTGGGAGCGAGCTTGCTCGCGATGGCGGCCTGACAGTCAACTTTTATGTTGACTGAAACACCTCTATCGCGAGCAAGCTCGCTCCCACAGGGGGATCTCAGGTTGGGTGGGGGGCAGGCAGCTGCGGCGGCGGGGCGAACCCAAACGGCGCCAGCGCAAACCCCTGTTCATCCACCTGCAACGCCCAGCCTTGCTTGTCCCAATCCCCCAGCACGATGCGCCGGGCGGCGTGTTCGCCCAGTTGCAGCTTGTGGATGGCAGGGCGGTGGGTGTGGCCGTGGACCAGGATCTTCACCCCGTATTGCTGCATGATCCGCGGGATCTCTTCGGGCGTGACGTCGACGATGTCATTGGCTTTCATGCGTGTCTGCGTGCGGCTTTCGCTGCGCAGTTTGCGCGCCAGTTTCTGGCGGCTGCCCAGCGGCAGGTGCCGCAGGATGAACAGCGTCACCGGGTTGCGCAGCCAGCGCCGCAGCTTCATGTAGCCTTCGTCGCGGGTGCAGAGGCTGTCGCCGTGCATCAGCAGCACCGGCTCGCCATTGAGTTGCACGACACTCGGGTCCTTGAGCAGGGTGCAGCCGGCCGCTTTGCAAAAGACCTGCCCCAGCATGAAGTCGCGATTGCCGTGCATCAGGAAGATGGCCGTGCCGCTGTCGCTCAATTCGCGCAGGGCCTGGCAGATGGAACGCTGGAACGGCGTCATGGCATCGTCGCCGATCCAGGCTTCGAAAAAGTCGCCCAGAATGTACAACGCTTGCGCCGAGCGGGCGCGTGTGGCGAGTAAATCCAGAAACGCCCGGGTGATGTCCGGGCGCTCCTCTTCCAGATGCAAGTCTGAAATCAGCAGTATCACTCAATGATCTCGGCTTTCTCGATGATCACGTCGTCTGCCGGGACGTCCTGGTGGCCAGCCTTGGAAGTGGTGGCGACGCCCTTGATCTTGTCGACCACGTCGGTGCCTTCGATCACTTCACCGAACACCGCGTAGCCCCAGCCCTGTACGGTCTTGGCGCTGTGGTTCAGGAAGCTGTTGTCGGCCACGTTGATGAAGAACTGCGCGGAGGCCGAATGCGGCTCCATGGTACGGGCCATGGCAACGCTGTACTTTTTGTTCGGCAGGCCGTTGTCGGCTTCGTTCTGGATGCTCGGGCGCTTGTCTTTCTTTTCCTTCATGCCCGGTTCGAAGCCGCCGCCCTGGATCATGAAGTTGCCGATGACGCGGTGGAACACAGTGTTTTCGTAGTGGCCGGCGTTGACGTATTCGATGAAGTTGGCCACGGTCAGCGGCGCTTTCTCGGCGTTCAGTTGCAGAACGATGTCACCGAAGTTGGTGGTCAGTTTGACTTTGCTCATGGTCGGTACTCTTTCAAGGAATTCGTGGGTTTCGGGGCACAAACGCCCGCAACCGGTCTGGCTGCAATCGGCCAGGTTGGGCAGTTTAGCGTGCCGGGCACGAATTTCGAGGCTGTTTTTCATCTGGCCGGCGATTAAATTCAATCGTTTGCCGGCCTGGCCTGTCAGGTGCTTGACAGCATCGGCTATGATACGGGCTTTGATTTATCAGGCCGCACCCGGCCGCGCACTTGTCTGTTCAAGGATCCTATGAGCAAGCCCACTGTCGACCCTACCTCGAATTCCAAGACCGGCCCGGCCGTGCCGGTCAATTTCCTGCGCCCGATCATCCAGGCGGACCTGGACTCGGGTAAGCACACACAGATCGTCACTCGTTTCCCGCCGGAGCCCAACGGCTACCTGCACATCGGTCATGCCAAGTCGATCTGCGTGAATTTCGGCCTGGCCCAGGAGTTCGGCGGCGTCACGCACCTGCGTTTCGACGACACCAACCCGGCCAAGGAAGACCAGGAGTACATCGACGCGATCGAAAGCGACGTCAAGTGGCTGGGTTTCGAATGGTCCGGTGAGGTGCGCTACGCCTCGCAATATTTCGACCAGTTGCACGACTGGGCGGTGGAACTGATCAAGTCCGGCAACGCCTACGTGTGCGACCTGACCCCCGAGCAGGCCAAGGAGTACCGCGGCAGCCTGACCGAGCCGGGTAAGAACAGCCCGTTCCGTGAGCGCAGCGTGGAAGAGAACCTGGACCTGTTCGCTCGCATGCGCGCCGGTGAGTTCCCGGACGGCGCACGGGTGCTGCGTGCCAAGATCGACATGGCCTCGCCGAACATGAACCTGCGCGACCCGATCATGTACCGCATCCGTCACGCCCATCACCACCAGACCGGCGACAAATGGTGCATCTACCCCAACTATGACTTCACCCATGGTCAGTCGGACGCCATCGAGGGCATCACCCACTCGATCTGCACCCTGGAGTTCGAAAGCCATCGTCCGTTGTACGAGTGGTTCCTCAAGCACCTGCCCGTGCCGGCCACCCCGCGCCAGTACGAATTCAGCCGCTTGAACCTGAACTACACCATCACCAGCAAGCGCAAGCTCAAGCAACTGGTGGACGAGAAACACGTCAATGGCTGGGACGATCCGCGCATGTCCACGCTGTCGGGCTTCCGCCGCCGTGGCTACACGCCGGCGTCGATCCGCAACTTCTGCGAGATGATCGGCACCAACCGTTCCGACGGTGTGGTCGATTTCGGCATGCTCGAGTTCAGCATCCGTCAGGATCTGGACGCGAATGCCCCGCGCGCCATGTGCGTGTTGCGTCCGTTGAAGGTCGTGATCACCAACTACCCGCAAGACCAGGTCGAAAACCTCGAACTGCCGCGTCATCCGCAAAAAGAAGAACTCGGCGTGCGCAAACTGCCGTTCGCCCGTGAAATCTACATCGACCGCGATGACTTCATGGAAGAGCCGCCAAAAGGCTACAAGCGCCTGGAGCCGAACGGCGAAGTGCGCCTGCGCGGCAGCTACGTGATCCGTGCCGACGAAGCGATCAAGGACGCCGACGGCAACATCGTCGAGCTGCGTTGCTCGTACGATCCGGACACCCTGGGCAAGAACCCTGAGGGCCGCAAGGTCAAGGGCGTGATCCACTGGGTGCCGGCCGCTGCCAGCGTCGAGTGCGAAGTGCGCCTGTACGATCGCCTGTTCCGCTCTCCGAACCCGGAGAAGGCCGAAGACAGCGCGAGTTTCCTGGACAACATCAACCCTGACTCACTGCAAGTGCTGACCGGTTGTCGTGCTGAACCCTCGCTGGGCAATGCACAGCCGGAAGACCGTTTCCAGTTCGAGCGCGAAGGCTACTTCGTCGCGGATATCAAGGACTCGAAACCAGGCCAGCCGGTATTCAACCGTACCGTGACCCTGCGTGATTCGTGGGGCCAGTGATCAAGTCTTAAGGAAACACCGTGCTTACGATCTACAACACGCTCACCAAGAGCAAAGAAGTCTTCAAGCCGCTGGATGGCAACAAGGTGCGCATGTACGTCTGCGGGATGACCGTGTACGACTACTGCCACCTCGGCCATGGTCGCAGCATGGTCGCCTTCGACCTGGTGACCCGCTGGCTGCGGTTCAGCGGTTATGACCTGACCTACGTGCGCAACATCACTGACATCGACGACAAGATCATCAACCGCGCCAACGAGAACGGCGAGTCGTTCGAAGCGTTGACCGAGCGCATGATCGCCGCGATGCATGAAGATGAAGCGCGCCTGAACATCAAGAAGCCGGACATGGAGCCGCGTGCCACCGACCACATTCCGGGCATGCACGCGATGATCCAGACCTTGATCGACAAGGGCTTCGCCTACGCCCCGGGCAATGGCGACGTGTACTACCGCGTCGGCAAGTTCATGGGCTATGGCAAGCTGTCGCGCAAGAAGATCGAAGACCTGCGCATCGGTGCGCGGATCGAGGTCGACGAAGCCAAGGAAGATCCGCTGGACTTCGTTCTGTGGAAAGGCGTCAAGCCGGGCGAGCCGAGCTGGGAATCGCCATGGGGCGCCGGGCGTCCGGGCTGGCACATCGAATGCTCGGTGATGTCCACCTGCTGCCTGGGGGAGACGTTCGACATTCATGGCGGCGGCAGCGACCTGGAGTTCCCGCACCACGAAAACGAAATCGCCCAGAGCGAAGCGGCCACCGGCAAGACCTACGCCAACGCGTGGATGCATTGCGGCATGATCCGGATCAACGGCGAGAAGATGTCCAAGTCCTTGAACAACTTCTTCACCATCCGCGACGTGCTCGACAAGTACCACCCGGAAGTCGTGCGTTACTTGTTGGTGTCGAGCCACTATCGCAGCGCCATCAACTACTCGGAAGACAACCTCAAGGACGCCAAGGGCGCCCTGGAGCGTTTCTATCATGCCTTGAAGGGCCTGCCCGCCGTGCCGCCTGCCGGTGGCGAAGCGTTCGTGGCGCGTTTCACCGAAGTAATGAACGACGACTTCGGCACGCCGGAAGCCTGCGCGGTGCTGTTCGAGATGGTGCGTGAGATCAACCGCCTGCGTGAGAGCGATCTCAATGCCGCGGCTGGCCTGGCGGCCCGCCTGAAAGAACTGGCCAGCGTGCTGGGTGTGTTGCAGCTCGAAGCCGATGACTTCCTGCAGGCCGGTGCCGCAGGCCGTGTGGACGCCGCCGAGGTGGAGGCATTGATCCAGGCACGCCTGGCTGCCCGGGCCAATAAGAATTGGGCCGAATCCGACCGCATCCGCGACCAGCTCACCGCCATGGGCGTGGTGCTGGAAGACGGGAAGGGCGGGACGACCTGGCGATTGGCGGACTGAGTCAACCCGAGTCCATGTGGGAGCGGGCTTGCTCGCGAAAGCGGTGTCTCTGTCACTGAGATGTTGAATAAGCCGCCGTCTTCGTGGGCAAGCCCGCTCCCACAGGGCCAGTGGCGTTCATCCAATTGTGGGAGCGAGCTTGCTCGCGATAGCGTCGAATCAGTCAACGATAATGTTGAATGAAAGATTGCCATCGCGAGCAAGCTCGCTCCCACAGTTTTTTGAGCGGTCCACAGGCATCGCATACATTGAAGATCCCACAATTTTTTGTGCTCAGCCTGGCAATCATTCCTTCATGAGCTAGTACTGTCTGGTCGATTCGACGTTCCCACTGTCAGGAGTCTTCCATGTTGGCTCATTGGTCGCTTGCGGCAATTCATCTGCTGGCGTTCGCCCTAGGGTTCTGGGCGGTGCTGACGCGCGGCACGGCGCTAAGGCGCCTGGCAGGCGGTGTGGATGCGATACGGGGTGTCTTGGTCGCTGACAACCTGTGGGGCCTGTCGGCCCTGGTGCTGTTGGTAACCGGTGGGATGCGCGCTTTCGGCGGGTATGAAAAAGGCACGGATTACTACCTGCATCAACCGCTTTTTCACTTGAAGATGACGTTGTTGCTGCTGATTCTGCTGCTAGAGATCGTACCGATGATCGCCCTGATCAAATGGCGAATGGCACTGGGCAAAGGGAGGGCGATCGATCCTTCGAAAGCCGGCCGACTTGCACGGATCAGCCACATCGAAGCCTTGTTGCTGATCTTGATGGTCGTCGCCGCCACAGGCATGGCGCGCGGCGTGGGCTTGGGCTGACCGGCCGCGAACGCCTGCTTCGTCATCATTAAAACGAAACGTCTGACAGCCATGCCAAGCGCCATGCCATTAGTATCGATTCACGGGCGGGGCGAAAGAAGGCGGGGTGGGGCAGGGTGCGGCGCAGTCGGCCAGAATCTTTAGCCAGCCATTGCGACGATGCAAACGGGCTGGCTGCGGACTGCTGCAATGTTCAGGGAGTTTGCGGCTTGTCAGGGGCGGTAAGGCCGGCCTGAATACGCTGATAGATCTCTTCACGATGCACCGCAACGTTTTTCGGGGCGTTGATGCCGATCCGTACTTGTTGGCCGCTAACGCCCAGAATGGTGATCGTGATGTCGTCACCAATGTTTATGCTTTCACCGACTTTGCGGGTGAGTATCAGCATGGTGTTCTCCTTGATTGCTTTATAGGGCACCTGATTCAGACAGTGCAGATGTCGGTACTGCTTATAGATTAGTGCTAAGTGTCACAATGTGGGTGCCTCTTTCTGACGTGCAGATGCAGCATTAATTCCCAGGGTGCGACTATACAGAGACGCCGGGCAGGATTCTCGTGTTTTGAGCATTGTTTGCGGCGATCTTGACGGGCACGGGTGCTAAAATCCGTGCCTCATGTCTTCCAGGGGAAACGTTGTGCGTAAATTGGCTTGGGTTATCGCGGTATTGGTGCTGGCAGGATGCGGTGAAGGGCGTGACGTCGAAGCTGCGAAACCGAAAGCCGCCGCGACCTCCGCACCGGCCGTCGCTGCCGCGCCGCAGTGGGCCGTCGAGGTTCGTGGCGAGACACCGCAGGCTGTCAGCGACCTGACCGGTTGGCTCATCGAGCACAGCTTCATGTCGAACGTGGTGCGGGAGAACGGCAAGGAGCGCGTCCTGGTCGGCCCTTTCAGTTCCGAGGCCGAAGCCCAAGCCAAGCAGGAACAGGTCATGGCCGCCCTGGTCCGGGCAAAGAAGCGCAACATCGAGACGTTGGTGGTGGATTACCCGACGGCTCAATAATCGGGCAGCCCAAAAAATCAGCCAAGGCCCAAAACCTGTGGGAGCGAGCTTGCTCGCGATAGGGACATGTCAGTCAACATCAACGTTGGCTGATCCACCGCTATCGCGAGCAAGCTCGCGCCCACAGTTGGTTTTGTGCTGTTCACAAGTGCGAGGTCAACCGCAGGCCTTCATGTCCACCGGTCCCACGAACTCGTTCCCACGTCCCATGACGCACGCCACGCTCTGGTTGCGCTGACGTTCCCAGCTTTCGACCGGGTAGGTCTTGTCCCAGGCTTCATACAGGCGCCGGTCCTGTTTCGACAGGCGCAGGCCATATTGCTTGCTCATGTAGAAATAGGTCCGGGCGATCATCCCCCGGATGGAGGGGCGGGGCATGACTTTCTTTGCCTTGAAATCCACCTGGGTCAGGCATGAGCCGTATTGGCCCTTTTGCTCCGGCAGCCAGCCGAAACTGAAATTGCTGCGATCGCCATTCACTTCCCCGATGCTGGGCACCAGGTTGTGCAGGTCGGCCTCGGCCCGTTGATAGACTGGATCATAGCGGGTGCAGTTCTTGCGACCGCCTTCTTGCCAGCATTGACGCTGATGGCCGATCTGCCAGGCCGGGACAATATGCTCCCACTCGATGCGGGCGGCACGGCTGGCATTCTTGCGCGGTACGTAACCGCAGGCGGCCAGGTTCACGCGATTGCCGGTGTACTTACAGCCGCAGTAGAACTCGGTGGATTGCGGGGCGTAGAGTTTCCAGGCGATTTTCTTGGCTTCGTTGAAGGTGCGCGGGGCACCGGCCTGTGCGCCCATGGCGATGAACACAAGCAAAAAAGCTAAACAGCGAACACTCATCAGGCTCAATCTTCCTTCGGCACAACCCAGAAAACCTGCACACCACCATCGTCGCGATAGGCGAGGGTCACGTTGTCGTTCTCGTCGATCTCTTCCAAGAGGCGCTCCCACTCATCCACCGGCTCGTCGGGTAGGCGGAAGATCAGGGCGGCCTTGGCTTTTTGCGCGGTGGGGGCGTTGATGATTTTCGAGACCCGGAGGCCGAGTCGTGTATAGGAATCTAAGGGGGTGGTTGCAGCGGAGGGGGTGGCCACAGGATTATCCTTATTAAGCTGTACGGGCATACAGTATTTAACCGTAGGCATTTACGCAACTACTTAAAATTCAAGAAGATCGTCTGACAGCGCTTTTTTCGTTTTGGTGTGGGAAAAAGGAATTTTTTATAGGCTGATGTACACAGGCGTTACCCGCTCAGGGTGACGAAGCTATCGATAGGTTTCAGTGGGCGCTCAAGAAACGGCTTCGGCGGGCGATGACCTTCGTAGGAATCCCCCTTCATGGAGTTTTGACATGTCGTTTTCCATCGGCTTTCCCAATGCGGCAGCGGTGACCATCGGTGGAAAATCCGCCGCCACCCTGAAGGCTTTGAGCGAGGCAGAAGACCAGGCCGCCGATGAGGCCTTGGGTACAACGCAAACCTCGGGCAAGGTCCGCACGGGCATGGGCGCCGGCGCTGAAGCAACCGACCAGGCGCAGGAGGGCGGTAGCACCCAGAGCGTGGCGGTCCAGGTGCTGCTCAAGCGGATGCAAGAGCTTCAGCAGCAACTCAGGGAGCAGCAACAGCAACTGGCTGCTGCACAGGCACGCAACTATGCCACGGAGGAAGCCAAGACTTCGGCGGTCATGGCAGTCCAGGGACAGATCGCCGACACCAGTGGCGCTTTGCTGGAAGTCACTGGTCACTTGGTCACGGAGTTGTCCAAGGGCAGCGGTTCGGGTTCGGTGGTCAATACGACGGCCTGAGCTTCTACGTTGAGCTGCGACGTAGCGGATCAAACCGCAACGTTGACAAATCTGCGAAGCCTTACCATAGTTCACTTCACGCAAACGTTTGCGCGGCATTCCGTGCATTGATTTGCTCACAATAATCATAAGATCGGAGTGAACCCATGAAGTTGCCATTCGCTGGACGCCTTCTCGCTGTTGCCATGCTTGCGGCCGCATCCGCTGCGCTGCCTATCTCCTCGGCATTCGCCCAGACCGCAGAAAAGCCCAAGGTTGCCCTGGTCATGAAATCCCTGGCCAACGAATTCTTCCTGACCATGGAAGACGGCGCCAAGGCTTATCAGAAGGAACACTCCGCCGATTTCGACCTGATCTCCAACGGGATCAAGGATGAAACCGACACCGCCAACCAGATCCGCATCGTCGAGCAGATGATCGTGTCCAAGGTCGATGCCCTGATCATCGCGCCAGCGGACTCCAAGGCCATGGTGCCGGTGATCAAGAAAGCCGTGGATGCCGGCATCACGGTCATCAACATCGATAACCAACTCGATCCGGCCGTGGTCAAGAGCAAGAACATCAATGTGCCGTTCGTAGGCCCCGACAACCGCAAGGGCGCGCGGTTGGTGGGCGAGTACCTGGCCAAGCAACTCAAGGCCGGTGACGAAGTCGGCATCATCGAAGGTGTCTCCACCACCACCAACGCCCAGGCACGCACCGCGGGCTTCAAGGATGCGATGGAGGCGGCGCAGGTCAAGGTCGTGTCCTTGCAATCCGGCGACTGGGAAATCAACAAGGGCAACCAGGTTGCCGCGTCGATGCTCAGCGAATACCCGAACATCAAGGCACTGCTGGCCGGTAACGACAGCATGGCGGTCGGTGCCGTATCGGCCGTGCGCGCGGCGGGCAAGGCCGGCAAAGTGCAGGTGGTCGGCTACGACAACATCAACGCCATCAAGCCAATGCTCAAGGACGGTCGTGTCCTGGCGACGGCCGACCAGTTCGCCGCCAAGCAGGCCGTGTTCGGCATCGAAACAGCGCTGAAGATGCTCAAGGGCGAAAAAGTCGACAGCGGTACCAACGGCGTTATCGAAACTCCGGTCGAGCTGGTGACCAAGCCGTAATCCTGGCGACACAACGGTGCTCGCCCATCCGGGCGAGCGCATTGGAGAGTTTGTTATGTCCGTTCGCGACCCGAACGCTGTCCTGTGCGTCAGCGGTATCGGCAAGACCTATGCCCAGCCGGTACTGACCGATATCAACCTGACGTTGATGCGCGGTGAAGTGCTGGCGCTGACCGGTGAAAATGGCGCCGGCAAAAGCACCCTGTCCAAGATCATCGGCGGGCTGGTGACGCCGACGACCGGGCAGATGCAATTTCAGGGGCAGGATTATCGTCCTGGCAGCCGGACCCAGGCTGAAGAGCTGGGCGTGCGCATGGTGATGCAGGAACTCAACCTGCTGCCGACCTTGTCCGTGGCTGAAAACCTGTTCCTCGACAACCTGCCCAGCCACGGCGGCTGGATCAGTCGCAAGCAATTGCGCAAGGCGGCTATCGAGGCCATGGCCCAGGTGGGGCTCGATGCGATCGATCCCGACACGCTGGTCGGCGAGCTGGGGATCGGTCACCAACAGATGGTCGAGATCGCCCGCAACCTGATTGGCGATTGCCATGTGCTGATTCTCGATGAGCCGACCGCCATGCTGACGGCCCGCGAAGTCGAAATGCTCTTTGAGCAGATCACCCGCTTGCAGGCGCGTGGCGTGGCGATCATCTACATTTCCCATCGCCTCGAAGAACTGGCACGGGTCGCCCAGCGCATTGCGGTACTGCGCGATGGCAACCTGGTCTGCGTCGAGCCGATGGCCAACTACGACAGCGAGCAACTGGTGACCCTGATGGTCGGCCGGGAGCTGGGCGAGCATATCGACCTTGGCCCCCGCCAGATCGGCGCGCCGGCGTTGACCGTTAAAGGCCTGACCCGTTCCGACAAGGTCCGCGACGTGTCCTTCGAAGTCCGCAGTGGCGAGATCTTCGGCATCTCTGGCCTGATCGGGGCAGGGCGCACCGAACTGTTGCGGCTGATCTTCGGTGCCGATCCGGCCGACAGCGGCACGGTGGCGTTGGGTTCGCCAGCCCAGGTCGTGAGCATTCGCTCGCCGTCCGATGCGGTGGCCCATGGCATCGCGTTGATCACCGAAGACCGCAAGGGCGAAGGCTTGCTGCTGACGCAGTCCATCGCCGCCAACATTGCCCTGGGTAACATGCCGGAGATTTCCAGTGCCGGCCTGGTCAACGGCAGCGCCGAACTGGCCTTGGCGCAGCGCCAGGTCGATGCCATGCGCATCCGCAGCTCCAGCCCGACCCAGTTGGTGTCCGAGCTGTCGGGCGGCAACCAGCAGAAGGTCGTGATCGGTCGTTGGCTCGAACGCGATTGTGCGGTCATGCTGTTCGACGAGCCGACCCGTGGCATCGACGTCGGCGCCAAATTCGACATTTATGCGCTGCTCGGCGAGCTGACTCGCCAGGGCAAGGCGCTGGTCGTGGTGTCCAGTGATCTGCGGGAACTGATGTTGATCTGCGACCGAATCGGCGTGCTGTCCGCCGGGCGCCTGATCGACACCTTCGAGCGCGACAGCTGGACCCAGGATGACTTGCTTGCCGCCGCATTCGCCGGCTACCAGAAACGTGATGCGTTGCTCAACGAAGCAGCGCCTAGGGATTTTTCATGAAAACCGCATCTGCCGTCGGCAAATCGAGTGGCAACTTCTATGGCCTCGGGACCTACCTGGGCCTGGCTGGCGCACTGCTGGCCATGGTCGCGCTGTTCTCAACCCTGAGCAGCCACTTCCTGTCCTATGACACGTTCAGCACCTTGGCCAACCAGATCCCCGACCTGATGGTGTTGGCGGTCGGCATGACGTTCATCCTGATCATCGGTGGCATCGACCTGTCGGTGGGTTCGGTGCTGGCACTGGCGGCCTCGACGGTCAGCGTGGCCGTGCTCGGCTGGGGCTGGAGTGTCTGGCCATCGGCCTTGCTCGGCATGGCCGTGGCGGCGCTGGCGGGTACGGTCACTGGTTCGATCACCGTTGCCTGGCGGATTCCATCGTTCATCGTCTCCCTCGGCGTGCTGGAAATGGCCCGGGGCCTGGCGTACCAGATGACCGGATCCCGGACCGCCTACATCGGCGACTCGTTCGCCTGGCTGTCCAACCCCATCGCCTTTGGCATCTCGCCTTCGTTCATCATCGCCTTGCTGGTGATCTTCATTGCCCAGGCGGTGCTGACCCGCACGGTGTTCGGTCGCTACCTGATCGGCATCGGCACCAATGAAGAAGCCGTGCGCCTGGCCGGCATCAATCCAAAACCCTACAAGATCCTGGTGTTCAGCCTGATGGGCTTGCTGGCCGGCGTGGCGGCGTTGTTCCAGATTTCCCGCCTGGAGGCCGCGGACCCGAACGCCGGCTCGGGGCTGGAACTGCAGGTGATCGCGGCGGTGGTCATCGGCGGAACCAGCCTGATGGGTGGGCGCGGCTCGGTCATCAGTACCTTCTTTGGTGTGTTGATTATCTCCGTGCTGGCGGCGGGCCTGGCGCAGATCGGCGCTACCGAGCCGACCAAGCGCATCATCACCGGCGCGGTGATCGTGGTGGCGGTCGTGCTCGATACCTATCGCAGTCAGCGCGCCAGTCGGCGGGGCTGAACCATGGCGACGATCAAGGATGTAGCAGCGCTCGCGGGGATTTCCTACACCACGGTGTCCCACGTGGTAAACAAGACGCGGCCGGTCAGCGAAGAGGTGCGGCTCAAGGTCGAGGCGGCCATCGAGCGCCTGGACTATGTGCCCAGCGCCGTGGCCCGTTCGCTCAAGGCCAAGACCACGGCGACCATCGGCCTGTTGGTGCCCAACAGCCTCAACCCTTACTTTGCCGAGTTGGCCCGGGGCATCGAGGATTACTGTGAGCGCAACGGCTATTGCGTGATCCTGTGCAACTCCGACGACAACCCGGACAAACAACGCAGCTACCTGCGGGTGCTGTTGGAAAAACGCATCGATGGCCTGATCTTCGCGTCCGCCGGAGGCGATGTCGGCCTGGCCGAGGGCCTGGCCAGCGTACGCACGCCCATGGTCATCGTCGACCGCGGGCTCGATGGCGTCGACGCGGACCTGGTGCGCATCGATCATGAATACGGCGCCTACCTGGCGACCCGGCACCTGCTGGAGTTGGGTCACCACGACATCGCCTTCATCGGCGGCCCGGCCGATACCAGCGTGGCGCAGATGCGCCTGGCCGGTTACTGCCGGGCGCTGAAAGAGGCCGGGATCGAGCTGCCCGTCGAGCGCATGCTCGAAAGCGATTTCACCAGTACCGGCGGTTACCGCGCTGCTGCGCAACTGCTTGAACAGCTGCCGCCCAGCGCGATCTTCGCGGCCAACGACATGATCGGCATCGGTGTGCTGCGCGCTGCGGCTGAACGCAACGTGCGCGTGCCCAGCGAACTGTCGGTCATCGGTTTCGATGACATCCAGATGAGCCGCTATGTCTACCCGGCGTTGACCACGGTGGGGCAGTCGATCCTGCAGCTCGGGGAGATGGCGGCCGAAGTGCTGCTGCGGCGTATCGCTACGCCGGGCCTTGCCACCGACCAGCGGATCGTGACGCCGAGTATTGTCTTGCGAGAGTCGACTGCACCGCTGTCCGGTACATTCGCCCAATACCGCTGAACCGAATTGACGAGTAGTGATGTATGCCAGCAAAAGTAGTGGTAATAGGCAGTCTGAACATGGACCTGGTGACCCGGGCGCCGCGCTTGCCCCGTGGCGGTGAAACGCTGATCGGCGAGTCGTTCGCCACCATCCCGGGTGGCAAGGGCGCCAACCAGGCGGTAGCCGCCGCGCGCCTGGGGGCGCAGGTGTCGATGGTCGGCTGCGTGGGCGACGATGCCTATGGCGAACAATTGCGCGGCGCGTTGCTGGCCGAGGGCATCGACTGCCAGGCGGTCCTCGTGGAGGAGGGTTCCAGCGGTGTGGCGCTGATTGTCGTCGATGACAACAGCCAGAATGCGATCGTTATCGTCGCCGGTGCCAACGGAGCGCTCACTGCCCAGGTCCTGGACGGTGTCGATGACGTGCTGCAAAGCGCCGATGTCATCATCTGTCAGCTCGAAGTGCCGGATGCCACCGTCGGCCATGCCCTCAAGCGCGGACGTGAGTTGGGCAAGATCGTCATCCTCAACCCGGCACCGGCTTCCCATACGTTGCCCGCCGACTGGTACGCCTGCGTCGACTACCTGATTCCCAATGAAAGCGAAGCAGCGGTGCTGAGCGGGCTGGCGGTGGATTCCCTGGAAACCGCGGAGGCCGCCGCCGCGCATTTGATCGCCGCCGGTGCCGGCAAGGTGATCGTCACCCTGGGGGCCCAGGGGCTGATGTTTGCCAACGGCGCCAGCTTCGAGCATTTCCCGGCCCCGCGGGTCAAGGCAGTGGACACCACGGCCGCCGGAGATACCTTTGTCGGAGGCTTCGCGGCAGCCTTGGCCAGCGGCAAAAGCGAGGTCGATGCGATTCGTTTCGGCCAGGTCGCCGCCGCGCTGTCGGTCACCCGCGCCGGCGCGCAACCTTCAATCCCCACGTTGCTGGAAGTACAGGCTTTCAAATCATGAAAAAGACGCCGTTATTGAATGTGGCACTGTCCCGACTGATCGCTTCCCTCGGCCATGGCGACAAGGTGGTCATCGGTGATGCCGGCCTGCCCGTGCCGCCCCAGGTCGAATTGATCGACCTGGCCTTGACCCATGGCATTCCTGATTTTGTCAGCACCTTGAAGGTGGTGCTCAGCGAAATGCAGGTGGAAAGCCATGTCCTGGCCGAGGAAATCCTCGATAAGCAGCCGTTGGCTCTGACAACCCTGGAGACATTGAATGCCGAGGGGGCGTTGGGTGAGCGGGCGTTGGTCAGCCATGAGCAATTCAAGGTTATCAGCCGACAGGCGCGGGCGATCATTCGCACAGGCGAATGCTCGCCATACTGCAATATCGTGCTGGTCGCTGGAGTGACGTTCTAACCCTGTTCAACCCTGCACAAGGAGTGCGCTATGCACCGCTATGCTGAGAAAATGCATCAACTGATCCGGAGTCTGCTGCTTTTGTCATTGATCACTGCAACGAGCGCCCAGGCGGCGGAAAAGATCGACCTGATCATCGACACCGACCCAGGCGCCGACGACGTGGTGGCGCTGCTGTTCGCCCTGGCGTCGCCCGAGGAGCTGCATATCCGTGCGCTGACCACCGTCGCCGGCAATGTGCGCCTGGACAAGACCTCGCGCAACGCTCGCCTGGCCCGTGAGTGGGCGGGGCGCGAAGACGTGCCGGTCTATGCCGGTGCGCCGAAACCCTTGATGCGCACGCCCATCTACGCAGAGAACATCCATGGCAAGGAAGGCCTGTCGGGTGTCACAGTGCACGAGCCGAAGAAAGGGCTGGCCGAAGGCAATGCCGTCAACTACCTGATCGACACGCTGAAGGCGGCCAAGCCCCACAGCATCACTATTGCCATGCTGGGGCCGCAGACCAACCTGGCACTGGCGTTGGTCCAGGAACCGGACATTGTCCAGGGCATCAAGGAAGTGGTGATCATGGGCGGTGCGCACTTCAACGGCGGCAATATCACGCCGGTGGCCGAGTTCAATCTGTTCGCCGATCCGCAGGCGGCCGAGGTGGTGGCCAAGAGCGGCGTGAAGCTGACCTACCTGCCGTTGGACGTGACCCACAAGATTCTCACCAGCGAGGCACGCCTGAAGCAGATCGCGGCGCTGAACAACAATGCCAGCAAGCTGGTGGGCGATATCCTCAACGAATACGTCAAGGGCGACATGGAGCACTACGGCATGACGGGCGGGCCGGTGCATGACGCGACCGTGATTGCCTACCTGCTCAAGCCGCAATTGTTCACCGGCCGTTCAGTCAATGTCGTCGTGGACAGTCGCGAGGGCCCGACGTTCGGGCAGACCATCGTCGACTGGTACGATGGCCTGAAGGCGCCGAAGAACGCGTTCTGGGTGGAAAACGGTGACGCCCAAGGGTTCTTTGACCTGCTGACCGAGCGCCTGGCGCGCCTGAAGTAATCTGCCTGGCATAGCGCCCCCAGGCTGGACCTGCGGGGCGCGTGCCTCAATCCACGGCGTCGACGATGCTCGGGTAGCGCTCGAATGTCTGCTGGATGAAGTTGCGGGCGACTTCTATCCCCAACTCTTTCACCAACAATTCTATGCAGATGATTGCCAGCTCCTCCGGGCTGCCCGGGCTATAGGAGCTGTGGCCCTCCGACCATTTGGCATTGATGGTGGCTTCGATACTGACGGTGCTCATGGTCGGGCTCGCGAGTTGGAGGTCTGTAGGCTGAGTTAAACATTTTTGCCCGGGATTTGGCACTGCGACTTAGGCATTGGGGGAGGGCTGTGCGACACTTGTTCCTTTATTTTTCAAAGGAGCTTCGCCGTGCAGATAGATTTGAACGCTCCTGGTGGCCTGACCGTCGAGGCGGTTCGTCAATTGCTGGCCTCGGCCAGTGACGACGACCATACCCAGCTGCGCGTGACCAAGGACGGCATCGCCTACTTGTCCTCGGGTGTGGTCGGTGGCGTTGACATCGAGGGTTTGCGGTTTCGGCTCGAAACTTGGGCGAAGGGCTCGGGGTACGTCGGCCGGGTCGCTGCCAGTGACGAGGTCTGGGTCATGCAGATCTACAATGCGCTGAAGGACAACTGGCCCAATCCGCCCTTCGATTACATTGACGTTTATTGAGCTGCGTTCATATCCAGTCACGATTCAGGCCTGAACACCGGGAACGGGCTCAGGCAAACTGCCAGCTTTCCCCAGGCTGATGCCTGCGGTGTTGAAACCAAGCGCCGTTTGGGCTGTCGCACGTTCTCTGTTTATTCATCGAAAAAAGGAGGCTTCATGCCTTGGAAGCTCGCGTCATTGAGTACTTTGCTGGCCGCCATGTTCTTGAGCGGTTGCAGCAGCACCTCTGAATCGACCCCCGAACCTGTGGCTGCCGAGACCGGTCACAGCCGCTGTGAAGCAAAGGCCGCCGAGTTCGCCATTGGCAAGAAGGCCTCGCCACAGTTGCTGGAGCAGGCCCGCACCCGTGCCGGTGCGCAGAATGCCCGGATCCTCAAGCCCAACGACATGGTCACGCTCGAGTACCGCTCCGATCGCCTGAACCTCAATACCGATGCCAACCTGGTGATCAACCGGGTGAACTGTGGCTGATTGATGGTTTTCAATCGCCCATAAAAAACCCCGTCACATGGACGGGGTTTTTTTGTGCGCCGAGAAATTACTCTGGGCGAACCTGTGCAGCTTGCATACCCTTTTGGCCTTTCTCAGCCACGAAGGAAACGGTCTGGCCTTCTTTCAGGCTTTTGAAACCGTCGCTTTCGATAGCTTTGAAGTGTACGAACAGGTCGTCACCGCCACCTTGAGGAGTGATGAAGCCGAAGCCTTTTTCATCGTTGAACCATTTAACGGTGCCGGTTTGGCGATTAGACATGGTGTATCTCCAAGAAACATATATTTTCAGTGTACTGTGCTGCTCAGGCCAACTGGGCACACCCGGGTATCATAGTCGAAATGTTCGATTTGGGAGCCCCCCGTAGGCGCTGTTTGCCAATCAGTCGTGTTTACTTTATCGCCTTTGCCCGCTGAAAGGCCCGGTTTTAAAGGCTTTGAGCCGAAAGTAAAGACGATAAAAAAAGCTGTAAAACCTGCATAAATAGTACGAAAAAGCGCTTTTTTTGGCCTTTTATCAGCCCCGGGCGGCTTCAAAGACTCCAGTTGTTCACTTTTTCGCAGGCACATTGGCCTTGCATTTGGCGATCTCGCCAAGGGCTTTCTGCTGCAGTTCAGGGGTGGCCTTGTTGTCCATCAGCGCCTGGATATCACGCGCCGGGTAGGACTTGATGGCGTCGGCGCCACAGGCACAGTGGGATTTGGCTGCCGCCGCGCCAATCTGCGGGGTAGCCGCCTGTGTGCACTGGGCCATGTATTTATCCCGCTCGCCCTTCGGCCAGTCGGCGTGGGCACTCAACGGCAGCAGCAGAACAATGGGGGCGACTACGGCGAACAGGGTATTGAGACGCATGCGGGGATGCTCCTTCTGGGTCGATGTTCTGTGATTCGAGGGCGCTAGGGCCGATCAAGTTCAGCACTCTGGCATAAAAGCGGACGATTTGCCTTCCTGTGACAGCCTTGTGCATCGATGACCGTTCATCTGTGCTAGCATGCCGGGCTCGGCTATTTCCAGGCTGCGGATGATCGTTCGTCCCGGTGGCAAAGAGTCCGAATAACCCTGATTTGAATCCCAGTCACTCTGGTTCGGTTTTCCCGGTTGGCCGCAAGGCTCCTGCCGCTGTAAGGCAGGCGTTCGTCATTGAATGGCCTGGACTGGATCTTGTACTGGCTCATCCCAACCCACGTGACCTTTGGTAGGGGTCACCACTAGGAGAGGAGGCGCCATGCCAACTATTACTCTTCCCGACGGCAGTCAACGTTCGTTCGATCACCCGGTTTCCGTAGCCGAGGTCGCCGCATCCATCGGCGCGGGCCTGGCCAAGGCCACCCTGGCCGGCAAGGTCAACGGCAAACTGGTCGACGCCAGTGACGTCATCGACAGCGACGCCACGCTGCAAATCATCACGCCCAAGGATGAAGAGGGGCTGGAGATCATTCGCCACTCCTGCGCGCACTTGGTTGGCCACGCGGTCAAGCAGCTGTACCCGAGCGCGAAGATGGTCATCGGGCCGGTCATCGACGAAGGCTTTTATTACGACATCGCCTTCGAGCGTCCTTTCACGCCAGACGACATGGCTGCCATCGAACAGCGCATGCAGCAGCTGATCGAGAAAGATTACGACGTCATCAAGAAAGTCACCCCGCGCGCCGAAGTCATCGAAGTCTTCAAGGCCCGTGGCGAGGACTACAAGCTGCGTCTGGTGGAAGACATGCCGGACGAGCAGGCCATGGGCCTGTACTACCACGAAGAATACGTCGACATGTGCCGCGGCCCCCACGTGCCGAACACGCGTTTCCTCAAATCCTTCAAGCTGACCAAGCTGTCCGGCGCCTACTGGCGTGGCGATGCGAAGAACGAGCAGTTGCAGCGCGTCTACGGCACTGCCTGGGCGGACAAGAAGCAACTGGCGGCCTACATCCAGCGCATCGAAGAAGCCGAGAAGCGCGATCACCGCAAGATCGGCAAGCGCCTGGGCCTGTTCCACACCCAGGAAGAATCCCCGGGCATGGTGTTCTGGCATCCGAACGGCTGGACCCTGTACCAGGTGCTCGAGCAGTACATGCGCCAGGTCCAGCGTGAGAACGGCTACCTGGAGATCAAGACGCCGCAAGTGGTCGACCGCAGCCTGTGGGAGAAATCCGGGCACTGGGCCAACTACGCCGACAACATGTTCACCACTCAGTCGGAAAACCGCGACTACGCCATCAAGCCGATGAACTGCCCGTGCCACGTGCAGGTGTTCAACCAGGGCCTGAAAAGCTACCGCGAGCTGCCGATGCGCCTGGCCGAGTTCGGTGCCTGCCACCGCAACGAGCCGTCGGGTGCGCTGCACGGCATCATGCGCGTGCGTGCGTTTACCCAGGACGATGCGCACATCTTCTGCACCGAAGAGCAGATGCAGGCCGAATCCGCCGCCTTCATCAAGCTGACCATGGACGTCTACCGGGATTTCGGCTTCACCGAAGTCGAGATGAAGCTGTCCACTCGTCCGGAAAAGCGCGTCGGTTCCGACGAGCTGTGGGATCGCGCCGAAGCGGCCCTGGCCGCCGCCCTCGATAGCGCGGGCCTTGCGTATGATCTGCAACCGGGCGAGGGGGCTTTCTACGGTCCGAAGATCGAGTTCTCGCTGAAAGATTGCCTAGGTCGCGTCTGGCAGTGTGGTACCCTGCAGCTCGATTTTAACCTGCCGATCCGTCTGGGCGCCGAATACGTGTCCGAAGACAACAGCCGCAAGCACCCGGTCATGCTTCACCGCGCGATCCTTGGTTCGTTCGAGCGTTTCGTCGGGATTCTGATCGAACACTACGAGGGTGCGTTCCCTGCGTGGCTGGCACCGACCCAGGCAGTGATCATGAATATCACTGATAAACAGGCAGATTTTGCCGCTGAAGTCGAAAAAACTCTCAACCAAAGCGGATTTCGTGCCAAGTCCGACTTGAGAAATGAAAAGATCGGCTTTAAAATCCGCGAGCATACTTTGCTCAAGGTTCCCTTTCTCTTGGTTATTGGAGATCGGGAGGTCGAGATGCAGACTGTCGCTGTGCGTACTCGTGAAGGTGCTGACCTGGGCTCGATGCCCGTCGCCGAATTCGCTGAGTTCCTCGCGCAAGCGGTTTCCCGGCGTGGTCGCCCAGATTTGGAGTAATTATTATTAAGCGTGAAATGAGACAAGATAAACGAGCTGCACCGAAAGCCCCGATCAACGAGAATATCTCGGCACGCGAGGTTCGGTTAATTGGCGCTGACGGCGAGCAGATTGGCATCGTCTCGATTGATGAAGCGCTTCGTATTGCTGAAGAAGCAAAGCTTGATCTGGTAGAAATTTCCGCGGACGCAGTCCCACCGGTTTGCCGGGTGATGGACTACGGCAAGTCGATCTTCGAGAAGAAGAAGCAGATTGCCGCGGCGAAGAAAAACCAGAAGCAGATTCAGGTAAAAGAAATCAAGTTTCGTCCAGGGACGGAGGAAGGGGATTACCAGGTAAAACTGCGCAACCTGGTACGTTTCCTGAGTGATGGGGACAGGGCCAAGGTATCCTTGCGATTCCGCGGCCGTGAGATGGCCCACCAGGAGCTGGGGATGGAACTCCTCAAGCGGGTTGAACAAGACCTGCTCGAGTACGGTTCGGTCGAACAGCATCCTAAGATGGAAGGACGCCAGCTGATCATGGTCATCGCCCCGAAAAAGAAGAAGTAATCACCAGGGCACGGCAGGCCTTGCGATTATGTTTATCAACTGAATGCGGAGTATCCGAACATGCCAAAGATGAAAACCAAAAGTGGTGCTGCTAAGCGGTTTCTGAAAACTGCTAACGGTATCAAGCACAAGCACGCTTTCAAGAGCCACATCCTGACCAAAATGTCGACCAAGCGTAAGCGTCAACTGCGCGGTAGCAGCTTGCTGCATCCGTCTGACGTGGCAAAAGTCGAGCGCATGCTGCGCCTTCGTTAATTTTTGGATCAAGAATAGAGGAAGTAACTCATGGCTCGTGTAAAGCGTGGCGTCATTGCCCGTAAGCGTCACAAAAAAATTCTGAAACTTGCTAAAGGCTACTACGGCGCGCGCTCCCGCGTATTCCGTGTTGCCAAGCAAGCGGTAATCAAGGCAGGCCAATACGCCTACCGTGACCGTCGTCAGAAAAAACGTCAGTTCCGCGCTCTGTGGATCGCTCGTATCAACGCTGGTGCTCGTGTTAACGGTCTGTCCTACAGCCGTTTCATCGCTGGCCTGAAAAAAGCGTCCATCGAGATCGACCGTAAGGTTCTGGCTGATCTGGCAGTGAACGAAAAAGCGGCGTTTGCTGCGATTGTCGAGAAAGCTAAAGCCACCTTGGCTTAAGTACCCCCGGCAGTCACCCGGGCCCACCTCTGTGGGCCCAGGTGTCAAACGTCATAAATAGGGGAAGAGCCTTAAAGCTCTTCCCCTATTTTGTATCTGGAGTCTGTACATGGAAAACCTGGACGCGCTGGTCGCTCAAGCACTAGAGGCTGTGCAAAGCGCTGAAGATATCAATGCCCTGGAGCAAATCCGGGTTCACTACCTTGGCAAGAAGGGCGAGTTGACTCAGGTGATGAAGACCCTGGGGAGCCTGCCAGCCGAAGAGCGTCCGCAGGTCGGTGCGCTGATCAACGTTGCCAAGGAGCGTGTCACAGAAGTCCTCAATGCGCGCAAGGCGTTGTTCGAGGAGGCGGATCTGGCTGCCAAGCTCGCCGCCGAGTCCATCGACGTGACCCTGCCTGGCCGTGGCCAGACTTCCGGTGGCTTGCATCCGGTGACCCGGACCCTGGAACGCATCGAGCAGTTCTTCACCCACATCGGCTACGGCATTGCCGAAGGCCCTGAGGTCGAAGACGACTACCACAACTTCGAGGCACTCAACATCCCAGGCCATCACCCGGCCCGGTCGATGCATGATACCTTCTATTTCAATGCGAACATGCTGTTGCGCACCCATACCTCGCCGGTACAGGTCCGCACCATGGAATCGCAGCAGCCGCCGATCCGCATCGTCTGCCCAGGCCGTGTGTACCGCAGCGACTCCGATATCACCCACTCGCCGATGTTCCACCAGGTCGAAGGCCTGCTGGTCGATCGCGACATCAATTTCGCTGACCTGAAAGGCACGATCGAAGAGTTCCTGCGGGTGTTCTTCGAAAAAGAGCTGGCGGTGCGTTTCCGCCCTTCGTACTTCCCGTTCACCGAGCCCTCCGCTGAAGTCGACATGGAATGCGTGATGTGCAGCGGTAAAGGCTGCCGCGTCTGCAAGCAGACTGGCTGGCTGGAAGTGATGGGCTGCGGGATGGTTCACCCGAACGTGCTGCGTATGTCCGGTATCGATCCGGAAGAATTCTCGGGCTTTGCTTTCGGCATGGGCGTCGAGCGCCTGGCCATGCTGCGTTACGGTGTGAATGACTTGCGCCTGTTCTTCGACAACGACTTGCGGTTCCTTGCGCAATTTCGCTAGGTCGCAGGCCCGTAACGAATCTATTAGGAGAACAGGATGAAATTCAGTGAACAATGGCTGCGCGGCTGGGTAAGCCCGCAGGTAAGTCGGGACGAGCTGGTTGCTCGCCTGTCGATGGCCGGTCTTGAGGTCGATAGCGTCACGCCGGCCGCCGGTGAATTCAGCGGCGTGGTGGTGGGCGAGGTGTTGAGCACCGAGCAACACCCGGACGCTGACAAATTGCGGGTTTGCCAGGTCAGTAATGGCGCGGAGACTTTCCAGGTGGTCTGCGGCGCACCTAACGTGCGCCCAGGCCTGAAGATCCCGTTCGCCATGATCGGTGCCGAACTGCCGGGCGACTTCAAGATCAAGAAAGCCAAGCTGCGTGGCGTCGAGTCCAACGGCATGCTGTGCTCCCAGGCCGAACTGCAAGTCGGCGAAGGCAACGATGGTCTGATGGAGCTTCCGGCCGATGCGCCGGTGGGCCAGGACATTCGTGAATACCTGAACTTGGACGATGCGAGCATCGAGGTCGACCTGACGCCGAACCGTGGCGACTGCCTGTCCCTGGCCGGCCTGGCCCGTGAAGTCGGCGCGCTGTATGCCGCCCCCGTGACGCGTCCTCTGGTCGCGGCCGTGCCGGCGGTGCATGACGAAGTGCGTTCGATTGACGTCCTGGCGCCGGCGGCATGCCCGCGTTACCTGGGCCGTGTGATCCGTAACGTCGACCTGTCCAAGCCAACACCGCTGTGGATGGTCGAGCGCCTGCGTCGCGCCGACGTGCGCAGCATCGACGCCGCTGTCGACATCACCAACTATGTGATGCTGGAGCTGGGTCAACCGCTGCATGCGTTCGATCTCGCCGAAATCAACGGCGGCATCCGCGTGCGCATGGCCGAAGAGGGTGAAAAGCTGGTGCTGCTCGATGGCCAGGAAGTGACCCTGCGCAGCGACACCCTGGTGATTGCCGACCATGCCCGCGCCTTGGCGATTGCTGGCGTAATGGGCGGCGAGCACAGTGGTGTATCCGCCACGACCCGCGATGTATTCCTGGAAAGCGCGTTCTTCGATCAGATCGCCGTCGCTGGCAAGGCGCGTTCCTATGGCCTGCACACCGACGCCTCGCACCGCTACGAGCGTGGCGTGGACTGGCAACTGGCCCGTGAAGCCATGGAGCGCGCCACTGGCCTGCTGCTGGAGATCACTGGCGGTGAAGCCGGCCCGATCATCGAGACCGTCAGCGAACAGCACCTGCCGAAGATTGCACCGGTCACCCTGCGTGCCCAGCGCATCACCCAGATGCTGGGCATGGAAATGGCCCCGGCCGAAGTCGAACGCCTGCTCAGCGCCCTTGGCCTGAACATCAGCGCCGATGGGACAGGGCAGTGGCGCGTCGAAGTGCCAAGCCATCGCTTCGATATCAGCCTGGAAGTCGACCTGATCGAAGAACTGGCCCGCCTGTACGGTTACAACCGTCTGCCGGTTCGCTACCCGCAAGCGCGCCTGGCCCCACAGGCCAAGGCCGAAGCCCGTAGCGACCTGCCGGAACTGCGCCGCCTGCTGGTGGCTCGTGGGTATCAGGAAGCGATCACCTACAGCTTCATCGATCCGCGCCAGTTCGAGCTGTTCAATCCGGGTGTCGAGCCGCTGTTGCTGGCCAACCCGATTTCCAACGACATGGCGGCCATGCGCTCGTCCCTGTGGCCTGGTTTGGTCAAATCGCTGCAGCACAACCTCAACCGCCAGCAGGATCGCGTGCGTCTGTTCGAAAGCGGCCTGCGCTTCGTCGGTCAACTGGACGGCTTGAAGCAAGAGCCGATGCTGGCCGGTGTCGTCTGTGGCAGCCGTCTGCCGGAAGGCTGGGCGCAAGGTCGCGATGTCGTCGATTTCTTCGACGTCAAGGCTGACGTCGAAGCCGTGCTGGGTTTCGCCGGCGCGCTCGACGCGTTCACTTTCGTACCAGGCAAGCATCCGGCGCTGCACCCGGGGCAGACCGCACGCATCGAGCGAGACGGGCGTGAAGTCGGCTATGTCGGTGCCATCCACCCGGAACTGTCGAAAACCCTGGGCCTCGATCGTCCAGTCTTCGTTTTCGAGCTGGTTCTGGCCGAAGTGGCCCAAGGGAAAATGCCGAAATTCCAGGAGTTATCGCGCTTTCCTGAAGTGCGTCGTGACCTTGCGTTGCTGGCTGACCGTGACGTTGCTTCCAGTGCTGTACTGGACGTAATACGTGAAAATGCAGGCGAATGGCTCACGGACCTCAGGCTATTTGACGTGTATCAGGGTAAAGGCATTGATCCGCATAGAAAAAGCCTTGCAGTCGGCTTGACCTGGCAGCATCCATCGCGCACTCTTAATGACGATGAGGTGAATACCGCAACGCAGAACATCCTCACCTCGCTCGAAAACAGGTTGAACGCCACGTTAAGGAAGTGACGTATGGGGGCTCTGACGAAAGCTGAGATGGCGGAACGTCTGTATGAGGAGTTGGGCCTGAATAAACGGGAGGCCAAAGAATTGGTCGAACTGTTTTTCGAAGAAATCAGGCACGCTCTGGAAGACAACGAACAGGTCAAGTTGTCCGGTTTCGGCAATTTCGACCTTCGGGACAAACGCCAGCGGCCTGGCCGCAATCCGAAAACGGGAGAAGAAATCCCGATCACGGCTCGCCGTGTGGTCACCTTTCGTCCAGGGCAGAAGTTGAAGGCCCGAGTTGAGGCTTATGCTGGAACCAAGTCATAACGACGAACTACCCGTCATCCCGGGCAAACGCTACTTCACCATTGGTGAAGTCAGCGAGCTGTGTGCGGTAAAACCGCACGTGCTGCGCTATTGGGAGCAGGAGTTTCCTCAACTCAACCCGGTCAAGCGCCGCGGAAACCGCCGGTATTATCAGCGACAAGACGTGCTGATGATCCGGCAGATCCGCGCGCTGCTGTACGACCAGGGGTTCACCATCGGCGGCGCGCGCCTGCGCCTCTCCGGTGATGAGGCCAAGGACGATACAACCCAGTACAAACAAATGATCCGCCAGATGATCGCCGAGCTTGAAGATGTGCTGGTGGTGCTCAAGAAATAAAATTTCTGCTTTAAATACTTCCAGTTTTCAAAAGCTTGCGATATATTCCTGAGCGTTCCGTTGAGAAGCGGAACAAGATTCACGCCTAGTCGGGGCGTAGCGCAGTCCGGTAGCGCACTAGCATGGGGTGCTAGGGGTCGAGTGTTCGAATCACTCCGTCCCGACCATATTTTTCAATGACTTGGCCCAATCTGAAAAGGTTGGGCTTTTTCATGTCTACAAAATTATTCCCACATTTACTCCCACGGATATCATGGATCCTGGTAGAGCTGCCATCTGAGAGGCGTATTTGTGTTCGAGTCTCGTCCGCTGCGCCATATTTGCTTCCACTAAGGCCCTCTGAACGCCTAGAAGCCACGGAAATCGCGGTCTTTAGCCGCTTTTTTCGTTTCTGGATTCACTGGAATCTATCTCCAGTCACGGTTTTTAAGTACACATTTACATGCTGCAAATCGGGCGACCTACAACGGACTTTCTGAGCGCACAGCGGGTATCTGCTGATTGGCAACCTGAAGTCAGGCTATGCGATCAAGGTCGGACAGATTTGAGGAGACCAAGGAATGAAGCGCTGCGGCATGACTCCTTCGATTACTATCAGGTGATCAGGTCAAGAAGAGCTATGAGAAAGCCAACGTGAGGAACAACGGTGAGTGCTACTAATGCGATCAACAGGATCGACAAAAATCGCAGCTGAATCAGGTAGGCGAGATATTTCTCCGGGGATGGACCTTCGCCCATCCGACGATCTCCGACGCCCTAACGGAGATTCTGCGCCAGAAGCCCCATATGATGGCGGCGCTCATACGAGGCGCGACTATCGAGACCATTCTTAGCCGCTTCACGTGCGAGGGCTCGCCGCTCATTCGAGATGCGCTTGTCATCCAGACAACGCTCGACGACGCTCTGGTCACACGACTTGGTCACACGCCCGACGAATTACACCGCAATTGGATGCTGTTCCACTTCCTTTCCTATCGTTCGAGCGAGGCCGTGTTCGTCAAAGCCGTCAAGCAGTTTTCCAATCTACTTCGACCGCCATGCTGGCAATTTGATCTCACTAGCAACGATCCCCAGATCGCCACCTATGGCACGTGCTCATCACCTCAGCGTCTTGCCTAACGATCTTCGCTCTGAGGTAGCCGACAGGCTGGAATCAGCCGTGTTCAACGGTCTCGACGTCTCCTTCTTCGACGAGCCACAGATGCTAGCGGTCATACCGCCGCTAAGGCTTATCGGTGTGGGCTTAGCGCTGCGGACAACTGTGCTGCCTTCGCTCGAAGAGAGGATCGATGAGATCGCCGGCCGCCGCTCAAGCCGGCTTCGACTATCAGCTCGACGTCTCGATCCTCGCAGCCTTGCAACTCCTCCTCATTTCCAATTGCCCTTCTGGGGGCGAAATAAATGGCGCATCGCCATTGACTTGCTTGGTCACCGCCGGTTAGTTTCGTGACATGCCATTTCAAGCCTTCAGCCAGCCAAGCATTATTATCGCCATTCCTCATAAGGCGGGATAGCACACGGCTGTACCAAAACCCGCCTTAGAGGCGGGTTTTGTTTTTCCGTCTCCAATGCCTTTAAGAAACCAGGAGACACCTATGAGCACGTTCCCCGTCCCTCACACCGCTGATACGGCATTGCTTGAACACTATGTGAAAAAGATCCTCGCCGCGCCGGTCTATGACTTGGCGGTGCGTACGCCCCTGCAAGCCGCGCCGGTGTTGTCGGCATTGTTGGGCAACCAGTTGTTGCTCAAGCGCGAAGACCTGCAACCGACCTTTTCTTTCAAGATACGCGGCGCCTATAACAAGTTGGTGCAGCTCACCGCCGAGCAAAAGGCGCGCGGCGTGGTGACGGCGTCGGCGGGTAACCATGCGCAAGGCGTGGCACTGGCGGCGCGGGAGTTGGGGATCCAGGCGCGGATCGTGATGCCGTGCAGCACGCCGGAATTGAAGGTGCTGGGCGTGCTCTCCCGGGGCGCCGAAGCGGTGCTGCACGGCGAGAGCTTCCCGTTTGCCCTGGCCCATGCGGTGCAACTGGCCGAGATGTCCGGCTGCATCTTCGTTTCGCCCTTCGATGACCCGGATGTGATCGCCGGCCAGGGCACGGTGGCCATGGAAATCCTGCGCCAGCAACAAGGCCCGTTGGACGCGATCTTCGTGCCCGTGGGCGGCGGCGGCCTGATCGCCGGCATTGCGGCCTACGTCAAATACCTGCGGCCCGAGGTGCGCATCATCGGGGTCGAGCCCGAAGGCTCCAGTTGCCTGCTCGCCGCACTGCAGGCCGGGGAGCGGGTGGTGTTGCCGAGTGTCGACGGGTTTGCCGATGGTACCGCGGTCGCGCAAATCGGCGCCTATGGTTTTGAGATCTGCCGCGATTGGGTCGACGAAGTCATCACCGTCAGCAATGACGAATTGTGCAGCGCCATCAAGCTGATCTACGACGATACCCGCTCCATCACCGAACCGTCCGGTGCGTTGGCGGTGGCGGGCATTCGCAGATATGTCGCCCGTCACGGTCTGCGTGGGCAAACCTTGGTGGCGGTCAATTCCGGGGCGAATATCAACTTTGATAGTTTACGACACGTTGCTGAAAGGTGTGCGGCGCAAGGCGCAGTTTGATCCGAGGGCCAGGGTTAACGTTTAATCAAAGGGGGTCGGCGATGATTAGGCGGACACCATCGCCTTTGACGTCGGGGTCAGGAAGGTGATTTGGCCGGACGCTTAGAGCGCCAGTTAGAGCTGGCTGAGGAAAGTCGATGAAAGGTCGCTACTGGTAAGAAATGGCGAATCAACCAGGCCCGAGTCAAGCGTGTTGCACCGTGAGGTGGAGGGGGAAGCGTTGACAAGGGAAATCGATGAGCCAGCCATTGGGCTGTGAAATCAGGAATTCGGGTTGCCGATGCTGTTATGCGAAGCAGAAGGCAACACGGAGCATGGCTTATACGCCAGCCATGCTCTGATCTCCCTCAGTCGGAGACCCTGTGCACGTCGGGACGTTCTCCGCACAGAAGCTGGGAGATCTCAGCGGTGCCCAGCGCGTAAGCTCCGGGCTGAGCAGGAAAGACCAAAGCCGAGTCTGCTTGCGCTTCTCGGTACCGCTTTTCGCGCGGGGGTCAATCTGCTGGATGAGAACTCCGATCTTCGCTCCCCTGCACGACCGCAATGCGTAACCCACACTACTCGCAGATGAAGATTCCAATATCGGTCAGTCTATTGGTGCCTAAGATGGGAGTCGCCGCGATTTAAGAACTGAAGCAATAAACACGACTCGTTTACTGTTGGAGGATGTAACTTGGTCAGGTTTAAATGGGCTTGCTTGGCCCTTATCCATGAGATAGTCAGATGACCAGTGACCGCTTATTGCTTTTAATAAAGCGATGTTAATGACTTTTCTCATCCCGCGGAGAGTATCCGAAAGCCTCCTTGAAACGAACGGAAAAAAGTGCCTGGCTAGAGAAGCCGCAATTATAGGCAACTTCAGCAATTGTCATTTGACGAGATTTATTTTGCAAGTTCTCTCGGAGTAATTTCTGAGCGTGCCTGAGACGTGCGAGACGAAGCTCACGCCCAAAAGTGGTATCGTGAGCCTGAAAGATCTTATGAATATATCGGATGGATACTCTATGGGACTGAGCTGCTCTTTCAGGTGCGAGATCCGGATCCTGAAAATTTGCCGCGATATAGGCCATCACTCGGTGAAAGAAATGGTCTATCACTGGTTTTGAATCATCCCCTGCGTAGCTCTCGGGAACATCCATCATCAAGAAGGCTAGTTCTAGTAAGCCTCTCTCTAAGCTGTTGACATGTTCGATAGAAAGACAGGCCGCGCTTTCCAAAGCTTGCAATGCGAATTGCGTCAGAAGTGGCACGAAACGGGAATTAGCGACATCGACTCGGCCGCAAACTGCATCGATTTTCGGGCACATAGCCCGGAACAAGTCGGCGGGAATCTTAATTGTGACATTTCTAGTACCATCTGGAATATCAGTCCGATACTCTTCTGCTGAGTTAAATATCGCGACCTGACCAGGCGCAACGTCTCCTAATCTACCCAAATGCGAAAAGCGCTCGGTCTGCATCGTGGGCATGACCAACGCGAAAAAGTCTGAATCATCTCGTCCCCCATGTACCTTTCTTCGCAATGCTCGTTGCGCATCGGCAGCAAAACGGGTGATTCCCACGGCGCCAATTTGGGTAGACTCAATAATCCCTGAGAACGAAGAAGGGGCGCGCGCTACGACATCTATAGGGTAGTAGACATCGCTCATGAACTCATTCCAGGCGACAAGACGCCTTTGTGGGTGAACCTCCCCAGTAGAAAATCGGGTCACTAAATGTAACGGATCCACACAACCACCCCGGACTTAGACATTAGTCCGTGCAGCAATGCACGTCTCATGCCAGCGACCACAGTCGCCCATGTTAGCGGCTGAAGAAGGGTGCTAGGTTCTGTACGAAATCCCGAGAAACCCAATTGCCGCCCCTCAAACGCTGAGATTTTGTAGAGTCCTCCGCCATCGACGGAAAGGAATTCTGTGATGGCAAA
>NZ_FOVS01000015.1:0-151586 GCF_900115235.1 Pseudomonas sp. NFACC24-1
AGACGCCAGATATGGCCGTCAAAGAGTTATGGATTTACCTGCTGGCGCACAACCTGATACGGATGCTCATGATGCAATCAGCTCTGTTAGCCGACTGCCTGCCTCGCGAGCTGAGCTTCAAACATAGCCTTCAGCTGTGCCTTGCGTGGAGGCAGTACGAGGCTCAAGAGCAAGAGGACAAAATGCTGAATCTGCTTGAGCTGATTGCCCAGAAGCGTGTCGGTAAGCGTCCAGGCAGGATTGAACCGCGCGCCATAAAACGAAGACCCAAGCCTTACCCCATGCTGATGAAAACACGTCGATCAGCAAGGGCCGAGGTCAGGAAGAATGGACACCCGAAGAAGGTTAAGTAAGTGCCATTCAGGACAGATTTATTTGTCCTCTATGTCTGTCCCGTCCTGAATAAGGTTTACACCATCTGATCTATTTTCAGGAGGGCGTAATGGAGACAGAAGCGAAAAGGGGACGAAGCGAAAAGGGGACAGATTCTGAGGAATCCCCGAACTTTCTTACGAAAAATCAAGAAGTTGGAATATTGAAGATACCTGCATGAGTCGGCAGCTTGTGTTGCACCACACAAAACAAGATCCCGCCCCATGCAGGCCATCCGATTCTTACACAGCGCGCTCGCTCAAGCACTTCCCGGTGTTCACTCTCGTCGCCTGAAAACGTTGATGTGTTGTGTCAGCGCATTGCTACGAGGACGTCGGCTCACTCTGACGGGGCTTGGTCGATTTTTACCGAGCAAAGCCTATCCCAAACACACCATCAAACGAGTGGATCGGCTGCTGGGTAATCGGCATCTGTAAACCGAGCGCCCGCTGTTTTACTGGGTCATGCTGCGAGCCCTGTTGGGCTCGCTCAAGCATCCATTGATCCTGGTTGATTGGTCACCCATTGATGCGGCTGGAGAGTTCTTTTTGTTGCGCGCAGCCATCCCTTTGGCGGGACGCTCATTCCCGATCTACGAGAGCGTTCATGAACGTGAGGGTTGTCCGAAATATCAAAAACGATTGCTACAAACGCTGGCCGAAATGCTTCCCGAAGATTGCGTCCCGGTCCTTGTGGCTGATGCAGGTTTTCGCCGGCCATGGATCAAAGCCGTCGAGGCGCAAGGCTGGTATTACGTGGGACGCGTGCGTAACCGGGATCTCTACCGAGCCGACGCAGACACTTGGCTACCCGTTAAAAACCTCTACGCTCTGGCATCGTCCTCACCGAAGTCATTGGGGCGGATCGAGATGACCCAAAGCGCTCCGCACATCATTCATCTGTACTGCGTTAGGCATTCGGCAAAAGGTCGCAAACACCAGCGTGTCACCGGATCAATCGCCAAAAACAAACTCAGCAGGCAATCGGCCAATCGTGAACGAGAGCCCTGGTTATTGGCTAGCAACCTGCCGGAAGATCAATGGAATCCATCGAAAATCGTGGCCATTTACAAACAGTGCATGCAGATAGAAGAAGGCTTCAGAGATGTAAAAAGTGAGTATTTTGGCGTAGGCGTCACTCGCCATCGGAGTCACTGCCCACGCCGAATCGAAGTACTTTTGCTGATCTCGGCTCTGGCTAATTACATCATTTGTTTAACGGGGTTGCAGGCCCGCGAGGCGGGCATGAGCGCCGTTTTCAAAGCAATAGCCTTAAACGCCGACGAGTGTTATCGCTATGGCGGCTGGGCCTGGAATACTGGCGTAGCGGACGCGGCTCAAACTCTCGAAAAACTTTGGAGAGACTTGAGCACGCGTTGCGAGCAGAGGTACATCAAGAGGCGCAGGCATTGGAATAGATTTGTGGGGATCCCTCAGGGGCAGATTTATTTTATGAGGTCAGAGGGAGTGGGTTTGTTGGCTTACTCGGTGTTTTAAAATAAATCTGTCCCCTTTCTCACTTTCTCGTCCCTTTCTCTACTGAACCGTTGCGATGACGTCACCGATGATGGCCTTCTCGGGCTGTCAAACCTCAGATTGCGATCACTCACGCTGGAACGCGTCGGCGAGCTGACGTCCCGTGGGATGGCGCACTTAAGCAGTCACCCCCTTGAGCAACTGTCCCTCGGCTGGAGCAGCGCAATCCTGAAGGACCCTGCATGGCTCTCCCACTTGAGCGCGTTGCGCTCCCTGAGCCTGGATCAATGTTACGCAACAGACGCCACGCTGCACGCCCTTGCGGGTCTGCCCATCGAACGGCTTTCGCTTCCCTCTTCGTATGTTTGCGAGGACGACCTTGAGATATTGGAAGGCATGCCACTCGCCGACCTGAATCTCAAATCTTCACGTCAAACAATTGAGCGGCTCGATGTGCTGCACGGATTTCCACTCAAGCGCCTGGGGCTCTCCGATGTGCAAGGCATTGATGCAGATACGTTGAGCGATCTGCATGGTTTGGAGTTGGAGTCCCTTGACCTGTCATTGAACGACCTAACTTGGAAGGAACTGAAACAACTCGCCGGCCTGCCACTGAAACGGTTGAATCTCAGCTTCTGTCGCGGTGTCGATGGCAAGCTTCTGCGCAAGCTCGTCGAGTTGGGTTTGCCGTTGGAGCAACTTGAAATAAGCGGCCTGGACCTGCTCGATGCTGACCTGGCCTGCTTGCGTGATCTGCCGCTGCGGCGCCTGGGTTTGTATGACAGCCCTTGGCTCACCGACGCCGGAGTGGCCCACCTTGTTCGGCTGCCGTTGAGTGATCTGACGATCTCGGCAGATCCCGGGGAATCGCGGATTACCTCAGCCGCAGTGCCGGTGTTGGAGCAATTGTCGTTGCAGACACTGTGGTTGCTGAACTGTTCCGGGATCAGTGTCGAGGGTTGGGATCGGTTGGCCAGGTTGCCGGCTCGCGTCAGCGGCCCGGGTATTTGATGCTCGCCGCAGTCTGGCTCTGTAGGTTCAAACCTGTGGGAGCAAGTTGTGCTCCCACAGGTTTACGCCGTTCAATGACTGACCCACATCAGGCCGAGCCCCAATCATGAACGGCCAGCTTTTACCAGTTGTAACTCAACTTCGCGGTCACTTCTCGACCCGGGTTGTAGTAGTTCGCAGTCCCCGAACCAACCACATGTTGCTCATCCAGCAGGTTACTGACGTTAACCGCCAGGTCAGTGCCTTTGAAGAGTTTGTAGTTAAAGGCCGCATCGAAGAGTGTCGTGCCATCGCTGGTGCCGGTGTTGGCCGCGTCGAAGTAGTAAGAGCCCACATAACGCGCGCCCAGGCCAACGCTGACATCGGTGTCGGGGATGTTGTAATAGCTCCACAGTGACGCGGAGTGTTTGGGGGCGGTGGCGAACTCATTTCCTTTGAGTGAACTGCCGTCGTACAAAGTACCGCGTAACACTTCGGACTCCATGTAGGAGTAGCCACCCACCAGGCTCAGATTTGGAGTCAGCTCAGCCTTGGCTTCCAGGTCCAGGCCGCGTACCCGTGATTCGCCAACGGTTTGCTGCTCGATGACACCGCTGGGCAGTACGACGGCGATGCTGACATTTTCCTGGGTCAGGTCGTAGACGGCCGCCGAGAACAGCGCGTCCATACCGATGGGCGCATATTTCACGCCCACTTCGTATTGCGTGCCCGTCTTCGGCACTACACCCACCGTTGGTGGTGAGACCGATTCGACCATGCTGACGTAGGTGGACACTTCGTCGTTGACGATATAGGTCAGCGCGCCGCGATAAGAGGTTTCCGAGAAATCATCCGACTCTTTTACGTTGTTGATATCGGTACTGGACAGATCCAACGAGTCGTTGCGTACACCGGCGGTGACGATAAAGCGCTCATAGAAGGACAGGTTCTGCTGCAGGAACACGGCCTTGGTTTTAGTATCCAGCTTGTTGTTGCTGTAGGGCGCTACTCCGCTGGGTACACCGGTGAACACGGGGTTGGCCAGGTCGATGGAGCCTGTTGTGGCATAGACGGAGCGTTCCTCGGTCGAAGAGTCGCCGTACTCCACGCCCACCAATGTACTGCTGTCGATGTTTTCGAAGCGGGCATCGTATTGCAGCATCAAGTTGCCGTTCAGTTGCTCGGCTTCGCTGTCAGTGCCAAAGATGTAACGCGGGACCGTGGTGCCGGTGCGGGTAGGGGAGTCGCTGAGGAACACATAGCCGAAATCATCGGTCAGTTCGCTGTAGCGCAGGTTGCTGCGCAGCACGAAGCCATTGTCGAAATCATGGCTGAAGGTGCCGCTGATGTTGGTACGTTCGACGTCGTGGAAGTTGTAGCTGGGCTCGCCGTAGAACTTGTCGCGGTCGTATTCCTTGTCCAGCGGGTAACCGCCGCTGTTGGGCGAGCTTTGGGTCTTCAGGTAGTCCACGATCACCGAGGCCGAGGTGAAGTCCGTGGGTGACCAGGTCAGGCCGCCCATCAGGAACTTGTTGTCGTCCCGTGAATGGTCGTATTCGCGATCACTGTCTTGCATCTTTGCCGTGAAGCGACCGGCCACGGTTTTTTCTTCGTTCAGAGAGTCCCCGACATCGATGCCGGTTTCGACATGGTCGAACGAACCGTAGGTGACGTAGCCCTGGCCGAACTTGTCGAAGCGCGGCTTTTTGCTGACAAAGTTCACCGAGCCGCCCGGGTCGGCCGGGCCGAACAGCGTCGAGTTGGCCCCGCGTATTACTTCAACTCGCTCATAGGCGAAAGGCTCTTCGCGCACACCGCGCATCGACCCCAGGGTCAGGCCGTCCCGATAGGTCGTGGCCTGGAAGCCGCGGATCTGGAAATAATCGTTGCGGTCGTCAGTGCCGTAATAGTCGGTAATGACTCCTGGCGTGTATTGCAGCAGCTCTTCGGTGGTGCTCACGCTGCGTTGTTTCATTTCCTTGTCGGTCACCACGGAAACCGAGGCGGGCGTATTGAGGATGCTGGTGGCCACCTTGCCGCCGACCCAGAGTTCCTGGGCCACCACCGAGTTGCTGTCCTCGGTGCCGTCGACCCTGGCCTTGGCGTTGACGAGGATGGGCGCGAGGCGATAGTCCTCAAGGTCGGCGTCCGCCTTGGGTTGCGGCGTCAGCAAGTAAGCGTTCGGGCCTTGCTGCTGTATCGCGATGTCGCTCCCCTGCAACAACGACGACAGGGCATCGGGCGTATCGAGTGTGCCGCTCACGCCCCGGGTATTGCGGTTCGCGACGCTTGAAGCGTCGAAGGAAAGACTGATACCCGCCTCCCGGGCAAAGCGGTCAAGCGCCGGTGCCAGGGGACCGGCGGGAATGTTCCACTGGTGCACCGGGTGGGTCTGCTCAACGGTCGAGGACTGCGCCAGGGTGGGTAGCGCATAGCTGCTGACGAGGACGCCGAAGATCGCACCGTGGATGGCACGATTCAGTAGATGACGCTGGGGAACCGGGGACGCACTCATTAACTCGCTCCGTGGAAAGGGGATCGGCAGATCGGCCTGTAGGTCGGCCTTTCTTACATGCCGAACGAGAATGAGAAATCACCTCATTTTTATTTGATGTTGATATGCGACGAAGAAAACACTTAGCTGGCGGCGTTCAACGTCACCCAATATTGGGTCCGATAATCGATCCGCAGGTGCAGTGACTGCGCAACCAATGCCAATACCTGGTCGGTGTCGGCGAGTTGAAAGGTGCCGGAAACACGTAGGTCCGAGACCTCTTCGGTGCAGCGCAACAGGCCCGGGCGATAACGCGACAAGGCCCCGATGAAATCACCGAGGCGCATGTTGCGTGCGCTGATCACCCCGTCACTCCAGCTCCAGACATCCAGGCCGTTATCCTTGAACTCACGAACGCCATCCGAGGTGAACAGCCGCTGATTGCCGGCCTGGACGGTGTCGTTGACCGCAAGGGTTTGACTGGATCCAGGAAACACCGTGACGGCGCCGCCCTGCACCGCGATGAGCGTCCCGTCGTCACGCTCGTATGCCAGGAACCGGGCATTCAGGGTGCGTATGAGGCCGTCGCGGGTTTGTACCCAGAACGGACGCGGTTGAGCCGAGCCTGCGTCCGGGCCGGTATTGACGATGATTTCGCCGCGCCGCAGAACGATCAGGCGCCGCTGTGCATTGAAATAGCTGTCGACTGCACTGTCGCTGTTGAGCTGGATAAGGCTGCCATCATCGAGTTGGAAGCGCTTCTGCTCGCCGGTCTTGCTGTGCTGCTGGGCCAGCATGGCCGGTAGTGGCGTGTAGTCGCGGCCCAGCCAGGCCGCGCCACCCAAGGTGGCCAATGCACCCAGTAGCTTGAGGCTTTGGCGCCGATGCAGGCCTGAGCGGGCGCCCTTGAGGGTGTGCCGGGCCAAATCAGGTGGCACGCCCGCGAAGTCATCGCCAAGCGCTTCCACGCGCTGCCACGCTAATCGATGTTCCGCACGCTGCTGCAGCCAGTGCTCGAAACTGAGCTGGGTTTGCTCATCGGCAGGATTGAAGCGCAGGCGTACCAGCCAGTGGATCGCCTGGTCGACCACCGCGGGATCCAGCGCTTGCGCTTCACTGTTCGGCATAACGCAAGCGATAGCAGTGTTGCAGGGCCTTGGCCAGGTCGCGTTCAACCGTAGAGCGGGAAACGCAGAGTTTTTCGGCTATTTGCAGGCAGGTCAGGCCGTCGAGCTGGGCGAGTAGAAAAGCCTCGCGAACCCTCGGTTTGAGCAGGTCCAGCAGGCGGTCGATCCGCTCGAGGCTATCAAGAATCAGCAAGCGTTCTTCTTCAGAGGGGGCCGCTTGTGGAGGGAGCAGCGCGAGGCTCTCGAAGTAAGCGCGTTCGAGCTCGCGACGGCGATACCGATCGATCATCAGTCCACGGGCGATACTGCTCAGATAAGCCCGGGGTTCGCGCAAGGGGCTCAATTGACGCGATTTGAGCAGACGTACAAATGTGTCCTGCGCCAGGTCCGCCGCGCTTTCGTGACAGCCGATGCGCCGGCTCAGCCAGCTGTGCAACCAGGAATGGTGGCTGCGATAGAGCAGGGTGAGGTCGGCATTGCCCAGTGTGTCGTTGCTGCGCATCAGCATCCCGGAAACATACATAATTGATAATGACTCGCATTATATTCAGGCGGCTGACGTCAGTGCAAATGTGTGGGAGCCGATGCGCCAGACGGGTCCTGGTATCCGAGCCCTGATAGGAATAGGCAAGGCTGCAAGGCAAACCGGCATAGGTGTCGAGGTTCTGCGTCGCTAGCATGGCCTCGTTCCCACTTTATTGGAGGCTCGCCATGAGCAGCAGAAAAACCCTATTCATCACCGGCGTCAGCAGCGGCCTGGGCAATGCCCTGGCGCGGGAAGCGCTTGCGGCGGGCCATCGGGTGATCGGCACCGTGCGCAGTGAAGCGGCGTTGCAGGCCTTCGAGGCACTGTCCCCGGATCAGGCCCATGGCGTGCTCCTGGATGTCACTGACTTCGAGCGGATCGACAGCGTGGTCGCCGCCACACAAGCCAGCCACGGCCCGGTCGACGTGCTGGTCAACAATGCCGGCTATGGCCATGAGGGCATCTTCGAAGAGTCACCGTTGCAAGAGATGCGTCGCCAGTTCGACGTCAACGTGTTCGGCGCGGTGGCGGTGACCAAGGCCTTCGTGCCTTATTTCCGCGAGCGCCGCGCCGGGCATATCCTCAACATCACCTCCATGGGCGGCACCATCACCATGCCGGGCATTTCCTTCTACTGCGCGAGCAAGTTTGCGCTGGAAGGTATCTCCGATACGCTGAGCAAGGAATTGCTGCCGTTCAACATCTTCGTGACCGCCGTGGCACCGGGCTCGTTTCGCACCGACTGGGCGGGACGTTCGATGCAACGCACTCCGCGAAGCATTGCCGACTACGACGCCAGTTTCGACCCGATACGCAAGGCGCGAGAAGAGAAAAGCGGCAAGCAGCCGGGTAATCCACAGAAGGCGGCCCAAGCGATGTTGCAACTGATCGACAGCCCGACACCGCCGGCCCACTTGCTGCTGGGCAGTGATGCCCTCAGCCTGGTGCGCGACAAGCTGAGCCGCGCGGCCAGGGAGATCGATCAATGGGAAGCGCTGAGCCGTTCGACGGACGATTGAATGGCAAGCAAGAGGCACGTCAATGACCCAGGTTGATGCCTGCACCGCGCGCATGGTGCGGTTGATGGAGAAGCTCGCACCGGTAGAGGGCTACAACCTCAGCGCGCTGGAAGACATCCGTTTTCTGCGTTCGAACCGACCGCTGACGCGCACGCCGGTGTTGTATGAGCCCGGCATCGTGATCCTGTGCCAGGGGCGCAAGCGGGGCTATCTGGGCGACGACGTTTATGTCTATGACGCCCAGCATTACCTGGTGGTGTCTGTCCCGGTTCCCTTCACCATGGAGACCGACGCCAGCGCCGCGGAGCCCATGCTGGCGGTTTACATGCGCCTGGATCTGCAACTGGCCAGCGAGTTGATGTTGCAAGTGGACGAAACCCTGGGCCCCAGCGACGAGCAACCCAAAGGCATGTACGCCTCGCCCATGGACGACTTGCTGCGCACCTCGACGCTGCGTTTTCTGGAAGCCATGAGTCGCCCGGGCGAAGGGCAAATCCTGGGACCTTCGCTGATACGGGAAATCTACTATCGAATCCTGACCGGCGAGCAGGGCGGTTCGATGCGCGCCGCGCTCAGTCGCCAGGGACACTTCGGCAAGATCACCCGGGCGATACGCAAGATCCACAGCTGCTACCACGAGCATCTGGACGTCGAAACACTCGCCCACGAAGCCAACATGAGCATCCCCAATTTTCACCTGCACTTTCGCAGCGTGACGGACTCCACGCCCATGCAGTACTTGAAATCGACACGCCTGCACCAGGCGCGATTATTGATGCTGCGCAACACCATGAGCGCCTCGACGGCGGCGTTCAACGTCGGCTACGAAAGCGCCTCGCAGTTCAGCCGCGAGTTCAAGCGCCTGTTTGGGCGAACGCCTCAGGCAGAGATTGAATGGATGAAGGCGACTTATGCGTTGCCGGCGCCGGTGGGGCCGTCGGTTTATGTGTCGTCGCATTAGGCATCAAAACGGCAACCTCTGTTCGGTGAATCCTCTCGCAGGTCGGACAAGAGCTGGTGGTTTTCAGAAGATTTGTATCAAAAGTTTACTCCGTGCCTGAGACTGCGGTTGCGTCACTTTTCCGGGAACTTTTCTTTCTTGAAAAGTCGGAGTCCTCGGTTATATTGGCTCGCGACAGGACGCCATTACGCCTTGGCGTACCTGGAAACAGCTAGACAAGGAGCAAGTCATGAGCCAGAAGATCCAGCAGGGTGCGACCGCACCCAACCATCAAGACAGCGAAAAAGTACTTTTCAGCAAGGAAGAGTTACAGGTCTTGAGCGACGCCATTCAGAAGTCCAAGACCCGTGTATCCGAAACCAAGGCTGCAAGCTGCGCGTACCACCGTTGAGCTGACCCCGAAAAAGCAAGAAAGTCCTTTCTTGCTTTTTCGCTTTTCGGGTAGTGAGTATCCAGTTGTCATCCAGGGAGGAGGTGGACATGCGGGCGATCTTTATCGGCCATCAAACGTGGCTCGTGGAGCATGGAAGCACCAGAATCCTGATTGACCCGCTATTGTGTGAAGACTTCGGTCTGGTCGACGAGCACCGGATCGAGATCTATCCTCCGCGCACTGTCGATGCCACGGCACTGTCCGATGTAGACCTGATTTTCCTCAGTCACGAACATTCCGATCATTTCGATATCCAGTCGCTGAACCTGTTGCCACGTTCCGCCCGGTTTGTGGTGGGGGCGACCATTGTCGAACCGGTCAAGCAATGCATCCGCGACCTCGGGTTCACCCTTACGCAAGTCAACGACACCGAGCCGATGCGGGTTGGCGACCTGAACCTGCGCTTCTACCCGGCGGATCCGAAGACCGCCTTCTGGGAAAGCCGGGTCACCCAGGTGCATATCGAGGAGGCCGAACAGCCTGGCACTGGCATCTTCATTGCCGTGGACGCGTTGGTGTCCGAAGTGTTCAAGACCGATATCGTCGAAGGACGATTGACACCGCCTAAGCTGGTGATCGTCTCGAACAACTCCAGGGTATCGCCCCCGGGAGCTTTTCAGTCCCTGGAAAACTGGGGTAAGAACGCGAGTGACAGCAACCGTAAGGTCGGTCCGCTGGGGATCGGTGTGCTGAGCGCCGTGCTGACCAGTTACATGGACGATTTTCCGGTGCAGCCCGAGAACATAGCCCTTTGCGGCGGCGGGTTCATCAAACGCCTGGGCGGGTTCGCCGCTTTCCCGTTTTCCGACCAGCCGACATTGAGCCGGTTGGCCAATCGACTCAGCCTGGACACCAATATTGTCGGCCTGCTGCCAGGCGAAGCTTTTGCCCTGGATCCTTATTCCGGGCCGCAGGCGGTTATCGACTGGGTCCAGGTGGACAAGGTGCAGCACAACTTGCTGATCGAGGAGCTGGACCAGTTCATCAAGGCGCGCAAGACCGTCGAGGTGGTCGCTTCGGTGCGCCCGGACGTGCAGGACGCCGAGTCGTATGACGAGCTGCTGCGGCGCGCGGAAGCCGAGCTGCAGCGCCTGGCGAAAAGCCTGATGCTGTTCATCACCGGGCGCAAGGTATTGGCGATGTCTCATTACAAGGGACGCAAGCTCGGGCCGAAAAGAATCGTTTTCAGTTTTGCCTCGCATGCCCTGGGGCGTCAGGACAGCTATGCGCTGAACCTCATCAGCGGCCAGTTCGAGGCTGAGGCGCACAACCAGCTTGAATCGCTGGTGGCGCAGTATCCCTTCGGCGTATGCCTGCCCCTGGTGGACTTCATCGGCATGGTCGAGGGGGATCTGCAGATCTGGGACATCGTGGGCGTTTCGGTCCAATCATGGTTCGAGAACGGCATCTTCGACGGCCTGATCCCGTTCTTCTACAGCTATTACGGCGAGAACGGCAGCCCTGAGCTATTGGCGAAAATCATCGGGCGCAGCATGCGTAACCTGGAGGTGTGCCCATGAAGCTGACGATGATCGGCCACGAAAGCTGGTCGCTGCGGGCTGGCGATAGCCATGTATTGATCGACCCGGTGCTGGGTGGTGGCTTCGGTTCCGATGCCGACCGGCAGTTCACGATAGTCCCGGCGCGCAACGTCGATTTGCAGCGCATGCCGGCGGTGGACGGCATTGTCTTGACCACCGAGCACCTGCAGCATTTTCACCCGGCCTCATTGCGCCGCTTATCATCGGACTACGGATACTTGCTCAAACACAAAGTGGTCTATGTCCCGGAACTGTTTCCCGGCGCGGCCGAGGCGATTGTCCGCGCCTGCGGTTACGAGGTGCGGCGGGTTGATACTCAGGCCGAGTTCTTTATCGGCTCGCTGAGCCTGCGCTTCTACATGCCCTGCACAGAGGTACTGTTTTGGGACAGCCGGGTAGCATCGCTGCATGTCGAGCATCGGGGGCGCGAGGCGGTGTTCATCCAGTCCGATACCCGCATCGCCGACGCTTACTTTGCCGATGTCAATAGTGGAGCCATTGCCTGGCCTCAGGTCATGGTGATGACCAATAATTTTCAGGGCAGTGGGGCGCAAGGGCCGATCGGCCTGGACAACCTATTGCCGGTGCCCGACCAACGCTACACCCGGGTGTCCGGCTTGCGTCTGCTGGACGAAATCGTACACAAGCCGATGCGCCGACTGAACCAGGTGCCGACCTTGATCCTCGCGGGCAATGGTTATCGCGATCCCTTTGGTAAAATGCATCACCCCTGGTCGAACCTCGAACTGGCGCAGATCTGCAGTGAACTGTCGTTGTTGCGGGCGGTGCACTCACTGATGCCCGGCGAAAGCTTCGACGTGGCGGCGGCACGGCCTGGCGAACCGGCGGACTGGATCTGCGCATCCGAGGAACAGGCAGGGTTCCGTCCGGCGAAAGGGCGACGCCGGACGGTCTCGCTCGACACACAGCGGATCAAGGCCCATCTCGATGAAATGGCCAGGACCTGGCTGATTACCCGCTACGGTCAGGTGCTGATGACCCAGAGCAACTACTTGGGGCGCCCCGTTGGCCCGTGCCGTGCGGTGCTGCAATTGACCCGGGACGACGGCATCGGCCAACAATGGCTGCTGGACGTGTCCAGGGTCGAGTTCGTCGAGGTGCCGGACGAAGGCGCGGGGGCGATCAAGCGTTATCCCTACGGCATCCGTGTCGACCATGACGATTTCTGCCAGTTGCTTCTCGGCGAATTGCAGATATGGGAGCTGCTCAATCTGTCGGCATCGCAGTGGTATGTCTGCGATCGCTATGACAGCCCGCTTGCGTTCTGGCTCGAGTATTACAACGAGCAAGTGGACTATGGACGTGCCTTGCGCAGTTATGAAATGTCCCTGGCGACTGCGCCATGAGCGGGCAAATAGCCTTTGACCATGTGCATCTGGAGCTCCTCGGCTCCGCCCAGCTGCAGTTGCAGCAACAGGCGCTCGCCGAGTTGTTGGCCGAGAGTTATCAGGTTCTGCAGGTACTCGGCCAGTCGGTGAAGTCGCTGGTCTGCTCGGGCCTGTGCATGGCCTCGGGCGAGCAGGTGGTGATAAAGCGTTACTTCGACGAGGAGGCCTATGCCGCTGAAGCCAGCGGTTATTTGCTCTTCCGCTCGGGGCCGATCGCAGGCGTGCGATATCAGGATGCGCGGCATCAGGTACTGGTGCTGGAGTTTCTCCAGGGCCGTTTGCCCGGTCCGGCCGATCTACCTGAAGTGATTGCGGCCTACGCAGCGATGCATGCCACGGCCCTGGCGAATATCCAGCGCGTCATGGGGCACCGCAGTACCCCTGAGTTTATCGATCCCTGCCTGTCGTCCCGCTGTCGTTTCCCCTCGTTCGACTTGCAGGGCATCAGCGTCGGTGACTGCAAGCCGGAGCATCTGCTTGTTACCGTGGAGGGCGTGCGTGTCCTCGACCTGGAGACTCATTCCCTGCAACGCAGCGTTTGGTTCGACATCTTGTCCTTGAGCCGTTTCCTGGGGGCGAGCTCGGCATTTTCATGGACTCTGGAGGAATGGGTGGCCCATTACTGCGAATGCCGGGAGATTCCCGCCCACTATTACGATCTGCAGAAAATCCGAGACTGCCTGCAGCGCGTACAGGCCCTGGAGTCGGGTCGGGTGTACTGCGAGGAGGCGCGGCCGTGAACTGGATGTATTGTTTTACCCCGGCATTGCGCTATCGGACGGTCGCTCGTTCCGAAGGGCGAGCCTTCGTCGATGGTTTTTTCGGCCTGGCCTTCAGCCTTGCGCCCTGGGCGGTCAGCGCTTATGTACTTGTGTCGTTGTTGCAATACAGCGTGCCGCTGTTGTTCATCTACAAGCTGAGCACCCTGGTGGCGGCCCAAGGCGCTGCCGATGTCGTGCTGGCGGATACAGCGCTCCTGGCGTTCCTGGCCATCAGTGGGTTCTTGCTGGTGGTGAGCGAGCTCAATCTGGAACGCTACATCTCCCTGAGGTTATGCCGCGAGTTCGAGCGCCTTCTGGTGCGCAAGATGCAGCCCGGGGTAGAGGTGTCGGTGCTGGAACGGGTGGTGTCGCGGGATTTCAGCGTCATTCTCGATGGTATCGGTGCTAGCGTTAACCTGTTGGCTATTCCGGTTTTCCTGCTGCTTTCAATCCTGCTGGCGTTGCTGGTCTTCGGCACGGCAGGGTTCTGGGCGGTTGCGGTGATCGGTATGTTCCTGCCGCTTTCCTATCTGCTGTCCAGGCTCGCGGACCGCAACTACGAGCGAATCATGGATATGACGGCGCAGCGTATCGAACAATGTTCGGCATGGTTGCGCCAAGGACCGTGGCTCAAACAGTTCGCCGACCATACGGCCTTGCAGAGCATCGAGCGGACACTGGTGGACGAACGCTCCCTGCGCAACCTAGATACGCTGCTACGCGGCGCCGACAGCTACATCATCGGTTTCGGCCGCTTGATTCCTTTTGTCTTGCTGGGGCTGTTGGGTACCTCGGAATCGGCCATGGTCTGGGACGGGGCGATTTTCTGGCTAAGCATTCCGTTGCTGGCGGCGGTGCTCGCGCTGCCCCGCTCCTATGTGAGTTACAAGGCCGTCGGCCGCTCCCTGGAAGCACTCAATGGCCTGTATCAGAATTCCTCCAGGCATCCGGTATTGCTACCCGATGTTGCCGATCAGGCGCGCGGCGTGATCGAGTTCGACGCCGACTGGCCGATCTGGCCCGCGACGCTGGTCGAACTGATTCCTGGTCCACTGGAGAGCCAGCGCGAGGACCTGCATGCGTTGCTGGGCGCTTTCCGGCTGGTACCCGAGCTGGGACAGGACCCACAGCAGGTTCTGCAACTGCCTATCGAGCTGGACGCGAGCAACCTATCTGCCGGACAGCGCCTGCGCCTGCAGCTGCTGCGCGGTGTGTTTCTGGCCCGTATCCAGGACGGGACCCTCAGTGTCGACCACGACTTTTCGGCGTTGGACGCCGCCGCCGCGCTGGCAGTGAAAGAGGCCTTGGAACGCCTGTCCTGGGTCAGCTTCAGCCCCTCGGCCGCAAGAGCGATAGCGCAGCGTGAGGCCCTGCCGGCGGAGATCGCTGAGCGGACGGCTTCGACGGTGCCGGCCGGCCCCCCGGCGCTGGACCGCTTCAGTCTCGGCGATCTGTTCAAATATTGTTGCTGGGGGGGACTGATGTTGTTGGTGCCGGCACTGATGATGAGCTATGCGGCCAACCTGACGCTGCCAGAGGCAGGTTTCTCGCCCTGGCAGGTTCTGTTGTATGCCGTGGTCGGGGTAGGGGCAGGAATAGCTGCCGGGCTGTTTATCGAAAATCTGTTGCGCAGCCGCTTTTCCCGCTTGTTCATCGATGGTCTGCGGGACATCCGGGTTACCGGCCTGGCCGATGCGCTGCAGGTGGTTTCTCGCGATGTCACCACGACATTCGAACGCATCGCCTGGTATGCCCACGACATTGCCTGGATTTTCGCGCTGTTGCTGTGCAATGGCGTGGCCTTGTGGATGGGGTTCGGCCTGTTCGGGGTCGCGGTGGCGCTGCTGTTCAGCGGCCTGCTGGCGGTGTTGTACCGGCTTTCGATCAACGAGCTGTATCGGACCCGGGTGGAGAGCGTCAAGGGATTCGACTCCCTACTACGCTCGGCCCATGTGGCATTTTCCATTTCCCGGGCCGGTGGCGTGGGTTTCGAACGCCTGGGTGAATGGCTGGCGCTCACCCAGCGGGGTGCGATAGCCGAGGGGCTGAAGAGTTTCTACACCACCCGCATGCGCAGCGTGATCACTCGCACAGTCACAGCGGCCAGTTGCACCTTGCTCAGTGACCTGGTGATTGTCCTGGTGGTCTTGATGGGCAGTCTCTACCGGACAAGCGATTCGGCTTTTGTGCTCGCGGTCACAGCTTTGCTGCTAGTTCGTTCCGACCTGGCCAATGTATTTCTGGCCATCACGGGGTTCAAATCTCAGTCGGTGTCGGTGGAGCGCCTGCAATATTTTGCCCGGCCCAAAAGTTCGGTAGCAGTGGCTATCGCCGGGCAGAGCCTGAGCATCGCGCCCTTTGTCGCTCAACGTGCCTATCGTGCCCTGACCCTGGAACGGGGCCGGTTGTATTCGCTATCGGGGCACTCCGGCTCCGGCAAGAGCGAGTACCTCAAGGGCGTGGCCGGTATCACCGACGTGACCATTGAAGACGCGGGCGTGACGCAGGCCATGACATCACCCCGTTATTACCTGGACAGCAATGCCCTGGCGCTGCTCGGCGATGAGCTCGGAGCAAGTGATTGGCTGGATACCTGGCTGAGCACCTTGCCAGAGGACCGCCACCATCTGGTGTTGCTGGATGAGCCGTTCAGGGGGTTGCGCGCCGAGCAACTGGCCGAGCGTGTGCAAGCGTTGCGCCGTTACGTCGAGCGTAGCGGCAACACCCTGGTACTGGTGGATCATCGTTGCCGGCTGGAGCATGACATTGAGCTCGGCGAGCTGGCTCGTTGATTATCCGGTGCAAGGAAAGACTCATGCGTGAGCCAGTGCTGTACCTGGGCGACCGGGGGTTTCTCAAGCGTTACGGCAGTCCCTACTCGACGCAACAGGTCGAGGGGATCGCGCGCTGGGTCCTGGCCAGTTCCGGCCTGGGCATGGCCAGTGGCGACTGGCCCACGGCTAAGGCCGTCAGCAGTGCCTTGGCGGGTGGCCTAGGAACACGGCATATCTATCATTCACGGTTTCTGCTGCGAGTGACTGAGCAGGCCACGGGGCAGAGCGTCAGTGTCCGTCAGGTCCAGGCCAACCCGACGTATTACTACACAGCCCCTGGCTATACCTTCGCCGCCGATGCGCAACAGATAGCCGAAGACCTCGATATCGTCCGCTGCTGCCAGCCTGGCTTGGTAACGCTGGGGGGCGACTGGCTGGACATTTTGCTCGCGCAACAGCAGTACGCGTTGCTCGAGGCGATCCTGCGGCAGATGGAGGCGGCCATTCCGGCGGCTTCCCGGATTCTCCTGGGGTTCCATCCCAGTGCCGGCTTCTTGCAGGTGTTGAGAGAGCGATCGTTCGCTGGCGCTGCGGTGCCGGTCAACCTACTGAACATGCAATGCGCGACTTACGCCGATTACTTGCGCCAGATCAAGGCCCGATCGCGTCTTTACGCCGTGCATTGCCTGGCGGGCGGCGATATTCCCTTGGCGCCTGCGCTGGACTACGCCTTTCATCATCGGCAGGTCGACGCTTGTATCGTCGGCGCTACTCGTACTCGGCATATCGAGGCATTGGCGGCCTGCGAGGCTGGCTTCAGGAGTTCGACGAGATGAACGTGATTCTAATGCGTCGTGCGCGGCAGTCTGACGAGGCGTTATTGCAACACCATCTGCAGACGCTGCAGCGTGCGCATAGCGACCTGCTAGTGCTGTCCGGCCGCTCGGCCTGCTATGCCCCGGTCTTGGACCTGGCTGATAGCCTTGGGATCCAGACCCTCGTCCTCGAGCAGGAGTTCTACGATCCGCAGCAGGTTCATGGGGCCCACAAGGCGGAGTGGTTGTTCGATCCCTATTCTGATCGCTACGGCAGCCCGAGCCTCAACACGCTCTATCATGCATTTGCCATCGAACTGGAAGCGATTCTCCGTCGGCACAGCCAAAGAACACTGGTGATCTATCTCGACCAGTTGCTGTTGGAAATCGCTTACGCCGTGCTTGCCGGTCTACCCCTGCAGGCGTTGCAGGGTTTTTCGCTGTACCTCGAAGAACTGAGTATCGCGATCCTCGCCAGGATTCCGTTCAAGGGCGGATTCCAGACCCTGCTGCTGAAATCAAATGTAACGCCGGCGCAAGCGTTCATCGGCAGGCCCGAATTGAAACTGGTGAGGTGACGCCACGAGACTGTTGGCGTGATCGCCGAACCTACGCTGAGTGAAGAGAAAAGGAGTGCTTATGGATCCGCAACGCAAGGACTATCTGGCGACAGAGGCGGTTTACACCAGCGATTCGCTGCGCATCGGCGACGAGTACGTCATGCATGAATGGGAAAGGCCACTGATTCGCAGAATGGTCGAGGACCTCAAGATCGCACCGGACGACCGGCTGTTGGAAATCGGCTTCGGCATGGGCATCTCGGCCAGCATCCTGCAGGAATTCGGCCCGGCGTCCCATACCATTGTCGAGCCCCATCCACAGGTGCTGGACCGGGCCGAGCGCTGGAAGGGCGCGCGCACGAACATTCAGTTACTCCCCGGCTACTGGCAGCAGCTTGATACCGGCCCCCAGCGTTATTCGGCGATATTCTTCGATCCGTTCGCCGATGACATGGCGGCGGTTGACGATGAGAACCTCAGGTTCCTCAAGTTCGCCGCGCAGTCACTGCTCGACGATGGCGGGCGCCTGTCGCTGTTCTGCATCCGGCCCTTGCTGCCGCCGGAGTACCAGCGTGTGATGTTCGAACACTATCGCCGGGTGGAAATCAGCTCAGTGCGGGTTGATCCCAGGGATACCGCCAACCCGACGGCGGACCTGGAAGGACGAATGATTTCAGTTGTGTTGCACAAATAAGAAAAAGCCGAGTCTGCCATCCGGGCCTGCTCGCCGGACGTGTTTGGCTAGACATAAGAAATTAAGCCATCAGTAACAATAAAGGTGATAGCGATGAACAACCTTACGGCGCGTCTTGGCCTGGTCGGCCTCCTGTGGTTTTTTGGCAACCAGGCATGGGCTCAGACCCAGGCCCCGACAGCCCCGGCTCCGGCTCCGGCTGCAACCTCCACCAGCAAGGCCATGACCATCATTTTCGAGCCGCCCAAGGGCCAGGAAGAGGCGTTCCTGAATACCTTCGTCACCTCCCAGGCCAAGTACATGCAGACCTATGCTGGCAAGTCGAAGGAGGGGGTCAAGGTGATCAACCTGATCCCAACCGAGCTGGGCGAGCCGCTGATCCACCTGATGATCTACCGTGACTCGGCGACCTTCGAGCGGGCCAAGCAGATATTTGCTTCGCGCGAGGCCATGAGCGGCTATATCGACGGCCATGTGAAAGCCTATGGCGGTTACCAAATTCCCAAGGAGTACCTGCGTCACACCAAGGTGTACATGAGCAACGTACTCACTGAGTAATCGATGGGATGACTCGGCCGACGCGGTGCGGCGGCCGATACAAGGCACAGGGAGAGTCCAGGCTATGCGCGTGGTTATCGGGTCGTTGTTGATCGGCCTCGTTTTTGCGGTTCCCAGTCTGCAAGCCGGCAGTCGTGGCGACTCCTTCATGTTGAGCAACGGTTGCATCAATTGCCACGGTTTCGAGGGGCAGCGCACGCCGGGGGCGATTCCTTCGCTGGCCGGCCAGTCCGAGGCCTACCTGTACAAAACCCTGGCGGCTTATCGCGACGGTACCCTCAAAGGCACCATCATGAACCGGGCGATGAAAGGGTACGACGACCAGACGCTCAGACAGTTTGCCGAGTATTACAGCCGCCTGCCGAAAAACTCGCTGGGGGCGACCGTGCCCCAGGCACACGAGCAGGGTGAGCAGCTGTATGCGCAACACTGTTCCAGTTGCCATGAAAAGCAGGCGGATACGCCGTATGTGAAAGGCCAGAATGTGCAGTATATGCAAGGAGTGCTGAAGGATATGGCCACAGGCCAACGAACGATGCCAGAGGAAATGGCCAGCGCGATGTCCGCCCTCAAAAGCGAGGAATTGCAACAGCTTCTGGGGTTCCTGCAAGGTTGCGCGCAGGAGGCTCCATGTCGATGAACCCACAACGCAGGCTGTTGCTCAAGTGGCTGGCCACCGGTATCGGAGCTTCTTCGATCCAGGCCCTGGCCAGACCGGTGGTGCCTGTGGCAGCCCGCTCCTATGCCGTGGTGGTGATCGGCGGTGGTTTTGCCGGCGCAACTTTCGCTCGTACTCTCAGGCGTCTGGATGCGAACGTCGGTATCACTCTGGTCGAGCCCAGCCGGCAGTATCACTGCTGTCCGCTGGGGGTCGAGTACCTGGTGGGCAAGCGGGACGAAGAAACCCTGATTTTTGGTTACGAACAGCTACGTGCCGAGGGCATCGAGGTGGTGCATCAGAAGGGGAGCTTGATCGACGCCAAGCGCAAGCAGGTCAGGCTCGCCGACGGTTCGGTACTCGGCTACGACCGCTGCGTAGTGGCGACGGGCATTGGCTACAAGTACGACAGTATCGCTGGTTACAGCGAGGCGGTGGCCAGTCGTGTCCCCCATGCCTGGGGCGGCGGTGAGCAACTGCGTTTGCTTCGTCAGCAACTGGAGGCCATGCCCAACGGCGGCAATGTGCTGATTTCGGTACCGGTGGACGACTACCGCTGCCCGCCCGGGCCATATGAACGGGCCAGCCTGATTGCCGATTATCTCAAGACCCACAAACCCGATTCGCGGGTGATAGTCCTGGATGCCAAGCCGCGATTCGCCAAGCAGGCGCAATTCGAGCAGGCCTGGAAACGTTTATATGGCTATGGCAGCGAGCAGGCCAACATCCAGTGGATTGGTGCCTTGCAGGGTGGGACCGTGTACGGTTTCGACGAAGCCAAGGGGCAGTTGCTGACCGAGGGTGGTCCGGTCAGCGGCCAGGTGATCAACATCATAGCGCCCCAGCAGGCTGATGATTTTTCACGGCACAACGGCTTGGCCGCAGAACATGGCTGGTGTCCGGTCAACACCCAGACCCTGGAATCCCTGCTAGTACCGGATGTGCATGTGATTGGCGACGCGGCCTACGCCGAGAAACTGCCCAAGTCGGCCTTCGCCGCGACCTGCCAGGCCAGGGTCTGTGCCTTGGCCATCCATAGCCAGATGCACGGCCTGGCGCTGCTCAAACCGCAGTACATGAATGTCTGCTACAGCCTGTGTGGCGACAACTACGGTATCTCGGTGCTGCTCCACTACCAGCATGACGCGACCAGCAACGTCATCGAGATCCAGACCTTGCTAGTCACGCCTCTGGACGCCAGCGATGAGGATTACCGTCGTGAGGCACTGTCGGCCTACAGCATGTTCGACAGCCTCGTCAAGGAGGCATTTGGCTAGGCCCGCGGGCGTAAGGAGTGCTACGGGCTAGGGGCTGCATACACCAGATTTCTTCCCGTCGACGATCAGGGCGAAGCTAACGAAGCCGATAAAACATTGCGTTGAGTTTTTCGAAGATTTTCCAATGCGCTCATCACAGATTAGTGAGCGCGTCTCCGTCTCTTCGAGCATCCGGACGTCGAAACATTCGCCCAGAGGAGCGATGGTGGGTCGCGCCAGCGCTGGTGCTGCCCGGATACAAAAAAGGCACTGGCGATAGGCGCCTTCCAACAGGTCGTCTTTACCTATTTTCGCTGCTCCAGAGAAGGCCGGCTTTATCTGGAAGCATCGCCAAAATCCGCAGTCTTTAAAAAAGCCATGAACGCTCGTAATGCTGCCGATTGGTGGCGACGGCTTGGGAAGTAGAGGTAAACAGCCTCCTGAGGACAAGACCATGAGGGGAGGACCTGCGACAACCTTCTCGATTCGAGAAGGCCGGCCACATACGCGGCAGGCGCGTTAACGATCCCCAATCCCCGCAGAGCTAGCTCGATTTGCGATGCCAGATCGTGAACAATCATGCGTGTCGGCGGGACGATTTGTACCACCTCGCCCGCAGATTCCAAGGTCCAGGGGATGATCAAGCCATCGATTTGACTGCGACACATGATCGCGCGGTGATCGAGCAGATCGTCGGGATGCTTCGGTATCACGTGGTCGCGAAGATAAGCTGGGGATGAGACGAGCACGGCTTCCGACTTAGACGCAATGGGCACCGCCACCATATCCTTATCAATGCAATTGCCATAGCGTAAACCCGCGTCATAGCCTTGTTTGACGATGTCGATAAGCCGCGCCTCAACGGCAATTTCGAGCTCAGTATCGGGGTAGCTATTCTGAAACGCCTTCAACGCGGGTGCGATGAATGACTCAAACGGCGCGCGTGGCATCGTGAGCCGCAAAGGGCCGGTGGGTCGTCCTGCCCGACCCGATACCTCTTCCGCGGCTTGCCGCAACTGCGACCGCGCAGGGCCCGTCGCAAGCAAATAGTCGTTCCCAACTCCAACAAAAAAGCATGGTTTTCACTGTTTTCAGCGTCGCGCGGACAGCTGTTGTGGCGCCAAAAATGCATCGTGGAAATAGTTACGAAACGCCTGCATCGCCGGGCTGAATTCGCGCTCGCGATGCCACGCCAGTCCGACACTCATCGGCGTCACCTTATCGGTGACTGTCAGGGTTTCGATGCGTTTTCCTTCCAGTGACCAGGGGCGGTGCACCAGGTCCGAGAGGATTGCCACGCCGCTGCCATTGGCGACCATGCTGCGCACCGCTTCGACTGAACTGGTACGCACCCGCACGTTTGGCTGTTGATGCGCATGTTCCCAATAGCGCATGGCGCTTTGTTCGGCTTCGTCGACGGTCAGCAGGATGTAGGGTTCTTTCGCGACGTCGGCGAGGCTGACCGCCGAGCGTTCGCACAACGGATGGTGGCTGGGCAGCCATAACCGCCGTTCGGAGTTGAAGAGAATCTCTGAAACGATGTCCGGGTGCGTGAGGTTGGCGGTGAGCACCACGGCCATATCGAAACGACCTTCCAACAAGCCTTGCTCAATGGCTTGCCGTTCCTGTTCATGAACTTCAATCGCCACGTCCGGATGCCAGTGTTCCAGGCGCTGCAAATGGTGCGGGAGGAAATAACCGATCACTGTGTAGCTCGCCGCCAAGCGCAACACGCCGCTGGCGCGGATGTCCGGCAACGGGCTGTTCAACGCGTCATCGACGCTGCGCAAAATCACATAGGCTCGATTCAAAAAGTGCCGCCCGGCGTCGGTCAGGCTCATGCCCTGGGCCGAGCGCTGGAACAACAGCGTGCCAAGGATGCCTTCCAGTTCCTTGATCGCCGTGGTCACCGCCGACTGGGAAATATTCAGATGAATCGCGGCTTGAGAGATTTGCCCGATCTCGGCGGTGGCGACGAAATAGCGGACTTGGCGCAGGGTCAAGGACATGAGCACTCCGGGCGACGGTGTATCTGTTTTTCAGAAGATGGCCTATCTGATAATAGATCTTCCCAAGGGGGTAGGGAGGAATCTAACTTGGCCTTCACGAAGTCACAAGCGTCGGGAGCAAGCGTCATGCAGGCAGTAGACTTCAACTCGGACATGGGCGAAGGCTTTGGTCCCTGGACCATCGGCGATGGCGTCGACAATGAGCTGATGGGGTTTATCAGTTCGGCCAACATCGCCACCGGTTTTCATGCCGGCGACCCTGGCACCATGCGCCGCACCGTCGAGCAGGCCAAGCGCCTGGGCGTGGCTATCGGCGCGCATCCGGGGTTTCGCGACCTGGTTGGTTTTGGCCGTCGGCACATCAATGCGCCGGCCCAGGAACTGGTCGACGACATGCTCTATCAGTTGGGCGCCCTGCGTGAACTCGCCCGGGTTCAAGGCATGGCCCTGCAACACATCAAACCCCACGGCGCGCTCTACATGCACCTGGCCCGCGACGAAGAGGCCGCGCGTTTGCTGGTGGAAAACCTCCAGCGCCTGGAGCCGGAATTGCTGTTGTATTGCATGCCCGATTCGGTGATCTGGCGGGTCGCCACGGAACTTGGCCAACCGGTGATCCGCGAATTCTACGCCGATCGCGAATATGACCTCAGCGGCTCCATCGTCTTCACTCGCAACGTGCGGGCCTACGACCCGGCCCATGTCGCCGAGCGAGTGCTGCGTGCTTGCCAACAAGGCGTGGTGCGCACCGTCGAGGGCGAAGACCTGGCGATCGAATTCGATTCCATCTGTTTGCACAGCGACACACCGGGCGCCCTGGCGTTGGTCGAAGCCACCCGTCATGCGCTGGGTGGCGCGGGCATAGAGGTCCGAGCACCGCGCTGAGACCGAACGAAAACACCTGGCACATAGACGCCAGGGTTTGCCCACCGATTCACTTTTTGCCTGCCTTTCTATAACTATTCCAAGAGGAACAGACATGGCTGAACACACTGTAATCACCCCATTGCCGGGAACCTTCTACCGTAAAGCCTCTCCGGAATCGGCGAACTTCGTCGAGGTCGGCGCGCAGGTCAGCGCCGACACGGTCATTGGCCTGATTGAGGTCATGAAGCAGTTCTCCGAACTGACCGCCGGGACGGCTGGTCGCCTCAGTGCCTTCTTGGTGGAAGACGGTGATCCGGTGGAGCCGGGTCAAGTCGTCGCAACACTCGACGACGAGTGAGGGGGCGATCATGACCCAAGCCATTCGTAAACTGCTGGTCGCCAACCGTGGCGAGATTGCCGTGCGGATTATCCGCGCCGCCAAAGAACTGGGCATTCCCACCGTTGCGGCGTGCAGCGAGGCGGACGTCGATTCCCAGGCCGCGCGCATGGCCGATGAGGTGCACATTCTTGGCCCGGCCCGTGCCGACAAAAGTTACCTGAACGTCGAGGCCTTGCTCGGCGCCTTGAAAGCCACGGGCGCCAACGCGGTGCATCCCGGTTACGGCTTTCTGTCGGAGAACGCCGATTTCGCCGAAGCGGTGGTGGCTGCCGGCGCCATATTCGTCGGCCCGAGCGCGGAGACGATCCGGCGCATGGGCGATAAAGCCGAGGCACGGCGTACCGCACAAGCCAATGGCGTACCGGTGGTGCCGGGTTCGCCGGGTGAACTGTTCGACGTCGAGTCTGCGCTGAAGGCTGCTCAATCCGTTGGCTTCCCGTTGTTGATCAAAGCTTCGGCCGGTGGCGGCGGGCGCGGTATTCGGCTGGCGGAAAACGCCGAGCAACTGAGCGAAGAATTTCCCCGTTCCCAGCGCGAAGCCCAAGCGGCGTTTGGCAATGGCGCTGTGTACCTGGAGCGATTTATCAGCCGGGCTCGGCATATTGAAGTGCAGGTGTTGGGCGACGGTCAGCACGCGGTGCATTTGTTTGAGCGCGAGTGTTCGCTGCAACGACGCCGGCAGAAAATCTTTGAAGAAGCGCCGTCGCCAGTCCTCAGCCAGCAGCAACGGGAAATCCTCTGCGAAAGCGCCGTGCGCCTGACCGAATCGTTGGGCTACAAGGGGGCAGGCACCCTGGAATACCTGTATGACGACGCCACTGGCGAATTCTTCTTTATCGAGATGAACACGCGGATCCAGGTGGAGCATCCGGTCAGCGAACTGATCACCGGCATCGACCTGGTCCAGGCCATGTTGCGCATCGCTGGCGGCGAGCCGCTGGGCTTCAAGCAAAGTGACATCCGACTCAACGGCGCCGCCCTGCAAATGCGCCTGAACGCTGAGGACCCGGCGCGGGATTTCTTCCCGAGTCCAGGCCTGGTCGAGGAACTGATCTGGCCGAGCGGCGCGGGCATTCGTGTCGATACGCATCTGTATCAAGGCTACCGTGTGCCGCCGTACTATGACTCGCTGCTGGCCAAACTGATTATTCACGGTGCGGATCGCGCCGAAGCCCTGGCCCGAGCGCGAATGGCGGTGGCGCACACCACGCTCACCGGCATGGCCAACACCTTGGCGTTGCACGGTGAATTGCTGGAGCAACCGTGGCTGCACAGCGCCGACTTTCACACCGGCACTCTGGAAACCTGGTTGGCCGAGCGCCGCAGCGGAGGTGAAGCATGAGTACTCCCATCCGCTACAGCTTTGGCGCCGATGAGCATTTGTTTGCCGAAGTCAGCGACAGCATGTCCCTGGACGCATTCTTCAAAGGCTTGGCCGTCACCCGCGCCGTGGAACAGCAGGCGCTGGATGGCGTGCTCGATATCTGCCTGGCCAACGCGTCATTCCAGATTCGTTTCGACCCGGATCGCATCGCCCCTCACGCCTTGCTCGAAGCGGTAAAAATCGCCGAGGCCGGAGCCGTTGCCGAGCGCACGTTGCAGACACGAATTATCGAGATTCCAGTGCTCTACAACGATCCCTGGACCCACGAAACCCTGATGCGTTTTCGCGACCGCCATCAAGACCCGAGCGCCACGGACCTGGAATACGCCGCCCGAATCAACGGTCTGGCCGACGTCGATGCATTCATCGCGGCCCACAGTGGCGCGCCGTGGTTTGTCTCGATGGTTGGCTTCGTTGCCGGGCTGCCGTTCATGTTCCAGATGGTCGAGCGCGAGCGTCAGTTGCAGGTGCCCAAGTACCTGCGCCCGCGCACCGACACACCAAAATTGACCCTTGGTCACGGCGGTTGCTTTGGTTGCATTTACTCGGTGCGTGGCGCCGGCGGTTATCAGATGTTTGGCGTCACCCCCGCGCCGATCTACGACCCGCAACAGAACCTCGCGTACCTGAAAGAACACATGGTGTTTTTCCGCCCGGGCGACATCGTGCAGTTCAAACCGATGGACCGTGAAGCCTACGACCACGCGGTGGCCGAAGTGGAAGCCGGTTGCTTTGATCTGCGGATTCGGCCAGTGGAGTTTTCGCTGGACGCGTTCCTCGCCGATCCCGTTGGCTATCCCAAGTCGTTGCAGGAGGTGTTGGCATGATCAAGGTCCTCAAACCCGGCCTCGCCACTTCGGTACAAGACCTGGGCCGTGAAGGGTATTACCACTTGGGCATTCCGCCGTCCGGCGCGCTTGATCAATACGCCTTGAGCGCGGCCAATCAATTGGTCGGCAACCCGGCAGGTCTGGCGGCGCTGGAATGCACGCTGCTCGGGCCTGAGTTGGAGTTTCAGCAGGATGCATTGGTGGCGGTCAGCGGCGCGCACATGACGCCACGGGTCGATGGCGTGGAAATGCACCACGACACCGCGTTCACCGTGAAGGCCGGGCAAGTGCTGCGCTTTGACTTTCCCAAGGCGGGTGCCCGCGCTTATGTGGCGGTGGCCGGCGGCATTGATGTGCCGGTGGTGCTCGGCAGTCGCTCCACCTATGCGCTCGGCGCGCTGGGCGGTTTTCAGGGGCGACGCCTGATTGCAGGCGACGAATTGCCGATGGGCATCGCCAGTGGCAAGAGCCGCGCCGGGGTCAGTTTGCCCATGGCGTTACGGCAATCGTTGGGTGGCGAAATCACCCTGCGGGTGGTGCCCGGTTTGTACGACCACCGCTTGACCGAAGCGGCGGCGAAGAGCTTTTTCGCCGAGCCGTGGACGGTCGGTTCGGAGGCCGACCGCATCGGCTATCGCTTCAAGGGCGGCAGCGCGCTGAGCTTTCAGCCCCGGGAGCAGCCGTTTGGCGCCGGTTCCGATCCTTCGAACATCGTCGACAGTTGCTACCCGATCGGCTCGATCCAGGTGCCCGCCGGGCTCGAACCCATCGTGCTGCACCGTGATGCGGTGTCCGGTGGCGGCTACGCGATGATTGGCACGGTGATCAGCGCCGACCTCGATTTGATCGGCCAGATGCAACCCAACCAGAAGGCCCGCTTTGTCGCGGTAACCCTCGAAGAGGCGCTGCAAGCGCGACGTTCCTATAAGAAAAAGCTCAGCTGCCTGAGCAAGCGGTTCCCTTCCTGATTCTGCCCGCCGTCTAGCGCGGGCCATGCCAAACGGTACGCCAACGCCGCACTTCGGTGCGGTGACGGCTGCCCGCGCTTCAACCTTTGATCGGTTTTGGAGTTCACGCATATGGCTGCTTTATCGCAATCGAGTCAAACCGGGCAAGACCCGGCGCATCATCCTGTTCCCACCGAAGCGCGCATGGGTCGACTGTCCTTGACCATGGCCTGGTGGGCGGTGTGCAGTGCGATGTTTTACATCGTGGTGGGCGCTTCATTGGCGTTGTCGTTCGGTGCGCGAAATGCGCTGATCGGCATGGTCCTGTCGGTGATCAGTTATGGACTGGTCAACAGCGTGCTAAGCCGCTTTGCGGTTCGCAGCGGTTTGTCGGTGGCCTTGTTTTCACGGCTGTTGTTCGGCAGCACCGGGGCGTGCCTGGCGACGTTGATTTTCTTCTCGACCGCGATCTATTACGCGGTGTTCGAAGGTTCGGTGATCGCCGTCGCGCTCAATCACCTGTACCCGGAACTGGTCTATCCGCTGGCGGCGTTGGCGGTGGTGCTCTACAGCGTGCCAATGATCCTGGGTAGCGTGCAGCACTGGCTGGACAAGCTCAACGGCGTATTGCTGCCGGTGTACCTCGGTGGTTTGCTGGTGGCGGTGGGCCTATCGATCAGCCGTTATGGCTACCAGCCGCAATGGCTGGAGTTCGGCCCGGCAACGCCTGATGCATTCGGCTGGTGGGATTGTTTTGTCGCCTACATGGGCGTCTGGGTGTTGATGCTGTTCACCTTCGACTATGCGCGTTTCGGCAAACCTGAAGACGCCGAGTACCACGGTCGCTGGAACTTCGGCATGCCGTTCTACGCGGTGACGTTTCTGCTCAACGGCGCGGCGGGCATTTACCTGGTCAGCAGCATCCCCCACGAAGGCGCACTGAACGAAGTCTCGGTGGTGATGGCGATTTTGCAGTTGATGGGCCTGTGGGGATTGCTGTTTGTCTGGGCCACGCAAACCCGGATCAACACCGCCAACTATTACTTGGCGACCCTGAACATGCAGGCGTTCTTCGGTCGATTTGGCCTTCGCGGTTCCTACCTGATGTGGGCAGTGGCGGTGGGGGTGATCGTCTACGGTTTGATGCTCGCGGACGTGTTTGCCTACATCCTCAAGGCGTTGGCCTATCAGGGGATTTTCGTGGTGGCCTGGGTGGGTGTGGCGTTGGCGCAGATTGTCTACGGACGCAGTGACGTGGCAGCGCTCGAGCGGGTGGCCGCGTTTAACCCGGTGGGCTTGACGGCCTGGTTTGGCGCCACCGCATTGGGTCTTGCGTTGATGTTTTCCGGCGCCGGCCCGAGCAGCTTTTCCGCGCCATCTACCGTGATAGTTGCATTTGCCTTGCAAGCAGGCTTGTCCCATCGAAGCCGGTTGCGGATACGGTTGGCAGAGTAGAGTTTTGCGGTCACTCATCTCAGTGCTTGGAAATACGTCTTGGAATACATTTCAAAATGGATCAGCGTGAAGGGCTATGGAGCTTGATGGCGCTGAAACCCCCGTATTTACTGGATTTCAGGCACAAAAAAAGACGTCCTTGGACGTCTTTAGATGATGAGGCCGGGGTAATCTGAATTGATCGGGTATCTAGCTGATTTCACAAGATAAATTCAGTTGGATTGTTTTTGTTGGAATACTTTATGGAATACCTTTGCTCAAGGGGACATCTGTGTAACCAATGATGACTCGAATGGCATTCCTTGTGAAAAACTAGTTTTGTGTCTCCGTAGCCTGAATAGACCTGCGCAACGGCAATTGGGTAACAGAGGGTAAATGGCACAGTCGTCGACGTTCGACTTCGTCCGCTCACGGCCAGAAGCTGCCGGTGGGCAACGGCAGAACTCGGTTAGAGTCAACGCGGTGTAGGCAGCAAAACGAGTCGAACGTAGACAGCGAGCTGGCCAAATAGTAGCTTTCGAGCATAGCCTCGCCATATATGGAATCAAGCTGAGGTTTTTGATCGCTTTCCAATGAGCGGGTATTTTTCGCGTCTCACTTGGGGACTATTGATTGGGTGATGATGCCAAACGACTCGTAGCCACTTATCGGACCGCGCAACAGCAATACCCTAATAATATTGGTAGTGTGAAATATATATGAATTATGGCTAACCATTAGCAATATGAATGCGCGCTTCAAATGCCGCGAACCCTTGGGAACACGAGAAGGAAGTCATGAAAATAAATGCTAAAGATCCAGACATTTCAAGCATATATCAAAGGATCAAGCGAGGAAGCATAGACCTCCGTCCAGATTTTCAGCGCGACATGGTATGGAACAAGGCCAAGAAGCAAGGCCTTATTGATACCATACTTAGAGATTGGAAGTTCCCTCCAGTGTTTTTTGTGGTTACGGGAAATGATCAATTCATGGAGGTGCTCGATGGACAGCAAAGATTAAGCGCTATTGTTGAGTTTCTTGAAAGTGAATTTGCTATTGATGGCAATATTGAGCCTTACGACGAAGAAATCCGAAAGCTAAACGGGTTACGATTCGACCAACTTCCAGATCGCGTACGATTTCAGATTGAGCAGTATTCAATTCGAATACATGAGTTGTATGATTATCAGGAAGGAGAACCTTACGAGTTGTTTTTTAGGCTCAATCAAGGTGTAACATTAACACCTGCGGAAAAACGAAACACGTTCTTTGGGCCCGTTCGCGAACAGATTAAAAACTTCGTCTCCTATATGAGCAGCTTGAATATTGATGGGTCGCGAATAGGTTTCAATAATAATAGATTAGCCTATGATGATGTCATTGCTCGTTTTGTTTACGCAATTCATACCAGAATAATTAGCAAGAAAATCACTGATGTAAATCTTGTTGAGTTCTACAGGGCGGGGGCGCCTGTTTCAAGAGACACTGAGATGCAGGTGATGAGCGCTATCGACGCACTTGCTGCGGCATGTAGCGCTAACTTTCGCACCGGCAGTAAGCTTAAGCTAAATAAGTCTACTTTGCTAACATGGCTTATATATTTCGCGAATGACCGTTCCGATCAGAATATTTCACACCTGCCTAGCTTTGAGCGCATGAGAGAGTCTATCAAGAGCGATAGCGAGGATAATAGTAAACTTGTCTTCCTGTTAGGTATCTACCAAGAGCGCGCCGCATCAAGTGTAAACGACGCCATACCTGTTCAATTGAGACTACTAGTCATTTATCTGATTGGCTGGATGGAAGGCCAAGTCTACGATAGTCGCGTCGGAATAAGCGCGCTGGCGATACTAGATAAAATTTATCAATCGGACAGTTTGACCGAGGAAATGGTCATTTCATTTATGGAAGCTGAGAGCTGGGGCTTACAATGAAAAAGGCCGCTATTGCTGACTACTGGAACAGACTAAAAGATGTCCCTGTTGCTGCTAAAGGTATTATATCTTTGAAGCAATTTATTCCGGGCAGTGCCGACCGCGAATTCGCAACTGGAGGGATTTTTGCCGTCGTGGGCGCAAACGGTGCTGGAAAAAGTAGCTTTTTTTCTTATCTTACAGATCTAAGCTACAATAGAATTGAGTTCTATAGGCATGAAGTGTTGCTACATAACGGGGAGATCATTAACTTTCCTGGTGGCGCACTGCCAGCGATCGTCACGGAACCACTTTCCGACCTCCGTACAGCCAATGCTACCCTTGTAAATTTCAAAAGTACTTTTGGTCAAGGGGGTATAGCTGAGTTGCCAGATAAAGAACTCAGCTTGGTAAATTACGTGTTAGGTAGCAGTTACGACTCTATTTGTATTGAAGAAGTTGTGACAGGAGACGACGAAAGCTGCCCTCGTTTTGTCTTTATAAAAAATGGACATGAGCATGATAACTTCACAGCTTCAATGGGTGAGCAACTTGTATTGTTTATTTACTGGATATTATCAAAAAAATACAATCGTCCAGGGGTGTTTTTTTTAGAAGAGCCCGAAACAGGCCTTACTCCAGCAGCACAAGATCGCATAGTAGACTTATTGGCTTATCTCTCTTCGGATAGGAAAAAGCAACTTTTCCTAGCGACTCACTCACCTTTCATAGTTTCTAAGCTCGGAGCTGAGCGCGTAATAGTTATGAAGCGGCCTGAGGTTGCTCATTGGGGGGCAGCATTAAACGATAATTACCTTAACGAGCTAGGGGTGGCCCCAGTTAGAAAAGGCGTTTTTTTCCTTGAAGATAATAAAGCCAAAGTATTTTTTGAAAAGCTTCTGGATATGTACGGAAGTAATATCAGAAAAACTCATGAGATAATATTTTTAAATGGCGAATCACACGTATACGAAGTGGTTATTAGATATGCTAAGCAAAGTGAAAATTTCGCGATAAAAGGTATTATTGATGCGGATCAAAAAGGAGTGGTAAAATATACTGAAAATGTATTTGATTTTCTTCCTGGGAGCCTCGCCCCTGAAGAAGAGTTAATGTCTGCCGTTCAATCCGATATGAATGGATTCGCCAGAAAACTAGGTGTTCGACCAGACAAGGTCGCTGATGCTATTCGACTCTGTCAAGGATATGAGTTGCACGATAAATTCGAAGAAATTTCGAAAAAAATTTATGGGGTAGTAAAAACGATAGTATATGAAACCGCGTTCCTCCTCTGGTTTGAGCAGTATCAAGCCAAACAAGAAATTCACGATTTCATGAGGACTATTGACCCTGAACTTACCGCCGATGATATAGAGGTGGTGCGTAGCCAGTATCCATAGCTAAGGGCGACGACAGGGAGCCGTTCGTAGCTGAATGTACTTATTACCCAAACTCCTCAATGATAGTGGGCTTAAAGACGTGGGTTTTTGGCTGTTATTCGCGTGGTTCAGTAGGTGAGTCAGTCGATAATCTGTTTGACTGACTGCTGCTGGTTGGTACGGTCGCCTACTCGGAGAGCCCTCCCCTGCTCGTCATCGATTGCAGTGAGGCGTTTTCAGTTGGTCTTGACGACAGAAGTCGGCCGTTAGCGAACGAAAAGTTGAGTCCACAGCCGATAGCTGACACTACGAAGAAACGGCATGTGTCCGCATGGCGTGTTAAGCACAGATCACACGGCTTAACGGATCCTTCCGGGTAGGCGGTGCAGGTGGGAGGGGGACGATCCGCGATCTCGGAAACTGCGGCAAGCTGTCTAATACACCGTTGCTGAATCACCATGTGCTGATTGAATAGCCACAGGCCCTAAGCTCAGCAACTAATTTAAACTTCCATGCGCCGTGCTGGTCATGAATGACGTAGGCCATCCCGCTAATGTCATTCGGCGTCTCAATGTCGCCTTTCACCAAAGCGCAGACATTTTCTCTACCAAGCTTGGCCATGAGATAGCCATGCTCAAAGACAACATTCTGTCGCGCGCGGTCCTTTGGACGAGCGTTTCCTTCGTGATATCCACGGCCTTGATCGCAGGGCGTATAGAGGACAATTGCAAAATCGGCATCGTTGGTATATCGCTCTATTTTTTCGATGATCGTCATGCCTGCGTTAGCTTGCTCGTGCAGTATGATCGCTTCAAGACCGAGGCTTTCGATAAACCGACTAACCTCAACTCTCGCGAGATCATCTCTTCCGTGAACGATGAATACTTTCCGCTTGTTTCTGGCAACAACCGGCGCCGGATTGACAAGTGGAGCTGCAGTTGAAGGGCTACTACTGTTCGGTTGTATGAACTGGGGAGCGGGAGTCGGACGCGAGAGCGGAGGGAATTCCAACGAATCTAAGAGCGGGGTGAATTGCTCTGAAAGGTACGTTCTTCGCTCAGCGTACGTTTGGTGTTTCCCCTTTATCCAAGTCCAAAAAGTATCAAGGGAGCCATGTTGCCTCACGAATGCTGGGAGTAATGCGCTCATTGCAGGGTCACTCAGCAGCTCACGTCGAAGATAGAAATACTCATTCGGATCCGCAGCATTACCCGTAGCTCGGGCCACCAAGAGATTTTGTAGGTAGCTTACCTTGTCAAATGTGTTAACCAGGAATTCTATGGACACGGAGGAGTCCCTATATCTTACAGAGTGTCATGAGGTAACGCGGATTGAGGCTGAGATTGTTCAGCCCATAACCTTGTTCCAGTCGATTGCATAGCCCGCCTGTTTTAACTCACGTGCCAGCGCGGTTTTCCACTCGCCGGACATCTCTGTCCAAACTACCCCGGCAAAGTCGGTAGGTATTTCCACTTTTCCAGATCTCAGCGCGCAGACTTTGTCACGACCCAGCGCACCAATAAAGTAACCAAGCTCCAGTAGCACATTCTGCCTCACGCGAGGCTCCACCTGGCCCCCCGCTTTGCAGCCCACATCGTCGGGCGTTAGCAACACCACGGCCATTCCCACATCAGAATTGTGCTCGATTTTCTCAATGATCGTGCGCCCACTATTGGCCTGCTCGTGGAGGATTATCACCTGAAGGCCGAGCTTCTCTAGGAAGCGTGCGACGGTTTCACGGACAGCTTCATCGTGCCCATGGACGAGAAAAACTCGAGAGACGCCCGCTGATGAACTAGCTTTCACTGCTGGCGCAAGAAGGCTAGATCCAAGGTCTTCAAGGTCCGCTTTCAAGGCAAGTATCGCTTGGCCTAGCAGCGCTTTCGCCGCTTCTATATTTGTTTTCGTGAGTGCCTTGTAGTTGGGCTCTGGCATCCCAGATACCCAAACCATCTGATGGTAATGCAGATCTTGCGCCGCTTTATAACGATTGGCTGCGGTAGTGTTTACCCCGAAATAGCGTTCCAACGTATCTTCAATACTGCGCTCTAGAGCTTGAAGTTCGGGTGATGTCCCACTCTCCAATGTGTTGAGATCAAACGCATTAAGATCCGCGATTCTTTGCTCAAGCCGGTCAATTCCTTTCTGCAGCTGATCTGCCGTCAAGTGAACCTTTGGTTGAACAACCGGGGATGAGGCTGACTTCCGAGCCATAGCTACTCCTTGGTATGTGGCTATGTCCCATCATGCCACTTCACGGGGTGGAGCAAAACTGCAAAAGACTCAACAGCCTCGATACCGTTTTCGGCAGCGCGAATCTCAGCGTCTCCGGCGCCGGCATCTTGAAGTTGTAGTCCGGTTATTCAGTACCAGGCTATGTCCCATTCCGGAGATGGAGCGTGTCCGCTTCTGGCCGACTTCGGCCGGCCGAGAGCTGCTATTGCGAGAAATCATAAGGGCCGCTGGCGGCGACTCTAGCCTTTGTCCATCCGCGGCCCCCAGCGGCGGGGGCCAGGCCGACTTCCTTCCTTTAGCCTGGTCAATCCCTGGTTGATGCTGCCCGCCTTTTCACCACATGTACCCATATACCGCTGAAGAAGTCGCAAAAAAACCACCTATCGAATGACAGGTGGTTTTGATGGTTCCAGTAATCGCTGAGGAAAACTATAAGAAGACTTTCATCGCCCCGATCAAGATGCCAATTGTGACTGCGAGCATGGAAGCCATACGAATGGACAACTTGAGATCAGATTTAGCGATCTCTACAGTAAGCCGATGATTAGTATTAGCAATTTCAGCGGTCGCCTTGCCGATTTCAGCAGTTAACCGTTGGTCAAGACTTGTGAGATCACTTTTCGTAGCGAGTAATGTGAGCATGTCAGATTCCAATGCTTGGATAACGGCTTCAGCTTTGAGCTCAGGCACGTCGATTGCGCGCAGTGCCTGATACATCGCCAGTTCCATTTTCATTAAGGCCTCCTGAAACAAAAAAAGGCCTTCCCCACGACGGGAAAGGCCCGTCGTGGGTGGGAAAGTCATGCTTCCATCGACATCAAGTCGACTGTCCGCGCTGCCGGAAGCTATGCGGTCATATGATGGATCCTGCGGAGAACCGCAGCGCCGTCTTGAAGATCCTGGCGGCTGGTGCTGAGCGAATCAGCGAGATGCATAGCAAAAATGCCGCTGAGGGCGTTTGCTGTCAATCAGGAAACCGGTTAACGAGTGTTTCCTAATGTTGTGTGAGGCTTCTCGCTGCCTGGCGTCACCACCTTCAGATTCGGGTTGTTGAGGGACGAGTCGCTTATCAAGCCATAGTGCTTTTTCAAGAGATAGCCGTGTAAAAAACGTGTTCTGCGTGCACTGCTGAGCTCGCATGTCCAGATGCAACGACCGTTCGCTTGTATGCGGTGCAGTTTCATTTTTCCAAAGCGCTTTTGAACCCATTCCCAGTCAGGCTGCCCCTGTTTTTTCGAGATGGAGGCGGGATGAGGGAATGCTTTCGCGTAGCGTTGGAATATTCCAGGAGTGACTAAGAAGAGAGTGTCTTCGACGGAGTGCACCAGCGCTTGGTCTTCATTCATGATGATCTCGTGAGTGCGTACGCCTTCGATCAGCCACTCCATGAAGTGTTCGCCGCTTGGCTTCGCATGCTTGTCTGGCTCGGACGGTTCTTCTACTGAGAGGGCTGATTCGGTGATAGGTCCGGAGTCGGAATCTTCAGGCCACTTGGGAGGCTCGCCGATTCGATTCGTTAATGAGTCGAAATAGTCGGTTGATGGTGTATCTGGCAGTGACGGATCTGATTGTGTGGCGATGATTGCTGGCTTATCGCTCTCAGCTGCCGTGGTGGTCTGTGCAGGGGCTTTAGCTACTAAAGCTTGTTCGGCTTGAATAATGATCGCGCCGAGTGCGCCGGTATGTTCGCTATGGCCAGACCAACGGGCCATGAGCGAGGCCCAAAGTTCAGGGAAAGCGGAAAGCCAGTCCAGGATTTCGCTGCTTAATAGCTGGTGGATCATCAGGCTGGATGCGGGGCCGCGCAGTCGATAATCGAGGTCTTTTCGGTATCGTACTCGGTAAGGTCGAGTCAGCGGTCCGTGCCATGGGTGCCAGGCGCAGCCATCCAAATATTCGACCTGGAGATCAATCGCAATCTTGCCAAGGTTTTCACTCAGGATGGCGTATGCCAGTGCGGCATTCCACGCTTCGGTTTGGATGATCTGAACTTCTGGTGGAGCTCCTGGGGGCAGTAATCGTGATCGGCGAATTTTTAGAGCGTATGTAACTACTTCCAGGCCATGGTCCAGCATCCCACCGGAGTAAGCGTGGTGCTGATTTTCAGATGCTGGAAAAAGTTGAACCAGTTCGGCGTATCGTCTAATTGGGGCGAGATAAAGTTCATCGAATTGAGGGCGGGACATGGCGGTGCACTGCCAGATCTGCCTCAGCAATTTTTGTCTGCGGGGAGTGGCCAAGAGTGATTCCGCAGATTGGGGAGTGGTCAGGCCGGCGGGTGATGTTGGGCTAGCTGCAGCCGTGGGGTCGAGTGCACGCCGAAGCTTGCGATGGAACAGCGAGAACATAATTGCTCCTGTCGAGAGGGAAGGGAGGTATTCGCTTGGCGACGACATGAAGCAGCGCTCATGAATATGGATGAGTGCTTGGCTTCGAAGCGCCGATACAGACCTGTCAGCGGGCAAAGCATGAGGCGGGCGAGCCGGATAAGTTGGCATTCCCTAGGGGCAGCGGGCGGCTTCTTGCGACGCCCTCAGTTATCCAAGCTTGCAGGGTTGTTCAGGTGACCGAAGCCGGGAATGCTCGCCGAGCAGGCATTCGATGCCTCGTGTCCATAGGACACGCAACCGGCAAGCGTAGAAAGATTAAATGCGTCACTACGCATATCCGTATTGGCTGGAAATACGCTTGGTCAAGTCGAGGCGCCAACGAGGCGCGAAGCGGGCGCGCACTCTTACGGCTCATTGACGTCGAAAGCCTTGAGCTATCGTCCGAGGTAGGTCGCAGTAATTTGTGTTCTCTCATGCCCGAGTTCACGGCTGATAATTTGTCGAGCAATACGGTCTTGAGAACGCTGCACTGGGGTCAATTCCCTGGAAAAGATTCCCCCTGCCGCCGGAGCCTTCCACCCTGTCAAAGCTAAGTAACGGATTTGTGCATAATGATGACGTAGCCCATGCATGTGGCTCAGGCCTGCTGCCTTGCACTGACCATCGTAGGTGTTTCTCTGCTGGATATACGTTTTCTGAGCCGGGATTAGTGATCCGGCTCCCGCTAGCTGATGTGCCGCATTCAGCACCTCGCGCTGTAGCGAAGTAGTGATCGGCACAGAACGATCACGCCCACCCTTCGTCCATGAGCCCTTGAGGAGAATGTGATCTCCTTGATCCGCATACTTGGGCTGAAACTTGATCGCTTCCTCACGGCGTAGTCCAAACGCCGACTGAAGCTGGAGGCTCATGTGCACATGGGCATCGGTGATCTTGCCAAGGTCTGTTCCCAGTTCCTGGGCTTTGCTGACGTTAGTGACGAAGCGCCGGTCGGCCACACCCAGCTGCGTGTTGTCCGCGGGGAGAATGCCAGCCTTGCCGATTTTTTCAGCCCACCATCGAAGGTGCGCCAGCCGATTTTTGATGGTGCCAGGTGACAGGCCTTCCCCTTGCCAGCGATCCAGCAGTGCCAGTACGTGTTTGCCCTTGAGCGAGGGGGCTTTCATCTGCCGGAAACCAGACTCGCGCAGTTGGCGGGCGATCAGCCCCAGTGAGCGGATACGGTCGGCCTGAGTGTTGTGACTGCCATCGCGATTGCGTCGGCAAAGCTGCCGCAGGGTGTAGGTTAAATCGTCCATATACGATCCAAGCTCACAGGCTTCGAATTGTGTTGTTGTTCTGTCCTGAAAATCATTGGTAAGTGTTGGTGCCAACTCGCTAGGCGAGATCCCCGAAGGGCAGGGGCATGGTGTTCAGGAAACACCGATGTCTCGACTGAGACTTCCGTCTTGCTTCCTGCTGGAAGATCGGACGGAGATGTAGCGGGATGAGCTGGTTTTTAGTGTTGTTGAGTACTCCAAGGAAATGGATGGGATTGTTAAGTGGGAGCAGTCGGCATTGCTCAAAGACCCGCTGCCTGGTCGGTGCAGTAGTGGCACATGACGGAATAAATTCCGATAGACAAAGGCGGCTCCGCCCACGGGTATGGGTCGGTATGCTTTTGGAACCTTGCATACCTGGCTAACTCCATCCTGCTGGATCAGCGCTTGCAGGAGTCTTGCGCTGTTGGGATGACGACGTTCGAACCTGTCGTCTTAGGTTTTGCTTGGCCAATGTAAGGGGGCATCATCATGTATGCCACATTCTTTAGGGTTCAGGATTCGCCCGTGATGTTGGCGCGTCGGATGGGCCGTCACTGCGACTTGCAGTGACGGCCCAGTTCATGACTTGCGCGCTTCCGGGCAGAGATGTGTTCTGCGGCAGGTGCATATTTATCCATTGCCTTTGGCACTGACGCGGCCCTCGGCCTTGTCGGCTCCCTGCGCAGGTGCGGCATGGCCCCCATGCCACGCCTGCGCAGGGAGCTTGTGTAAAAAGCGGAGCAGGGAACTACATCGTCCATGCACGCCATGTGAGTGGCACAGTATGTCGCTCGTTACCGAGCCGTATCGACTATGTCGGGTCCAGTTGGTCCTGCGCGCGGTTCAGCGCCAACTCGCACAGCATGATGACCTGCGCAATACCCGGCAGGGTGTGCGATTGATGCCCTCCAACTGATCTACCAAGTCCAATGCATGATATTAGCCAATGCCAGCGGCTCGCAGGCATGGGCGAGCAGGTCGGCGACATTGGTATCTGGGGCGACCGAGAGCTTTCTGTCGGAGGTCCGAAGTGGCTGATAATTAGCACCGCAATGGGGCGGTTACGTTCCATTGCAACGAGCAGCAGTTGATCTGTATCTGACGTTTGCCAAAAGGCAAAAAACGGTAAGCGTCCAGCCAACACGCATTCCGAATTCGCACATTCGACCGGTGGCACCCACATAGGCACCTAACGGGCGATATGGCCGGGCAACGTTTCTGTTATCGATCAGGCTGCCATTGTGAGTGTCTGGGAAGATCTTCCCCATCCAGCCACGCTACATCCTGTTTCGTCCAGATGTGATACTTGGGCCTAGAGTTGGGCTCATCGTCCAATGTCGCTACGCGCACGATCATTGCAGCTGATCCGTGACGCTCAGCTGCAAGGTGAGATCCACAGTGAGAGCAGAAGTGTCGGAGTTTCCCTGGAGATGACTCGAAAGCTTTCAATGCGTCCAAGCCTTGAGTCCATTTGAAATGCTCTCTAAGCACCCCTGCTGTGGTGACATAAGCAGCGGCATGGGTTTTCCGGCAGGTACTACAATGGCAATGGCTAATTGGCAATCAATGCTGGCCATCTCATAACCTACAGCCCCACAAGCGCAGCTTCCTTTCATTTCATCCTCCGGTTTCGACACAGTGCGAAGATTATGGTCGCCATCGTAAACCGACTGTTCGAAAAGCCGTTGAGAGGCTAAGTACGACTCAAATGCTGATCATGCAAATTCCTGCCTATATCCTATAGTTCCTCTGGTCTCGTCCGTTCGATTGGCTTCCCTTGGCCAAGACGAAGTGTGCGGAGCGAACAACAGGAGGGTCATGGAATGAAACTGCTTCGAACGCCCGCAGATATTGGTGCTACGGATTTTTCTCAGGCACAGAACAACAGCTTAGAGCAGCTCGCCAATGGCTGGAGCACGGCCCGCGATGGGAATCTCAATGGCTATACAAGTTCATAAGGCGAACGGGTTTTGGGAGCTTGTGAAATCAGTCCCAACTATTTCGATCCGCGCAAAGTTAAGGCTGACGCTACGGCACCTATACCGTGGAATGGCTTTCCGCGTGCACTCGATCGCTGGCACAAGGTGTTGAGCAATCCTACGCCCGATAAGCAAGCGGAGGCTGAGGCGACTGCTGACGTAGTCATCGAGAATTTCTTCTGGTGGGAGAACGGCAAGGACGGAAAGCCAGCGCTGCGAACCGTCAAGGCACACCTCGCCCATCTCCTGGATCCGACGCGAAAGCGTCTCGCGCGCCGAGCGCGGCTCGGTTCGGGATCGGGTACGGAAGTGCCGATCTGCTATCGCCAACAGGACGAATATGTCGAGTGGCATGCAGACAGGGACGATACGGGTAAATTAATCCGCCTCTCATTTACTGCTGAGCCACCCGAGTATTGGACGTACATCGCCGAGAAAGAGCCCGAACTCGTGCTAAAACGTTACCAAGAGCTGGTTGGGCCCCAGGTGGAACGAGATGACTTGTTTTTCCCTGAACCCTTGATGGTCTACGGGGAAGACAAGAAGGGCGTCGGCTCGTGGCTTCAACTCTACAAGAAAGGCCGCTACAACGGCTTTAACAAGTGGAACTCGACCGATGGGGTGGTTCACCTCACCCACTGGGCGAATACGCTCGGCGCTGAGATCAATCTGGCCGCAGTTGCGTCACGGGTGTGTCAGGCCGATATAGATGGGCCGGATCCCGCCTATGACGATGATCCGGCGCTGACTAGAATCGCCTGCGCCGGCTATGGCGCAATCAATCGAAGCAGCGACCCAAGCATAGGCGAGCAGGTCGGTATCCAAATTTCCGCAGGCAATCGAGTATCACTCACGGATCCGATCGGGCTTTACATAGGGCGGGTCGATCTTTCGACACTTGAACGAGAAACCCCCGCTGGGAGAGTAAGTGTTGCGGAAAAAGAGGTGTTGACTCTTACCCGTGGCACCAACCAAGAGAACCAACCGCGCAAGCTCCATATAAAGCTCGAAGCCCCTGTCGGTGCCAACTGGGCCCTGGGCGACTGCTTCCTCGATAATCGTCCACTTAAGCGTGGCGGGCAGGTAGCACGTAAAATCACCATGGTGCTCTATGCCGATGTGAAGAACGGCGGCGCGGATCAGACTGTCACTGGCTGCCGCGAAGGCCTTATCTGTCGCAATCCGGATAGTCCGGGTTTCTTTGGCACGTTCGAGGGTGGTGATGGACGCGGTTGCTCCGATCTCACCAAAGATGACTGGTCGGACGAGATTCCGAATGTCGGGACTTCGATATTCTTGAAAGCGAAGCTCACGACCTTCGGTGTCAAGGTGGACAAGCTCAATGGCATTCTCGAGGAACTGCTTCCTGCTCAGACGGAAACCGCCCCTGTCGGAGATGATCTTCTGATCGCGCCGGATATTCCTTCGAATCGGGCCAAGATGCCATGAGTGTCGAAGAGCCGCTTCTTGAAGTCGACGACATTCAGGGCCACCTTCTGACAGGGTTCGGACGGGCATACGAAATGCTTCTCGGCATTCGTTTCAAACCCGAAGACGTGGTGAATGCGAAAGCTGCACTAAGGATAGTAGCCGCCGATGTCACGCCAGGAAGAGCGTCTGCTGCTGATAAAGCGCGTCGTCGCATGGTTGCGCTTGCTGGCGGCGTGCCGACGGCTGAAGCTCAGCTCAGCGTCGCGATGGCCTTCTCCAAGGCAGGCATTGCCAAGCTGGGAGAGGATCCGTCGAGGATAGTTGACCCAATCTTCCAAATGGGGGCCGCGCGCAGTGCCGCCGCAATCGGTGATGAAATTGATGCTAATGGAATGCCCGCAAGCTGGCAGTTTGGTAGTACGCCTGAAACTGAACCCGATGTTCTCCTGATCATTGCATCAGCAGACCAAGCGGAAGTGATTTCCACCACCGGCCATTACGTGGCGATGCTTGGAGAGAGTTGCACGATCGTGCTGCGAGAATGTGGACGCAGAATCGAACGCGATGCGGAGCACTTCGGTTTTGTCGACGGTGTTTCCCAGCCGGGTATTCGTGGTCGCGTGGATCCCGACACCTATCTAACGCCGCGTGCCTACCCGGCCGGCCATCCACAGGCGCGTATGTGGGCGCGGCCGGGGCAATTGTTGACTTGGCCCGGTCAGTTCATATTCGGTTATCCGGGGCTCGATCCGGACGCGCAGCAACAGCCCGGTGCCATTGTGGGTGAAGGTGAGTCGCTGCTCATGAATGGATCGTTGCTAGTGATTCGGCGCTTGAGCCAAGACGTGGGATTGTTCTGGCGTGCGATGGCGAACCTCGCCAATCAGCTGACCGCAAGCACCGGAACGGAGTGGACAAGTGAGCGGGCGGCGTCGCGCTGTGTAGGTCGATGGCGTGACGGCACACCTGTCTCCCTTTCGCCAGACAAGGAGGTTGATGAGATATCAGGAAAATTCTACAGGTTGAATGGATTCAGGTTCTTGACTCCAATTGCGGCAGTCACGCTGAACGACAAAAACGGAGATTATGAATTTCCGGGAGCTGGCGCGGATCCGACAGGGAAAAATTTGCCCGTTTTTTGGACACATCCGCAAGGTCAATCCGCGCGACCAGAGCCATGACTTCGGCGGCGTCGGAAGCACGCTCCGCAGCCAAATGCTGCGGCGGGGCATTCCATTCGGGCCGGATTGGCACGGCGTAGAAGACGGTGCCGATCGCGGGTTAATGTTCATGAGTTACCAGACATCTATTCAGCATGGATTCTTTCGGCTTATGAACGAGTGGGTAGGCGATCCGACGCGGCCTATTGCCGGAGGAATCGATCCGATCATCGGTCGCGCACCACCGGGTGGTCGGCAACTGCAGATGACAGTGGACGGCAAGCAAGTTTCGGTGACTCTAGCAGGCGACTTTGTGCTCGCGACCGGTGCGGGGTATTTCTTTACACCCGGCATTCGTTGCATAAGTAGATTACTCACTTGATGCCGAGCGAGCGGTGTCCACCAGCCTTTGGTGAAGAGGATTAGAACGACATTCCTTCCATTGCCTGAACAATAAGCGCCTCCACTTGGCGCAATCCAGACGTGGTTGAAAACATCTCAACGGGGCTCCTACCCGAGAGGCGAGACTTTGGTTTGGACAACCAGCGTATGGTCTTTTCAGTGTCCCCAAAAAAGTACTCGGCCAACGCAATCGTGTGTGCGATCCGAAAGAGGTAATCGCTTTCTCCAGCGGTCAAACGCTCGCCGATGGCTAGCTTGGACTTGAGTGCCTTAGCAGGGATAATTCTGTCCTGAGTTTCAAGGCTTAAAAGTCCCATATCGCGCAATGCCGAAATAGTGCTTGCCATCAGGCCGGAATCGATCATTTCGTGAATTTGCTGAACGGTGGCTTCCTCGGGTATACCGCAAGCGCGCGGCGTCTCGCATTGCACGATTAAACCGGATGCCATCTATGCGGCAGCAACTGATCGATTTCACTCGCCGGCTGCGTCGGCAGGCGCGTGAGAACATCCTTCAAATACACATATGGATCATGACCATTCAGTCGCGCAGACTGGATCAGACTCATGATCGCCGCTGCCCGTTTACCGCTGCGTAGCGACCCAGCGAAAAGCCAGTTTTTACGTCCAAGAGCCCAAGGGCGGATCTGGTTCTCACACCAGTTGTTATCTATGGGTAAGGCCCCGTCATCAAGGTAGCGCGACAGCGCTGCCCAGCGTTTCAGGCTGTAATCAAGTGCTCTGCTGATGGCCGAGCCTTCGTGCACGAGGTCACGCTGGGCGATCATCCAGGCATGCAGCATATTCATCACTGGGACTGCTTTTTCTTGCCGTATTCGGCGCCGTAAATCCGGCTCCAGGTCTCGGACTTCTCTTTCGATTTCGTACAACAACTGGATATAGCGCAGGGCTTGCTCGGCGAGCGTGCTTTTATTCGTAGCGTGCAGTTCGAAGAACTTGCGCCGTGCATGGGCCATGCAGCCGATCTCGGTCACGCCGAGTTCAAAGCTGGCCTTATAGCCGCCAAAGTCGTCGCAGACCAGCTTGCCCCTCCAGTCTTGCAGGAAGTTACGAGCATGCTCTCCGGCGCGGCTGGGGCTGAAGTCGTAAACCACCGCTGCCACGTCCGAGAACTGGCTGGTGGCATAGGCCCACACATAGGAACGGTGAGTCTTCTTCGTTCCCGGCATAAGCATTTGCACGGGTGTTTCATCGGCATGAATAACCTGCTGCCCGAGTACCACGTCGCGCAGCGCATCGACCAGCGGCTGTAACTGAACCCCAGTCACGCCAACCCATTGAGCCAGGGTTGAGCGTGGAATCGCCAGGCCCGCTCGATCGAAGATCGACTCTTGACGGTAAAGCGGCAGGTGGTCGGCAAACTTGGCGATCATCACGTGGGCCAGCAACCCGGCGGTTGGGATGCCCTTATCAATAATCTGTGCCGGAACCGGCGCCTGAATCAGCGTTTCGCAGTCATCGCAAACCCATTTGCCACGGACATGGCGTTCGACGGTGGACACGCCGGGCGTGTAGTCCAGCTTCTCGCTAACGTCCTCACCGATGCGCTTGAGGGCGCAGCCGCATGGGCAGTGTGTATTGTCCGGTTCGTGATGGATCAGTGTGCGTGGAAACTCGGCCGGTAATGCAGTGCGCTTGGGTTTCTGCTTTTTCTCGGTCGCCACTGGCACTGTCTGCAAGGCCAGAAGCTCTGCTTCAATCGCTGCGATATCGGTATCGATCAGGTCATCGAGCAAACTGGCCTGCTCCGGATTCATCTGCTCGCTGCGCTTGGCAAACTTCAAACGCTTGAGCTGGGCGATCTCGTGGGTCAGCTTCTCGATCACTGTCTGATCGCGGTTGATCTTCTTGCCCATCGTCGCAACGGTTTTACTCATCGTATCTACCGTCTTGCCCAGCGTGTCGACCTGGTGGTCGAGCGTTTCGACACGCTGCATCAACTGCGCCGCCAAGGCGCGCAGTTGTTCAGGGGGCAGGTGATCGAGATTGGGTAGTGATGTCATGGGGCCGATTTTGCCAGAGCAGACAATTCGCGACGATAGATCGATAGGCTAATGGTAGCCGTTAAAGCAGTGTGATCGAGCCTCCAGAACCTGCGCGTTGCCATGGCAGCCCCAGCACCAAGGCTAGAAGTTGCTCGGCATCCAGTTCCATCTCAGAACCATGGCGAATGCCAGGCCAGTGGAACTTGCCTTGGTTTAACCGGCGCGCCGCCAGCCATATTCCGAAGCCGTCATGCACCAGCACTTTCATGCGATTGGCGCGGCGGTTGGCGAACAGATAAGCGCAGTGCGGCTGCGCCGCACCGAACACCGCGATTACCTTGGCTAGCGCCGTTTCGGTGCCTGCGCGCATGTCCATCGGCTCGGTGGCGAGCCAGATGGAGTCGATGCGAATCATCGCAAAAGGTCTCGAAGAAAAGTCGCACAGGCGGCAGCACTTTCAGTTGGCCAGTTCACTTTGATGGTGCCGCGCGGGTGCTGTATTTCAACGCAGATATTCGATGATGCTGGATGGGAGTTTGCCCTGGCCAGCGGCATGGCTAACGGAATAAATGCAGGTGAGAGCGACGGGCTTTTTTGCGCTTGCAGCCGAATCCATTTGTGGACGAGGTTTGCGTTGATGCTATGGCCGAGCGCGACGCTGGCAATCGAAGCGCCGGGCTGTGCACACTCTTGAATGACCTGGGCCTTGAAGGACTTGGAATAGGAACGGCGTTTTGGCTGCATGAAATACCCGCTTAAAAGGCTAGAACTGGTGCCCACTTAATTTAAGTGCACACCATGTCTTGGCTTTGCGGGGCTGGGTAGATGACTTGGCCGGACGGTTACAAAAAACGGCCAAAGCAGCCTCTTAAACGTGTCTACGAAACCCGCGGCGATTCAAATGGTAGGCTCACGTTGGGGATAAGATCTGAAGCGGTTCTAAAGATTCGGCTTCGAGGTATAGGGGCTTAGGGATAATCTTTTGCATGACTACTTCAATAAGAGATATGGAGTTGGCTTGCGCCGCTACTGCTGGCCAGTATGTTGGCTGGCCAGGTAGGCTCGTTGGCTTAGGTAGGTTCCCCCAATTCTGCACATCGGGAGCGTCAAAGCTGGCGGCGAGCGCCCGCTGAAGCCAATAGCCTTCAAAGTAAGTGGCGTTGCTCTGAGTACCTGCAGCCCAAGTGAGCACTACTGCTTTTACGTCAACTTGTTCGCGCGCCGCCCACTGGAACAAGGCAAAAGAACCGCGTCCCTCCCGTTGCCGATGAAGGTGATCGCGAAACCGCTTGCGCAGATCGGCAGCCTGCCCCACATAACATGCTTTGCGTTCGCCATCATCGCTATGGGCGGTCAGAGCGTAAATCCAGAACCCTGTTGTTACCTTGCTAGGTCTGGGTCCCTTCGCTCTGTGTTCTTTTGGTGGGAGATCATTGAAATTGAAACGGACCCGCAGCCGCTTTCCGTTTTCACACTTGAAACCCGCGTAGTCGATGCCGTTCCTCGTGCCGATCAAACCATGGCAGGCTGCAACTTCCATCAATTGCTCGCGGCTCTTGATTTCTCCTGAGTCGATTGCTGCCTGCATTGAATTTTTCAACGTCAGTATGTTTTCGATTGCTTCCCGATTCATTCCAGCTCCTTGACCTACTCCAACTACGTAAGAGATCGCACTGACTTGAGCAGTCGTTGCATTGGATTTGACCGTCAGGCTTCGTTGTCCTGACCTGTCGAGATCGACCAAAAACAGATCATCAAGGCGATGACACCGAAGCGCACTGTGGTAGTTCGGCTTAGTCAATCAGTCCCTCGGTAGCCAATCTTTATGGTGTCGCCGTCCGATCTGCGCTTTGAAGGGACGAATCGCGCTCTCGGTATCTCCGATGATATGCACCATGGCTTGGGCAGCCACTTTGGAATTGAGCTCCAAGACAGTAGCAGGATGCTAGCCACACCGTGGAGTCAGGCCATCAGCCCACCTCTTGATAGTTCCTCCTTGATCTTATGAGCTCAGACTCATCAGGCTAGCAGCGGTATGGGGCCAACACCCTGATGGAGTTTTGCCGCATGGTTTTGGCTCGATATAGTTCGTCCGCTATGATTCGATACCTACGTGCCGGGTGGCATGACTACTACAGGGAACAAAAAAGTGGATGAGAGAGGGAAACTAGCGCTGAGTGCTCTGGGGCTCATGATGCTGTTTGGATCGATTTCATGCGCCAGCTCCACAGTCACCCTGATCTTGCACACCTGGGGTATGGCCGTTGAGTTCGGCGTGAGAGAAGTACTCGGCTACATAGTGGCCACTGGCATTGTGGGCATCCTGTCCCTAGTAGCAGTGCCGGTGCTCTTTTCGATTGGTGCTGTTATCGCTGTCGGGCCATGGACGGAGGAACGGAGTAACTAACGTGGCTGCGTGGGTGCACACATTAGTTGTGCGCCCACGCCTACTGACAATCAGAGCAGTGCTTGTGGTTAAGCCCATAGGGCCAAGCAGTGCGCCCCCAGACAGATGCCACGGGCCTAGAATCGGGCGAATCTATCTGGAATAAACATCTGCAATGGTCCTATGACTGAGCCGTCCCGGAGCATACTCAGCCCACTGTAGACATCCCTGAGCGGTTCGATTTCTGGCAGGTCACCCAGCGGGCGGTTGTTGCGGGCCGCATCTACTAGACGCTTGAAGACTGACAGGTCTAACCCCACGAATGTTCCCGAGTGCACCCCTAGCCGGAACGGATCCGAACTGCGCCGGGAAATATGTCCATCTTTGAAGTCGATCAAAGGCTGCGCCGTATCGCGTGCGTAGTAGCCCCCTACGAACTCGTGCTCAAAGTCTCCGAATGCAAACCTCCAGATAGTCACTGGGATACCGAGCAGGTCATCCAAACGGATTGATCTCCGGATGGCATGAGCCAAAAGCGGCTGATCGAGCTTCACAAGTACATCCGCATAATGACTGGCTGCAACATGTCTGGAGAGAAGAGCTGCGGTGTCCATCGAGATCGGCTCTTGACCTTCCGTACTGGGGTCTTCCGCATACAGCTTGGTCTGAATAGCAGACTGATACTCGGTAGCAAATCTAGTGGCCACGATATGACCCTTTACCCTGACCGGTTTTTTCCGAGCGTCCAAAACCCTGACTCGAGTGAATTGCTGTCGCCAACTCGAGAACTCCTTGCTCTTGAAGCTCACCGACGTATAGCGACCTTTTGCCTCCGCGAGCACTACAGTACCCGCCCCGTCACTGCACAGGTAATCAGGCATATCTCCTGGTGCGGCACGCTCCACGGTATAGCCATGTAGATCCGAGCGGCTTGCTCCAACCATGCTATCCATGTGCGCGAAGTATTTGAGCCCTAGATGCTCATACAGAAACCAACGACAGAATGCTTGCCCCAACTCACTAGACCTGTTCCGCTTCGCGTTGGTCGAGGCACCCAGACCATTTGCCTGAAATCGAAACTCTACGCCCGGCATCAAAAAGCTCGTGTGTTCAAACAGAGCAGGATTAGGATCCGGTGGAGCGGTCTCGTAGGAGTCCTGATAGTAGTGATGGTAGAGGCTAGCGACGTCTAACTCGATGACCTGCTTTGCCTCTTCAGCGTTAGCTCCTTGGAGCGAAAGCGGAATGGGCTCGTATTGGCTTAGTGCCAAATGCAACGTTTTTTTCATGAAGTTCTCTCGAATCAGCTTTCGTGCTCTACCGCGCGAAGATGAGCGCTAAGCGCAGGCGGCCCACCCGGTAGTCGCACTGTCAAAAAACACAACGTCTATGTCGCCGAGGTGATCTCTGAGAGTACGGCACGCGGCCTCGCAGAACTGTTGGTTGCCCCGATAGACCGAACACGCAACCCGATCCACATCCGATTTCGAAAGCCGTTGAAGTAAATGCGCTTCCTGCTCGCCCATTCCCCAACCGAAGATGGTGAGAGTCCCCTCCAATGAGGGAATAACCTCCCGGTACACAGTGGATAGGTAGTAGCTGTTCTGGATCGCCGACAGCTTCTGTGCCGAAGTACCTTCGCTCACAAACAGGGGAATAAACTCGCCGGTGCTCCAAGCATGCAAAATTGCCCCTAGAAGCCCTTTGCCCTGGTCATGAATCTTGCCTTCGTTGTCCAGCAAGTCTCGACACAGAGCCAAGTTACCGTGGGGGTAAAAGACCAGTGTATTTGTCTGCTCCCGGGTACGCCGCCTAAAGCGCTTCCAGTCGTCATCGAAGTTCCCATCCAGGAAGCAGTCCTTGAACTGATGCCGGTCCTGCACGTCTAGCCCGTAGGTCATCGTCCAGTACACAAGCAGGTCGTAATTCAGCGACAGGACCGTACTGAACTGCTTCAGGAAGCGGTACATACGGGGAACGCGAGCAGCTACATCGGCGTGTGCAGGGTGCACAGCGCGTACGGTTTCAATAAGCGCACGGCGAATGTCCTGGTACACCTGACGAGTGAGGCCATCAGGAATCCGGAGCGCAGAGTTGACCATGGTCGCATGCCAAACCAGCCGCAGCGCCAACTCAAAATCATTCGTCTCGAATGACCTGAAAAGCTCTTCTACCTCAGCTGTAAGCAGGCCCCGCCTACGTGCTTCTTGCAAAAGCGCCTCATACCCGAAGCTCCTATCGACCGCGATACTTGCTCCGTTACCGATCAGAGCGGTACCCCGCTCGAAGTAACCGGCAATCTCTTCCCAACCAAGAATTTGGTGTGGCATAGGCCCTTCCCTGGCTTCTAAACACTCAGCCCTGATCTCAAGGCCAATCTTCACGCATAGCTTTAACACATACCTGCACACGCATAAATGGCATCTGGCTAGCACATGATTGGATGGCGCGATTGCCCTCGGTCAGAAGGCCGACTCTGACGCAAAAAATGTGAAGAAATCTGCAAATAAACATGCAGAATCCGCGTCAAAAAGCTCCGAAAGATAGCGCTACTGCTGGCGTAATGGCTGAAAAGATATGTGCAAAAAATGTGCAGAACAAGCCCTGGCTTTTGGCCCTCGGCTCGCGTTGGGGACCCTGTGATTCACGGAAGAGACGGCCCGGAGAGCATTCACCTCGTCTGCGCTACCAGTCCCGCCATGCCGCAACAAATAATCCTTGGCGGCAGCGCGCTCCTGCTTTGACGACGCAAGCTCCTGATCGAACAGCTCGGTCTGAATCGCCACATGCAGCCAATAGGGAACCGTATGTCGATAGTCGATTAAGTAGAAGGCGCCTGCCGGAAAGAAGGGCTACCGCAGGAACTGACACCTTATCTTCTCGTGAGCCTGCCGGTGGTGAATGTCCGCTATCGGCCGATTCTGTTGAAAAAGTCGGTCATGGTTTCCACGGCAGAAAAGTACGCGCTTGAAATTGAAATCTTTACTTTTGAACCGAGGGTTCCGGGCTCAGATTTCGCGTAGCGGCGCGCAAAAAGGCGTTTACAGCGGCCAGTATGCTGGCATTCTGGAAGGACCGATTTTTTCAACAAAATCGGCCCAAAGCGGCCATTGGTGACGTCCACTGTTAAGAATAACAAAGCACCCTAGGTCGAAGCAGCATCCTGCTAAGAGGGGTACTGGCCTATAGAAAATATACGCGCGGTGGCTTCATGTTGTGGACGCTGTCGCGCACTCCCGCAGAGGCTGACCATCAGTCATCGTAAAACACGATCAAAGGGTAGTGACAGGCTCTACCGGGTGATATTAAATTGCCACTCGCTGATAGAATCCAAGGATGAATCATGGAGCAAGCCAATTTCCAGGTCGATGCGCGCTTGGCGACATTGCTGGGGCAGGGGTATTCGTCGACAGAGAAAGCTCTCAAAGAACTAGTGGACAACGCGTGGGATGCCGATGCAGAAGAAGTTGTCATCGTTCTACCGGAGCCCTTGAGCGATCACCCCATCGTTGTCAGCGACAATGGCAATGGCATGACTGTGATCGAGCTGAAATCTCAGTACATGAAGATTGCATCCGACTGCCGCCTCAGGCGAGGAGAGCGGACTCTCGGAAAGCAGAGGGTCATTAAAGGTCGAAAGGGCATCGGCAAATTTGCGGGCCTGATGGCTGCGTCGGTAATGACCTTGAGTACTCGGGCTCGTGGCCAGTCCGCGTCATTTACGCTGAGTGTCGACAATCTCCAGCAGGCTGCTGACATTGAGCACCTTCCAATCGAGATAGCTTTGTCCAACTGCTGTGAAGGAGAGCACGGTACCTCGATTCAGCTCACACATCTCCGGCAAGATCTGAGCTACCCGAATCCTATCCAACTCCGGCAAGAGCTGATCAAGGAATATGGCCGGCAGTCTGGATTCACAATCATTATCAATGGAAAGCCACTGGGCATCGACGATCTCGAGGGCACCTATAAGGAAGAATCCGAGACGTTGCCATCCGCGGGCGACGTAGCGCTACGGTTTTCCATCAGCAACAAAAAGACTGGCTTACGACAGCCCGGCATTACGCTGCTCGTCGATGGTAAGGCCATTGGTAAACCTGGCTTCTTTGGGCTGGATGGGTGTGATGACGTTCCACCTAAGCTGCTGCGCAAACTTTATGGTGAGATCAGTGCTGATGGGTTGAGGGACTACATCACAGCTGGCTGGGATTCTGTGATCGAGAACAGTGAGAGCTACCAGCGGGTCGCCGAATACGTCCAGCAGACGGTGAAGGAGGCGCTCCATCAATCTCATGCCCAGGAAATGCAGCTCGCGCATGCCAGGTTGAAGAAGGCGTTGAACCTGAGTATGTCGAAACTCCCTGAGCACAAGCGTCAGTTTGCTGAGGAGGCCATTAAGAAGGTCTTGGACAAGTACTATGATGAGCCTGAGCATAAGGTCGAGGCAATCGCATTCGTGGTGCTCCAGGCCATTGAGCGCTCGGACTATGCAGCAGTCATCGAACATCTCGCTGAAGCCAAGAAAGCAGATGTCGCTGCGGTTGCTGAGGCGCTGGAGCAGTTTGGCCTGGCGGATATGGCAATCTTGGTGGAACAGGCAAAAGCTCGGCTAGCGTTCCTGGATTGGTTGGAGAACCTGGTAAAAAACAAGGCCTGCCTTGAGGCTACGGTTCACCGCGCTATCGAGAAGGCTCTCTGGGTCATTGGGGCTGAATACACCGCATTCAGCTCCAACGAAGGGCTTAAGAAACAGGTCGAGGAGTATTTGGGTGTGAAGTATCAGGGGAAGTCTGGGGCTGATCGACCAGACCTCCTGCTCAACGAGAATTTGAATGGTGAGTACTTGCTCATAGAGTTCAAGAGGCCTTCTCATGGCCTGAACCATGAGGATTACCAGCAAGCTACAAGGTATCGGCATGAGTTCGCAAAGTACACGGCAAAGCCGATAACTGTATTGGTGCTCGGGGGCCGTCGGTCCACTGATTTCCCCCTGCAATATATCGAACCGAATGTGAAGACTCTTTTATTCTTAGATATCATCGCGACAGCGCGCCGTCAGGTTAAGTGGCAGTTAGAAAAGGTGTAGCGCTGAATGTTAGCTTGATGAGTAAAGGATAGAACTTGGAAAAGAATACGCTTGAAATAATAAAGCCTGCAGTATTTGTAGATATGAATTCTTATTGGGCAATGCATTTTTGCTCAATTTTAGAGACTTTGTATGATCAGAAAACAATAGAGCATGGGTTTCAGAAAAGCTATATGGGCGATGTTTTTCCCTCTTTGCGGAATTTGACTTCGCGTGCAGGCTTTGCTTTCTTTAATAGTATTAAAATGTCTGTTCAGAACTTTGGGCTCCAAAGTCTGCTGTGTCACTATTTGACAAGCGCTGAAGGATGGCCTGTATTCAGCAATATAATGGTAAATATATCGAATAATTATAATTATGACTTTATGGGGTTGTCGACTCAGTACGGAGTCTTTATTAGTGGGAAGGACTTTCAAAGCGGCTCGAAATTCATTTCTGATAATAATCCGGAGCTTCTGGGGTATAACTCGATGACACATGCCGAAGCAGCTGAAAAGGTAGCTTATGCCGACCTGTGTTTTTTACTAAGGGGAGAGGAAAGAAATTTTGCTGTGTTGGGGGAGGTTGAGGGGAATCATGGGCAACAGCTTGTCAGTGGCGGGTACTGGGAAAAGAAAAATGGTCTATATTATTCATTTGGAATTGGTGTAAGAAGGAGAAACCAAGATCTCTCACAAGCCTTGAGTGGTCAACAAAAAAATCCACCAGTCATCACTGGTGGATGGGTAAATACCAGTGTCGGTAATAAATACGTTGTTATGATAGATAGCGATCACTCAGTGGTGCAGGATTTTTATAATGCAGTAGGAACCATCCAGCTATTCATGACTATGGGCGCCGATCAGCGAGCGAATTATGATCCTGTGCTTTATCCGATTTTAAACGTTATAAAGCAAAATTGGGATGGTCATATACTTGATCTTCTGCAATATCTTAGGGGTATGCTGAAGTCCAATGAGGCAGCCACGCTTGGTGTAAATCCTTTGCCGGCAAAAGTTGTTCCATCGATAATGGTCTAATTAAAATTAAAGGTGGGGTAATGTTCATTCTGGATACGTCGGTGCTTCGGGGTATTTCAAGGAGCGATCTCGTTTCGGTCTGCCAGAGATTTGATGTTGCTATCTCTACCTTAACCGTTTTGGAATTAGCTAGCCATTTGGGTGATGATTCTAGCGGTAGCGGGTACTTGCGAATGCGTGGAAATTTTCTCAAGTGTAAACACCCTCGGATCCTAGATGATCCCTTTTGGAGTCTAGCTTCCACGACAAATTTGAAACCAAATCCTACGCGTGGCGAGGATCGCTTAATCTTAGCTCAATTAATTGATGCTGTAGAGCAGTCAGAAACTTTAACTGAGCTTAGTTCTAGAAAAATTACTTATCCCGATGGGCAGGCAGTCTCGTGTAATGATTTGGGTGTGAGGGTGTCTGCCATCCTGCAAGATGAAGAAATGCGATATGTGGAGGGGATTGAATCGCTAGGCGCTAGAACTGATGGTCGCTTAATTACTGCTAATGTTCTTTGTGAAGAAATATTGTATGTGGCGAATAAGTTAGTGAGTCCTGACGATGCTGAGAGTAAAGGATATGCTTTTTTGGCTATGGCGCCATACATAGGGTATATGCTATCTCGTCTGAGTTATTATGAAAGCCTTCGCGCTTCAGATGATCAAATAATGCGAGTGGATCGTAACGATTGTGAGGACGCTTACATAGCTTTGCATCTTGATTTTGCAAAAAATAATACTCTTGTGACAAACGATAAGGGAACGATTAGGGCGTTAACTGAAGTTCGTGCGCTGTTGAGTGAGTACTTGTCTGTTGAAATCGGCCAGGGTTACATAATGACAGGGGATGAGTTCAAACAATATGTGGCATCGAACTGAAAGTCATTCCGTAATAGTGATTTGTTTTCAGGTTGTTTGGGGTTTTGTGGTCTGTGTTTAATGTGGGTTGGTATATGTATTGGCGAGCTGGAAAAGGGTTGCAAAAAGAAGTGCAGTAGGAAGGCTATACGAATTTAGCGCCAAGCAAGTACCCGAGATTGATGAGCTTTTTTGGCCGATTGTCACTCGTGTCACATTGGATCAATTGCGTGTTATTTGTCCAAGGTGACTGAGGCACTTTAATTGGCCAATCTTTTCAGTGTGATTTGAATCGCCTCGCATTTTACAGATGCTTTTGAAAGTCATTATTTTGCAGCTAACCTTCTCTAGACTGAGCGTCTGCTTCTGACCGATTCTGTTGAAAAAGTAGCTCCCCTGTCTGGCCTGCGGCAGAATCTTCGCATCGGTCAGCAGGGACGTACGCAGCATGATGGGACAGTTATCGAGTGGGCAGGAACGGCTGTTTTACTCGTTCAATCTCGAAGATCACATCCCTACCAATCACCTACTGCGCAGCATTGATCAGTGTCTCGATCTGAGCGACTTGCGCCATTACCTCGCCGATTTCTACAGCCCGATTGGGCGTCGGATCGATTGATCCCGAACTGATGATTCGCATGCTGATCGTGGGTTATTGCTACGGCATTCGCTCAGAGCGGCGGTTGTGCGAAGAAGCCCATTTGAACCTGGCGTATTGCTGGTTTTGCCGGTTGAGTCTTGAAGATGAAGTCCCTAATCACTCAATCTTTTCCAAGAGTCGACACGGACGTTTCCGGGACAGCGATCTGTTTCGCTGGTTGTTCAATGAAGTGCTGCGTCGCTGCATGGACGCCGGCCTGGTCAAGGGCGAAGGCTTTGTCGTGGACGCCAGCATCATCAAGGCGGATGCCAGCCGGTAGCGCGGTGCACCGGGTGATGAACAGGTCAACTGGAGCGATCCAGCCCTGAGCACTCGCGCTGTGCGCGAGTACCTTGAAGCCCTCGATGAAGAGGCTCTGGCCGAAACGCTACCGAAGCGCCTATCGCTGACTGATCCTCAAGTCCGCTGGACCGCAGCTCCAGGTGGCCCTGCGTTCTACGCTTACTCCACGAATTATCTGATCAATACCGAGCACGGCGTGATCATGGATGTGGAACCCACACCGGCTCATCGAACCGCAGAAGCCGAGAGCACCAAGACGATGATCGAACGGGTCGAAGCGCAGTTCGACATCAAGCCGGAACGCCTGATTGGCGACACCGCTTACGGTACCGCGCCGATGCTGGCCTGGATGGTGGAGGAAAAGAACATCGAGCCACATGTACCGGTGTGGGACAAAACCGAACGCAAGAACGACAATTTTTCGAGCAACGATTTCCGCTGGAACGAAGAGACTGAGGAATACTGCTGCCCGGCTGGCGATGCATTACGTAGCGAATGGCGAGCCTTCAAGAACGAGCGTTCGCACGTCACCAAAGTCAACACCATCATCTTCCGATCCAGGCAGACCGACTGCGTTGGCTGTCCGATGAAAGCCAAGTGCTGCCCAAACACTGCGTTCCGCAAGATCGCCCGCAGCGTCCATGAAGCCGCGCGCGATGTGGCGCGACGAATCGCAACGACACCTGCGTACCTGCGCTCTCGCCACGAACGTGAGAAGGTCGAAATGTTGTTTGCCCACCTTAAGCGCATCCTGAAATTGGATCGCTTGCGACTACGTGGCATGAGTGGCGGGACGGATGAATTCACGCTAGCCGCTACCGTACAGAACCTGCGACGGCGGGCTAAATTTGCCTCTCAAGGTCAACCTGCTACGGGATAGGTGCGCCTGCACTCCGCAAAAAACCTCAAATTAACCCACTAACTGAGCCGCAACGGCCAACGAAGGGCTGAGAAACCACTCAGTGTGGTGATTCGGTTCCTTAGGCGATGGTCGTGCCTGAGTTCAGGCGAGCGGTAAATCCGACTTTTTCAACAGAATCGGCCAAGAGCAGCCACTCACTGGCAGTAGAGTTAGTTTGGACTTCCCCGTCATCATCAATATCGTGGTCTACTCCGATTACTCCCGATCAACATCGCAGGGGCTGCAGCCTTTGCAGGGCCGGCGGCGCTTGTGTCCGCCTACAGTGCAGGATTCGATCGGTGCTTTGCTAAGCGATTGAGCCGTATCTTCACCACCAAGCCACGGGAGCGCACAATGCTCCAGCTCGATTGGGCAGGCTAAAATAACGAGCTACGGCTAAACGGGGTACGTTATTCGTGCATATTTCAAAGTTACAACTCGTCAACTACCGGAATTTCGAATGCGCGAATGTAGTCTTCAACAAGGGCGTTAACACGATCATAGGCGAGAACGGGTCAGGCAAGACAAACCTGTTCCGGGCGTTGCGTCTTTTGCTAGACGACACGCTGCTGCGCGCGGCCTATAGGCTCGACGAGAAGGACTTCCACCGGGGCCTTGGCGACTGGCGCGGTCACTGGATAGTCATTAGCCTCGAGTTCGACGAGGTATCCCAAGACGAGGCGATTCAGTCCCTCTTTCTTCATGGGACCGGTAACATCGCCGACGGTGCGATCGGCAAGGCGACCTACAACCTTATTTTCCGCCCCAAGGCGGCAGTCCGGCGGACCCTGGCGGACCTTGCCGCCGGTGATACGGTAGGACTCGCTGAGGCACGTTCGAAGATCACCATTTCGGATTATGAAACGATCTTTACCGGCAAGAGCACCGCAAACTTCCTCGATCCCGAAACCTATAGGCAACTGGCTGGCGACTTCGACGCGGTAATATTTCCCCAAGAACAGACGAACCCCGCTATCGGGGGCGTCATCCCGGGCATGCTCTCGATCTCGCGCGAAGTGTGCTTCACCTTCGTGCAAGCACTGCGCGATGTGGTCTCCGACTTTCAGAACAACCGCACCAACCCGCTCCTAACTCTGCTCAAGTGTCGAAGCGGTGAGATCGATCCGCAGAGCTTCGAGCCAATCACCGCGCTCGTCAAAGGGCTCAATGATGCAATCGAGGGCCTACCAGATGTAGGAACCATCCGCACCGATATCCGCGACACCATTACCGATGCGGCAGGCGAGACCTACTCCCCGCGATCACTTTCGATCCGCTCGGATCTGTCCGACGAGGCCGACCGCCTGTTCCAGTCGCTCAAGCTGTTTGTGGGCGAGAGCGAGGAAGAATATGAGGGCGCGATTCACGAGCTGAGCCTGGGCGGTGCAAACCTCATCTACCTGACGTTGAGGCTGCTCGAGTTCAAATATCAGAAGCAGAAAGAGTCCTTCGCCAATTTCCTCGTGATCGAGGAGCCGGAGGCGCACATCCACACCCATATCCAGAAAACGCTGTTCGACCGGCTGAACTTTGATGACACCCAGATCATCTATTCGACCCATTCGACCCACATATCCGAAGTGAACAACGTCGTGAACATCAACATCCTCGGCCGGCAGAACGGACGATGCGAGGTGTTTCAGCCATCTGCGGGACTTGACGCCGTCCAGATTGGCAATATCCAGCGCTACCTCGATGCGGTCCGCAGCAATTTGCTCTTCGCCAAGAGCGTGGTCTTGGTCGAGGGCGACGCCGAGGAGATCCTCATCCCGATCCTCGTTAAAAAAGTGTTCGGGCTCAGCCTGGACGAGCTGGGGATCAGCTTGATCAACATCCGTAGCACCGGCTTCGAGAATGTTGCGGTGCTTTTCCATAACGAGCGCATCCGCAAGCGCTGCGCGATCATCACCGACCTTGACCGAGCGTTTATCGATACGACCAAGGACATACTCGACAGTGACGATAAGGCGGCCGCAAAGAAGAAGGCACTGGGGTCACAGATCGCTGGACTCCAGCGCGAGGCAGTGCTCAAGGAGTTGTGTGACGGGAATCCTTGGCTGACGGCGCACTTCGCCGACCACACTTTCGAGGTCGATTTCGTTTCCGCCGGCAATGTCGGCACTGTCGTTTCGGTGCTGGGCGACGTCTATAAGGATAGCGGCACCATCGCGACGTCTAAAATGGAGCTGGAATCGGGCGACATCGCACGTTTCGGGACGCGCGTGCTGACGATGGCACGTTACGCAGGAAAGGGGTGGTTCGCCATCATCCTGGGGCGAATGATCACGCCAGAAACTGTCATTCCGGATTACATCCTCGACGCCATCTTCCAAGCACATCTCCCGGTATCCATCCAGACATGGGCGCGTGTGCTGGATTATCGGGTCTCGGTCCTTGCGGAGTCACAACTACACGCGGCAGTGGACATCGACGCGATGCGCGCGCAAATCAGACGCTACTATAGCGGCGAGATCGACTTTGCAGGGGTCCGCGCCGAAATGCTACAGGCCTTTCCGGCCGACGGGATCAACACGATCCTGGCGAGCTTCTAGATGTTTGTCTGGGACAGGAAAGATCTGAACGACGCCCAAGTCGCAGCCATCGAGCATCCAGGCAGCGTCTTCCTCGTTGCCTGCCCGGGGAGCGGTAAAACGAGAACCCTTACCTACAAGATCGCCCGCCTGTTGTCGGAGCTTAAGTCGGACAAAAAACGCGTCGTCGCGATCACCTACACGCACCGGGCTGCGGATGAGATTCACGAACGGATCGAGCAGCTTGGTGTTGATACGAGCCAGCTTTGGATTGGCACGATCCACTCCTTCTGTCTCGAATGGATCTTAAAGCCCTACGGAATCTATCACTCGGCGCTCGAGCACGGTTTCCGGGTGATCAATGCTCATGACACCGAACGAATGCACGAGGAACTCTGCAGCGCGGTGCAGGGCACTAAGCTCAGCAGCTTCGACTGCGCATATTATTTCAAGCCGGACGGCTATGTCCTGACATGCAACAAGACCGACAAACATGAAGCAATTAGGGAAGTTTTGCAGGCATATTGGAAGGCGCTTCGTACCGAGCGGCAGGTCGATTTTGAACTGATCCTTTTCTACGCCTATCAACTCATCGAGAATAATCCGTCGATCAGCGTGCTGCTGGGTTCGATCTTCGAATGCGTACTCCTCGATGAATTTCAGGATACGCGGGAAATCCAATATGCGATCCTCGCGTCGATCCTGAAAGCGTCGAAACGCGGTGCGTCCGCCTTCGTGGTAGGCGATCCTAATCAGGCAATCTATGGCTCGCTTGGCGGCTATGCGATTACGGCGGCGGACTTTGGGGCGCAGTGCGGTATCACCTTCAATGAAATGGAGCTGTCAGACAATTACCGGTCGTCATCGCGCATTGTGAGCTATTTCGGCAATTACAACGTCTGGCCTTCGAAGATCGAGGCGGTGGGGAGGGACAAAGACTACGCGAGCGTGGTGTCCTTCGATCACCAGACGCACCGCGACGCGCTGGAGGAAGAGCTTGTAAGGCTCATCAAATTCAACGTCGAAACGCTCGGGATCGCTCAGCATGAGGTCTGTATCGTTGCGCCTTGGTGGGTCCATCTCGCAAGCATGACACGCAGGCTGGTCGCGGCGCTTCCGGCTTATTCGTTCGACGGCCCGGGCATGGTGCCCTTTGCGCGCGACGTCGACAATTTCTGGTACAAGCTAGCTCGGATCATTCTGACGGAGGCGTCCCCACAGCTCTATGTACGCCGGATGCGATGGGCGGGAGAGATAATCGCTGACCTCAGCGAGGCCGGCGTCGAGGTTCCAGGTTTGGACCGCAAGACACTGCTGCGCGCCTGCAACGCCATCACCATCACCGAAACCGATGGCCTGGTCTTCCTCCGGGTGTTCTTCGACCAGCTATGTTCCACTTTTGGAATCGATCGCCACACCTGCGCGGCACTCCAGGAGCATCACGACGCTTTCTTTGAATGCTCGCAGAAGCGCATTGACAAGCTCATCAAGGAAGGCGCTGAGGCGATCGCTGAATTGGCGATGTTCAGGAAGGTCTTTGCGGACCGGACTGGAATCACCGTATCGACGATCCACGGGGTCAAGGGCGCTGAGTATGACGCAGTGATCGCCTATGGCCTGCTAGAAGGGATGGTTCCCCATTTCAGCGATCCGAACCAGGCCGAGACAGCTAAGAAGCTCATGTATGTGGTGTCGTCGCGGGCCAGAAAGAACCTACATCTGATCTCTGAGCGCGGTCGCAGTCGAGGCTGGAGCGGAGATTATCAACCAACCCACGTACTTACTGGATGTGCATTCCGGTACGACCAGCTTTCTTGACGGGTAAGAATCTGGTCGCAAATGACCGCTCCTGGCCGATAGGCGCCTTCAGCAAGATTATCCAGCCTGCTTGGATGTTATTTTCTGCGCCGATCTGGAGTACTCATGCATCAGCTCCAAGGCCTGGATGACGCTTCTCGCGCCAAAGTTACAAAGCTTTTGGGTGCGGGTGAGCTGGTTCCAGTGATGAATAACACCAAAGGGGTTGAGCTGATCAACTCGATGCTCAATTCCCCGGAGATGGAGCCTCAGTTTAGGCTACGGAGCGTGTTGGCTCCTCCAAGCCATGTTCTGGAATGGGACGCCGATTGGCACTTCCACATCCATCCGGTCGCTGAAATCGAGTGGCTGGAGCTCAAGGCGTTGTCGTCAGTGTGGTTGGAGACGACGCTTCGCAAGTGCGGTATCAGATATTCAATTAAGGAGGGTACGCTCCGTATATGGGGTTACATGAAGCGTGATTCCATAACCTGATTGGCGTTGAGAGGCCCTTCCCTCGGTATTCTGACAATGACAGCTATCGACCGATTCTGTTGAAAAAGTCGGACGTGATTCTCAGGGCAGAAAAGTAAGTGCATGAGATTGAAATCTTAAATGGCCGCACAGCCCTTCGGACACAGATTTCACGTAGCCGCGCGAAAAACAGGCTCCTTCACCGTTCAGCTTCCGGGCAATTCGAGAGAACCGACTTTTTCAACAGAATTGACCCAAAGCTGACATTCCCGTCTGCCGTAGTTTCGACTCGAAAGGCGATCTACCACCAGAGTTTCACTTGGCGTGAGCTATTCATTCCATCGATATCAGTCCAAAGAGGCGCTTCCGCTGGAAAGACATCAAACGAGAAAGACCGCACGGGCTCCATAACGACCCGCTGTGTGCTTTTGGCCATCGATTTGAACTACTCCTCTGTGGAAGGGGCTCGAATTCATGGTTGCTGACCATCAAATTAGTTTGGTCGGCACTAGATTGGATGATATCAATTAGCTATTATTGCTATTCGGGATCGAACATATGTTAAGCGCAAGCTCAATAAATACAGACTGTCATATGGAGGAAATAGAATGGCGAACATACCGGGCCAACAACCGGACATCCAGTTTTGTCCTATTTGCCGAGGTGGCCTCCGAAATATTCCAAGAAATGAAATGCGCTCACCCGGTCATGTTCGGGCTGACGGTACAGTGTCAGAACATACCCACACCTATGAGTGTACCGAGTGCCACACCCGATTTGAGATAAATCAAGCCAGGTAATTATAGTGAATTTTTATATTTTGACCCCCACAAAAGCTATCTGCCCTAGAGGCGAAGGATGTCAATTTAGACTTAACTAGCACTGCTGTTTTTAATGAGATATTCATGAGCACTTCTGCATACATGCCCTACAAAAGCATCTCCCCTAATATTCTTGTGTACAAAGGGCTTGAGTCGTACCCAGGGCTTAATGGCACCGGCTTTTTCGTAACCTTCCCACCATTCGATCCGGTATTTTACGTTACCGCAAGACATTGCATTAAAGATATTTTGCCAGATAACTCCGAAACCAGTTTGATGGTCCCAGTTATCCCTGGCGGGAACAAGTCCGTATTATTTAGCCATGTCTTACAGACAGCTGTTGACGATGGCTGTGATAACGACATCGAAGACGTCGCCATATACGTAGTTTCTGAAGAAAGTAGCGCTGAAGAATATGTAGCGTTACGTGAGCGCGCGTTGCCATTACAACACCAAGATGACGTGGATAATCTATTAAAGTTAGCGCTTGCTCGCGGTAGTAATTTGCGCACTGTCGGATACCCAATTCACAATCATCCGAACTGTGCAACAGAAGTTGACTATGATGCCGGGCAAATACGAATCCAACCAAGAGGGTTTTATGGAAAGCTCTCTGCCGATGGACTATTTCCGAATCAATACTGCCTGACCGAAGTGAATTGGAAGGAGCACGACTATCGAGGCTTCAGCGGATCACCTGTCGTTGAATTGGCCGAAAATATAAGCGTTAAGGGAGAGGTACATCCTCTAATTGTCGGTGTTGTGCTGATGGCGACCCAACATGTGGTTCGGTTCATTTCCATAAATGTCGTATGCAACACGATAGCCGCCTACCTAGTCTATAAAGGATATGGAGAGCACTAAGAAAGCGTTGCATAAACAGCCAGCCGCCCCCACCCTTGGCACACTGGTCCCCTTGAATCAGCCATCCTTTTCGTGAGCTTCGTTATGCGATATGCAGAACACTGAATCGCTCCGTATTTTGTAGTCAGCGTAGGACCGCTTCTGGCCGATTTCTGCCTGTCGCGAGGGGCAGAAAACGACCCGAAGGAGACTTTGATTGACCCAGCGGCGCCTCTAGGCACTATTCTTCGGTATATGAACTGCTAAATTTTGAACATGAATAGAGGGATATGAGGGATGGAGAACGGGGCATTTAGTATCTGGACGCCGTACGAGGCGTTCTACATTCAATCGATGCTCTTCAATACGACCTCTGCACTCCAGTCGTGCAGCATTGCAGAAAAAATCATCGAGAAGATCTCAATTCGGGAGATTGATCCGCAAGAAAAGAAGGACTTATTACTGGACTGCTTGCATAACGTCGTCAACCAGTCTGGAGCTATATCGCGATATTTCTTCCCGTCGCGTGATGGTGTAAAGGGAACGGACAAGAAGACCATTCACAGGGATCGCGGACAGTACCTGTCGAAGGTCTTTGGTGTAAAAGACGACAGCCCGCTGATGAATAGGGCGTTAAGAAACTCGATCGAGCACTTTGACGAGCGGCTTGATCTTTATCTTCAAGAGGGGATAGTCGGATACATTTTTCCTAGCCTTATTCTTTCTGAGCCTGAAGACTCGGACGTACCGCATCACATCTTCAGGGCTTACTACTTGAAGGAAGGTATATTTCAAGTTTTAGGTGAGCGATACGAGATTCAGCCAATTGTTGATGAGGTAGGCAGAATTCATGATCTCTTAGTCAAATTTGACGGCAGTGGCGGAGTCTTCCGCTCGTAAAAAATGGGCTTTATGCTTGTGCTGGCGCAAAGATCTTATCCAAGAAAAAGTTCGCGACCTTGACGGTCTATAGACCCTCTGACGAGTGCCACTTTTGGCCGATAGGTGCCCTTGGCCAAATGTCTTTACGGTCTGTGCAATCAAGTGACTTGCACCCAAGAAAAAACCACCTGTTCTAGAACAGGTGGCTCCTGATACCAGCGAAAAAGGTGGTCTCGTTAATGAGTAAACGCGACCGCGGCGAAGAGAATCGCCGTCGCGACGGAGAGCATCACGCCGATATTCATCAGGAGACTTACCCCAAACCGGGATAGCTCTGCCCGAAACTGCGCTGCGTCGGGATCGGATTTACCTGCAGAGGATAAATGCACATCAGAGTCCATGGCTTGGATAACTGCTTCGATTTGCTGCTCAGGCACGTTGATAGCCTTCAGGGCTCTATACATTGCCAGTCGATTTTTCATTAAGGCCTCCAAAAACAAAGAAAGGCCTGCCCCAGGACGGGGGAGGCCCGTCGTGGGTGGGATGGGATAGCTTGCTTCCTTCGACACTCAAGTCGACTGTCCGCGCTGCCGGAAGCGATGCGGTCATTGGGCGGATCCTGCGGAAAACCGCAGCGCCGTCTTGATGATCCTGACGGCTGATATGCACTCGTGAAAGTGCTCCCACGAACATTTGCTGTCAATCCAAAAACTGGCTATCGAGTGTTACCAGATATTGGGTAGTAGCACCGGGGATCATGAGTTTACAGGCGTTGAAGTCCGCCCTATGCAGGACACGCCTGCCACCCTTTGTCTTTCATCACCTGTGCCGCCAAGTCTCCAGCGCCCCTAGGACCGGCCAGGATTTCTCGCATGTTGGCAATGTGTGGCCGGCCAATTTCGCGCCATGCCGAGCGCTCTGGTGGCTTCTTGAGCGCTTCTGTGCGAACGCGGGGTGCGGGCGGCATTGCAACTGGGTCGCCAGCTTGATTCTGTTTTTTGCGGCCGGCCCACAAGTGAAACTCGCCGGCCAACACACGCTTCGCTAGGGCGAAGAAATAGGCGACGACATTGCGTACTGTGCCGCTTTGGCTGCGTGCCTGTAGTTCGTCCAGCACGTCCTGGCGATGGTGTGACGGCAACCGTTTCAAGGCCGCCAGCACGTCTCGTTGCTGGTCTGCTTTGGCGCTGGCCAGGCATGGCGGCAACGCCAAGAGCGCTGATGGTGAATCGCTTTCCTCACGCGTATGCGCGCGGTACGTACGTTCTTTTTTGTATAAATACGTCTTATACGTACGGTGTTGCTCTTGAGGTATCTGGCGGGTCTGTTTGGTCTGCTGTGTAACGGTCGATCTGTTTGCGGAAGCAGTAGGTGCGGATGTTCGGTTGAACCTAGAACGCTTTCGCGATGGCGCGGAGGGCGGTGGTTCATCGTCTTTGTTCCGTTGCTCCCGAATGGCAATGGGGGGATGTTCAGGCGTCTGCTCAGAAGTCGCCAGAACGTGCTCGGCAAGATGCTTGATTTGTTTGTTTTCATGGCCGATGCAGGTAGCCATAAGCTCCTCCAGGCTGTCGTCGAGAGCACAAGCTTCATGGAAGCTTAGGGCGCGCTCGTTGACTCGATACAGCACGCTTTGAACATTGCCAGTCAGGAGATCGCAATGTTGCCTTACGAAGCTGATCCATCCTGTAAGCCGCAGTACCGCTAAAGCGCGCCAAGCCGTGGCAGCGCCCGCTCGCTGCCCGCAGGGAGTACACGTGAGGTAGCGGCGCAGCTGCCCCATGTTCACGAGCGGACTGAGGCCATCAGCGGTGCGAAGCATGCGCAGGACCTGCCAGCCATTGCGCTCCAACGGGGTAAGGCGCTGATCGAGCATGAGCGCCGTCAAGGTAGCGCTCAGAGCATCTTGGTCTTGTGAGTTCTGGTGAGTGCGTAGGTCTGCCATGAGATGACTCCGAGGTATGGGCCACGACGGCCCGTTCCTCTGCATCTCATCGCGGATCAACCTTCGTGTAACTCGACAATACGATTTGCATCACCACCGGATTTATCGCTGTTCCATATCGCCGATGACAGTCCTTCATCAGCGTATGGCGACGACTTTCCGATCACTGCTTTCGATGGTTGCTGATACCGAGAGATTGCCGGTAGCTGCTCCCTGGATGTGTTCACTCCACCACTGCATCATCGGCCGTCTGCGCTCAATGTAGTCCGCTCGGTTATAGGCGCTACGTACCTCGTCCTTATCGACGTGGGCAAGCGCAACTTCGATTAGCTCTGGGTCCCAACCCTTTTCATTGAGGATGGTGCTCGCCATCGAGCGCATTCCATGACTGACCAGGCGCCCTTCGAAGCCCATCCGTTTCAACGCCATGTTCGCGGTCTGGCTGTTGCAATGGGTGCGAGGATTACGGTCGGCGGGAAACACGTACTCCCGGTGTCCGCTGTAGGGCTTGATGGCCTCCAGGAGCGCCAAAGATTGCTCCGTGAGCGGGATGATGTGTGTGCGACGTTTCTTCATGCGCTCCGCTGGGATCGTCCAGATCTTCTTCTTGAAGTCGATGTCAGCCCATCGGGTGGTCGCAGCTTCTGCTGGCCGAGTCATCGTGTGGAGTTGCCACTCGATGAGACACCGGGTGGTTCTTTTGATGCTGGCGTTGGCAATCGCCACCATGAGTTCATTGAGCTCATCGGGGGGCAATGCCGGCATGTTTTTCTTCTTTGGTTTTTTGAAGACTGATCGAATTCCGCTCAGGGGGTTGGCATGAATGAGTCCGTAGTTCACCCCGTAAGTCATGATTTCGTTGAGGCGTTGGGTCAGGCGCTTGACCGTTTCCAAGCTGCCTTTGGTCTCAAGTGGCTTAAGCAGCTTGATGACCTGGGGAGCGCTGATTTCGGAAATTGGGTTCGCGTGTAAATCCGGGAAGATGTGCAGCGTGAGCGAGCGCCAAATGTCTTCAGCGTAGGCGGTTGTTACGGAATCTTTCTTCAGTTCAAACCAGGCCGTCGCCACGTTTTGAAAGGTGTGCTCTGTCGCGGCTTTCTTCGCTTGGCGATCTGCATCGCGCTGCTCTTTCGGGTCCAATCCCTGGGCGACCAATTCCCTGGCTTCAACGGTGCGTTTTCGCGCTTGAGCCAGGCTGAGCTCAGGGAATGTTCCCAGTCCCATGTTGATCCGTTTTTTCGTCACGGGATGGACGTAGTTGAAATTCCATAGCCTCGAACCATTGGTACGGACTCGCAGTTGGAGGCCGTTGCCGTCGGTCAGTATGTAGTCCTTGGCTTTGGGTTTGGTGGCTCTGATTTTCAGGTCTGAAAGGCGTGTGGCTTGGGCGCCCATGGGTACTCCAACGCTGTTCGTGTATTCCAAAATTTACCAGCCATGGGCTTGGAATACGCCTTGGAATACATTTCAAAATGGATCAGCGTGAAGTGCTATGGAGCCCAGTGGCGCTGAAACCCCCGTATTTACTGGGTTTCAGGCACAAAAAAAGACGTCCGTGGACGTCTTTAGATGATGAAGTGGTGGAGCCGGGGGGATTTGAACCCCCGTCCGCCAGTACTCTGCTGTCGGTACTACATGCGTAGCCGTGTCTATTAAGTTAACCCTCAGCGACCCGACGGGCAGGGTGCTTTGGGCGAGTTGTGTAAGTTTTAGCCGCTTCGTCCACAACGTACTGCACGGCGATTCCGTTCTATATGACAATCACTTTGGGTTTACGGACATCCCCTAATGATTGCTGGACCCGAAGGTACCAGAAGCTCAGGATCTAAGGCTGCTTACGCAGCGATAGCGAATTCCTGGCCGTAGTTTTCGTCATTGGCAACTATAGAAGTTGCAACAGTGGATTTACGAGTTCTGTTACCAACTCGGCATGCACCTAAAGTTTCGCAACCGGCGTCGAATCCTAAACGGCCCCGAACCTGTCGCTCCATGAAGCTGTTGGAGCGGCAGGCATGTGCAGTGTACGCCAATCCGGGTCTTAGGCCAACCCGAAGGTTGGCCAACTGCGGTGTTACTGGCCGCCTTTGGTGTTGTTCTGTAGCTTCTGGATGGCCTGATTGGTCAACGAGATGCAATTTTCGGTGCCTTCTTTGGTGCCTTTGGCATGCTCAGCCTTGGCTTGTCCAACGGTGGCGTCGATGTCGGTCTTCAGACCTTCGCTCATTTGCTCGGTGCTGACTTTGGCGTCGCTGATCTTCTGCAGATTGATTTTGCAAAGGTCATCCTGGCTTCCTGCAAACACCGGAGAGGCCAACATCGCAGCGGAAATGAACAAGCCAGCAAGTGCGGTGCGCTTCATGTGTATCTCCTTAAACGTATGGTCTCGGTGCCGCTGGACAGTCGCGGCCGGGCCGAGTCGGTAGATGGCCCAGCGGAACCGGGCCTATTCAAGTGACTACAACGAAGCGCAGGAATTCGATTTTTTAACCTGATGCCGGAAGAGCCCCTTCCTTGGTGGCGGCTTTGGGGTGGGTCACCCGGTCCACCAGATACACCAATCCGTGGTAGTCGATTTTGCCATGACGCGCCAGACCGATCTCACACGTACGGCTGGTGGAAATGCCCTCGGTGCAGTATTGAACCGCGTCCTTGAGGGTTCGCAGTGAGTGGGCGTTGAGCTCCGGCGTGGTGAAGCCCTTGTCGCCGGCGAAACCGCAACAATGGATGCCTTCGGGGATGACCACGTTTTTACTGCACTTGCGCGCCAGGTCGATCAGCGCCTGGCTTTCGCCGAGGTGCTGCGTGCTGCAGGTGACGTGCACGGCGATGGGCGCCTCCTGGGGGATGAAGTCGAGACGCTCCATCAAATGGGTACGGATGAAGCGTACCGGGTCGTACAGATCCAGGCGCACGTCACCAAGGTCCTGGACCAACCGTAGTGTGCAGGGGCTGGTGTCGCAGTAGATGGGGTCGAGCCCGCCGCGACTGGCATGCAGCAAGGCACCGATCAGTTCCTGGCGCTTGTGCTCGGCCTGTTCTGTGTAGCCTTTGGAGGCAAAGGGCTGGCCGCAGCAGAGGCTGTCCACATTGTCTGGAAAAACCACCTGGTAGCCGGCCTTTTCCAGCAGGCCGCGGGTCTTGTCGTACAGCGACATCTGCTCCTTGTCCGCCGCCGTCGGGCCCATGACCCGCGACACGCAAGCCGCCAGGTACACCACTCTCGGGCGTTCGTCCGGCACGGTGGGGCTGAAACGGATGGCCTTTTCCGGCTGCGGCATGGCGCTGGTCCATTGCGGCACCTGGCCCATGGACAGGCGCGTCAACGAGGCCGACAGTTTTGCCAGGCGGGGGGCGCCCAGCAGCATGCGCGCACCGTTGGCGACGTGCAGGGCAAAGCGTGCGCCTTGCAGCGTGGTGGCGAAATTTCCCTCAATCCAGTTAGCGGTTTTCGTCTTCGTTGCGTCACGGCTGCGCAGTTTTTTCACCAGCTCGCCAGTATTGATGCCTACCGGGCAACGTTGCGCACACAGGCCCGTGGCGGCGCAGGTGTCGATGCCCTGGTATTGGTAGGCACGCTCCAGTTCGGTGGTGTTCGTGCCGGCGCGTTTTTTCGCCTGGATATCCCGCCAGATGACGATGCGTTGGCGCGGGCTCAAGGTCAGGTCTTTGGACGGGCACACTGGCTCGCAGAAGCCGCATTCGATGCACTTGTCCACGATCTCATCGGCGGCCGGCAGGGGCTTGAGGTGCTTGAGGTGGATCTGCGGATCTTCGCTGAGCACCACGTCCGGGTTGAGGATGCCATTGGGGTCGAGCAGCCGTTTGAGCTGCCACATCAACTGGTAGGCATCACTGCCCCATTCCAGCTCGACGAACGGCGCCATGTTGCGCCCGGTGCCGTGTTCGGCTTTCAGCGAGCCGCCGAACTCCACTGCTACCAAGTGCGCCACGTCATCCATGAACGCCTGGTAGCGTGCGACTTCTTCGGCGCTGTTGAAGCCCTGGGTGAAGACGAAGTGCAGATTGCCTTCCAGCGCGTGTCCGAAAAGGATCGCTTCGTCGTAGTGATGTTTGTCGAACAACTCGATCAGGCGGTTCACGCCGAGGGCCAGTTGTTCCACCGGAAAGGTCACGTCTTCGATGATCACCGTAGTCCCGGTTTTGCGTACCGCCCCCACGGCTGGAAAGGTGTCTTTGCGGATCGCCCAGAGCCGGGCGTTTTCCCGTGGGTCTTCGGTAAAGTCGACCTGTTTTTCCACCGGGAAGCCGGCCAGGGAGGTCATGATCCGGGCCAGCTGTTCCTGTAGTAACGACGAAGAAGCCGCGCGGGATTCGATCAGCAAGGCGCAGGCATTAATCGACAGATGCTGTACGAAATCCGGCATGCCCGGTTTGTCCTGCACCGAGCGCAGGCTGCGGCGATCCAGCAGTTCCACGGCCGATACCGGCTGGCTTTTCAGCACGGTGACGGCGTTGCAGCAGGTTTCCACATCCGGGAATACGATCAGCGCCGAAGCCTTGTTCGGATGGTCGATGACGGTGTTGTAGGTCACCGCACTGATGAAGCCGAGGGTGCCTTCGGAGCCCACCAACAGGTGGCTCAAGATATCCACAGGCTCGTCGAAATCCACCAGGGCATTGAGTGACAGGCCGGTGGTATTTTTCAGACGGTATTTGTGGCGAATTCGAGCGGCCAATTCGGTGTTGGCGCGGGTTTCGCGACCGAGGGTGGCCAGGCGTTCCAGCAGTTCTCCATGGCTTGTACGAAAAGCCGCCACGCTGTTGTCGTCTTCTGTGTCCAGGCGTGTGCCATCGGCCAGTACCAGGCGGATACCGGCCAGGGTGTGATAGGTGTTCTGCGCGGTGCCGCAGCACATGCCGCTGGCGTTGTTGGCGACGATGCCGCCGATCTTGCAGGCGTTGATCGACGCCGGGTCTGGGCCGATCTTGCGCCCGAACGGAGCCAGCCAGGCGTTGGCCTGGGCGCCGATCACGCCGGGTTGCAAACGAATCTGCGTGCCTTGCTCGCGAATCTCGCGACCGTTCCAGTTATCCCCCAGCACAATCAGTACCGAGTCGCTGATGGCTTGGCCGGACAGGCTGGTGCCGGCGGCGCGGAACGTGACCGGGACCTGGTCCCGTTGGGCCAGTTTCAGCAGGGCAATCACTTCATCTTCGGACTCGACGCGTACCACCAGTTTCGGAATCAGCCGATAGAAACTGGCGTCGGTGCCGAAGGCCAAGGTCGACAAGGGGTCGTCGAAACGACGTTTTTGTGGGATCAGCTGTTGGACGTCACGCAGGAAAGGGGCTGGAAGGGTCATTGGTCCTCCAGAATCAAGACCACCAGATCCTTCGGACCATGGGCGCCATAAGCCAGGACTTGTTCGATGTCGGCGGTTTTCGACGGGCCGGACACCAGCAGGGCATTGGTGGGCATGCCTTGGGCCCATTCGAACTCCTGTTGCACTTCATAAAAGTTGTCGCGGATCTCGCTGGCCTTGAGCAGGGCGAAATGCACCGGCGGTACCAGGCTCATCAGTCGCGGCTCTTCCCGCGTTGGCCAGAGAATCAGACTGCCGGTGGCGGCGATGGCGCCGAGGGTTCCGGTGAGGCTGGCCGGGGTGTCGTTGAACAACTCGGCTTTCCATTCCTCAATGGGGCGGTCGTAAGCCTTGAGGGTTGGCAGGTCCGGATTGTTCGCCCAGAACTGTGCGATTTTTTTCCCGTGTGCGGTGGTCGGGGCGATGAGCAGGCTCGGCAATTGACGGTCGCGCAGTAATTGCGCGAGCAGGGCCGGCCAGCCGTCCTCGGACGTCAGATGGATTTCCGTGTGGACCGCTTCCATCAGCTTGCGCAACTGGGGAATGCGTTCCTCCGGCGCGTAGCGATAGGTTTGCGTCACCAGTTCGACATCGAAGTTGTCGGTAACGGGTGTGGCGCCCGTCAGGCTTTTACGCAGCTTGGCGAGGATATTGTTCTTGGCGCTCATCGGCGGTCTCCCTGCTGGTTCAGGTGTTCGCGGGCCAGGTCATGCAATGAGCGGGCGGCGGGTTGGGGGGCGCTGTGGTTCTGGGTCCATGGGCCGACGTTTTTGGGTGTCAGGGCGCGCAGGCGCGTGGCGAGGAACCCGAACAGTCGGTACAGCCGCGGCGAGCTGTTGAGCCAGGCCCAGGCATTCCAGATGAAACGCTCCTTGGGCGAGTATTTGCTGCCCTGGCCGCGCATCACCGGGTTCGGGCTGTCCGGCGCCTTGACGTTTTCTTCCCGCAGCCGCCGCAGCAGCGCGGGGATCGGAATCTTCACCGGACACACTTCACCGCAGGCCCCGCACAGCGAAGAGGCGCTCGGGTGGTCCGGCACCTTGGCCAGGCCGACCATGTGCGGCGTGATGATTTTTCCGATAGGTCCCGGGTACACCTCGCCGTAGGCATGGCCGCCGATTCGGGTATAGACCGGGCAATGATTCATACAGGCGCCGCAGCGAATGCAGTTCAGCGTCTGGCGCAGTTCGCTGTCGGCAAACGCCTGGCTGCGACCGTTATCGAGCAGGACCAGGTGGACCTCCTGGGGACCGTCCAGCTCATCGGCCTTGCGTGGCCCGGAGATCATGTTGACGTAGGTCGTGATGGGCTGGCCGAGGGCCGAGCGAGTCAGCAGCGAGAGCAGTGGCACGACATCGCGCAGGTTCTCCACCACTTTTTCGATGCCGGTCACGGCGATGTGCACCGGCGGCACGGTGGTGGACATCCGCCCATTGCCTTCGTTTTCCACCAGCAGCAGCGTGCCGGTTTCGGCAACGGCGAAGTTGACGCCGGAGACGCCGATGTCGGCTTCGAAGAATTTCTGCCGCAATACCTTGCGGCCGATCTGAATGAGTTGGTCGACGTCCTTGGTGTACTCCACGCCGAGTTTGTCGTGGAACAAGGACGCGACCTGACCGGCATTCTTGTGGATCGCCGGCATAATGATGTGTGAAGGCTTCTCGTGGTCGAGCTGGACGATGTATTCCCCCATGTCGGATTCGAGACATTCAATGTCCCGAGCCTCGAGGAAATGGTTCATCTCCATCTCTTCGCTGACCATCGATTTGCCCTTGATCACTTGCCGCGCCTCGTGAGCGCGGATGATCGAGAGGACGATGCCATTGGCTTCGTCCACCGTTTCCGCCCAATGCACGTTCACACCGTTGCGGGTCAGGTTGGTTTCCAGTCGCTCGAGCAGGTCGGGCAGCTTGGATAACGCACGGGCGCGGACCGCATTGCCCAGCACCCGCAGGTGTTCTCTTTCGTGGGCATCGCTGAAGGACGCTGCCCGCTTGGTCATCAGTGAATCCATCGCGCTGCGGAAGTTGTTTCGCAGTTGCGTGTCGTCCAGGGCCTTGTGGGCTCGGGCACGAAAATCTCCCTGCGCCTCAACCGGTACTTCAACGGTCGGGATCAGCGTTGGCGTGCTCATGCGGCACCTCCGGTACGCTGCCAGAGGAAGCTTGCCAGATGCTTGCCGCGCAACGCCTCCTGCTGTTTTTCCAATGCGCCGTTGATGTTCATCAAGCAACCGCAGTCGGCGCTGACGACCTGATGTGCGCCGGATTCCTTCAGCGCCCGGGTCTTGTCGGCCACCATCGCGCCGGAAATATCCGGCATGCGTACGCTGAATGTCCCACCAAACCCACAGCACTCGCTTTCGTGGCTGTGTTCGACTCGCTCCACGTTACGCAACTGCGCCAACAACGCGCGGCCGTGCAAGTGGGTATTCATCTCACGCCGTGCCGAGCAAGACGTATGCAGCGCGACCTTCATCGGCTCGCCGCCGTCGTTCAACTGCACCTTGCAGACCAACAACAGGAACTCGGCCAGTTCATAGGTCCGGGCCGCCAGGGCCTGCACCTGTTTGAGGGTTTCCGGCTCGTCCTTGAACAGGTCGGCGTAATGCTCGCGCAGCATGCCGGCGCAGGAACCCGAGGGCACCACCACCGGATAGTCTTCGGCGAACAGGGCCAGTTGCGCCCGTGCCACCGTCCGTGCCTGCTCGGTGTACCCCGAGGTGTAGGCCGGTTGTCCGCAGCAACTTTGCCCTTGCGGGTAATCCACCCGGATCCCTTCGCGCTCCAGCAGATGAATCGCATCCATCCCGGCTTCGGGATAGAACAGGTCCACCACGCACGTGCCGAACAGGTAGACCCGACGCGGCTTCTCGCTGGGGTACTGCCGAGGTTCGGGCAAGGGCGGGGCGACACGGGTCGCGTTCGGTACGGCGTTGTAAAAAAGCTCGCTCATCAGGCGTGTCTCCGGGTGGTCCCGGTTATCCGTCCGCTGAGGCTGCTGAATATAGCCAGGAAATCTTTCAGCAGCCTTGCAGACCCGGTTGTGAATAGCAGACGCCGAAATCACGGTTCGGCGTCGGTTTTTCCAGTATTGCGTGTAGGACTTAATGAACCAGCATGCCGGTAAACCAGTAGGCTTGGGCCAACGTGATCAGACCGACAATCGTTGCAAAGAATAGGCTGTGTTTGAGGGTGAAACGGAACAGATCCGATTCCTTGCCTACCAGCCCGGTCGCCGCGCAGGCCACCGCGATCGATTGTGGCGAAATCATCTTGCCGGTCACGCCGCCACTGGTGTTGGCCGCGACGAGCAGGGTGTCGTTGACGCCGATCTGGTGCGCGGTGGTAGCTTGCAGCGAGCTGAACAGCGCGTTGGATGAGGTATCGGAACCGGTCAGGAACACGCCCAGCCAACCCAGGAATGGCGAGAAGAACGGGAACGCTGCGCCCGTGCCGGCCAGCACCAGGGCCATGGTCGACGACATGCCCGAGTAGTTGGTGACAAAGGCGAAGGCCAGGACCATGCCGATGGACAGGATCGGCCAGCGCAGCTCGAAAAGCGTCTCTTTAAAAGTGGTAAGACCAGTCTTGAGGTTGATTTTCAGTACCAGCATCGAGATCAACGCGGAGAAGAAAATCGCCGTGCCGGTGGCGGAAATCGGATCAAGCTTGAACACCGCAGGGATGGCGGTGGGGTTGATCACGATGGGCGCGACCTTGATCACCATCTGGTCCAGGTGCGGGATGGCGAAGTTGAACACCCAGCCGTACATCGAGCCGCCCGCGGCGAACATGGCCTTGAACGGCTTGAGGGTCCAGATCGTCACCAGCACGGTCAGGATCAGGAACGGCGACCAGGCCTTGATGATTTCCCCCAGGCTGTAGGGCGAAGCCACGGTGCTGCGCGGCTGGCCGAAACCGCCGACGCTGGCGGTGACCGTTGCGCTGGAAGTCGCGCCGGCAATCTGGGCGCCAGCGGTGCGCTTGGGCTGCCAGACTTTCAGGAACAGGGTCAGGGAAATCAGGCTGGCCAGGGCCGAGGTGATGTCCGGCAGTTCCGGGCCGATGAAGTTGGAGGTGAAGTACTGGGTGATGGCGAAACTCAAGCCGGCTACCAGCGCTGCTGGCCAGGTTTCCCGCACGCCGCGCAGGCCGTCCATCATGAACACCAGCCAGAACGGCACGAACAGCGACAACAGGGGCAGTTGGCGACCGGTCATGGCGCCAATCTTGAAGGCATCGATCCCAGTGACCTGGCCGGCCACGATGATCGGAATGCCCAGGGCGCCGAACGCCACCGGGGCGGTGTTGGCGATCAGGCACAGGCCCGCGGCGTACAGGGGGTTGAAGCCCAGGCCGACCAGTAGCGCGGCGGTGATCGCCACCGGTGCACCGAAGCCGGCGGCACCTTCCAGGAACGCGCCGAAGCAGAAACCGATCAGCAGCACTTGCAGGCGTTGGTCATCGGTAATCGACAGCACCGAGCTGCGAATCACCTCGAACTGGCCGCTCTTGACGGTCAGTTTGTAGAGAAACACCGCGGCGACGATGATCCAGGCGATGGGCCACAGGCCGTAGGCAAAGCCATAGCCGGCGGCGGCGAAGGCCATGTCTGCGGGCATGTTGAACGCGAAAATCGCCACGGCAATCGCCAGGGCCAAGGTGATGCTGCCGGCCACATGCCCCTTGAGGCGAAACACCGCCAGGGCCAGGAAGAAAAATACGATGGGAATAACGGCCGCGAGTGCGGACAAGCCGAGGCTGCCGAGCGGGCTGTAGAGCTGTTGCCAGGTTTGCATCATGGGTGGGCCCCTAATTGTTGTTGGTCAGGCACTGATCAGCGGACATGGTTAATTGGTAATACCAATTTACAAGCGCTGTTGGCTAGGGTAAAAGCCTTGGTTGTCGTGTGTCAATTTGCCGCCCTGAAACTTTCGTCGAATAAGTGGTGGCAGACGGCATCTGATCCGTTCGGACAAATGGTTTTTGGTGGGTGTGGGCACGGCCCGGATGGGCCAGAATAGAGAGCCCGGCGAGCTGTCGGGATCGTGGAGAATTGAGTTATGGGGTTTGATCAGATTCGTCAGCGCCGTTTGTCTGACGATATTGTCGAGCGGCTTGAAGGCATGATCCTTGAGGGCACGCTGAAGTCCGGCGAGCGCCTGCCGGCCGAACGGACCCTGGCCGAACAGTTCGGCGTGTCACGTCCTTCGTTGCGCGAGGCGATCCAGAAACTGGCCGCCAAGGGCTTGCTCGTCAGTCGCCAGGGCGGTGGTAACTATGTCGTCGAGTCACTGGGCTCGACATTCAGCGATCCGCTGCTGCAACTGCTGGAAAGCAATCCTGAAGCGCAACGTGACTTGCTGGAGTTCCGCCACACCCTGGAGGCGTCCTGTGCGTATTACGCGGCACAACGGGCCACGGATGTGGATCGCGAGCGGCTGACGGCAGCCTTCGACGAGCTGCAGGATTGTTATTCGCGCCACGATGAGGTCAGCCGGGCGGAGGAGGGCGCGGCAGATGCCCGGTTCCATCTGGCGATCGCCGAGGCCAGTCATAACGCAGTCTTGCTGCATACCATTCGCGGCTTGTTCGATCTGCTCAAGCGCAACGTCGTCACCAACATCGGCGGCATGTACAAGCAGCGCAGTGAAACCCGCGACATGCTGATCAGCCAGCACCGGGAATTGTACCAAGCCATTATGGACGGGCATGCCGAGCAGGCGCGGGAAGTGTCCAGCCGACATATCTTGTATGTGCAGGAAGTCTTGGAAGAGGTGCGTCAGGAAGTGCAGCGGGTGGCGCGGGCGGAGCGGCGTAAAGGGATATAGGTCGCGAGTTCGGTGGTGATTGGGCTTCTGCATTCGCGAGCAAGCCCGCTCCCACACCGGATCACTGCTGTGCACATATTCTGTGTTCGCAAAAAATCCAATGTGGGAGCGGGCTTGCTCGCGAATGCGCTCTCAACGGCGAAAGAATCAGTCTTCCTTGCCCTTGTTGCGCACCGCGCGCTGCAGCTCGCGGCCGGCGTCGCGTTCGCGCTCGGTATCGCGCTTGTCGTACTCCTTCTTGCCCTTGCCCAGGGCAATTTCGCACTTGATCAGGTGCTTGCTCCAGTACAACGACGTGCAGACGCAGGTGTAGCCCTTCTGCTGCACGGAGGCGAAGAGCTTTTCCAGCTCGCGCTTGTTGAGCAGCAGCTTGCGCGAGCGCACCGGGTCGGCAATCACGTGGGTGCTGGCGGTGGTCAGCGGCGTGATATGACTGCCCAGCAGCCAGGCCTCGCCGTCCTTGAGCAGTACATAGCTGTCGACCAACTGTGCCTTGCCGGCACGCAAGCTCTTTACTTCCCAGCCGGCCAGGACCATGCCAGCCTCGAAACGCTGTTCGATGAAGTAATCGTGTCGCGCCTTTTTATTTTGCGCGATGGTCCCTGTGGGGTGTTTCTTCTGTTTAGCCATAGGGGCGGCATTATAGGCAGTTGCGAGCGTGTCGGCTACGGTGAACCTGCGTGCTTGAGCGCGTTGAGTGAATCCCGGACAATGCGCCCTCTTTTTGAACGCTTGGGCGTGATCACGATGTCGACAGACAAGGTTTCTGTCCACGGCAGTTGGGCTAGCCGCTGGGTCTTCATACTCGCGGCGACCGGTTCTGCCGTGGGTCTGGGTAGTATCTGGAAGTTTCCGTACATGGTCGGCGTCTACGGTGGCGGTGCCTTCGTATTGATGTTCCTGGCGTGCATCGCGCTGATCGGCGCACCGGTGATGCTGGCCGAGACGCTGATCGGGCGTCGGGCCCGGCAAAGCCCGGCCAATGCCCTGAAGGTGCTGGCGGTGGAAGCGGGACACTCGACCAGGTGGTCGTGGGGCGCCTTCGCCGGGATGATCACGGCGCTGTTGATCCTGTCTTTCTATAGCGTGGTCGGTGGCTGGTCCCTGGACTACATCATCGACATGGGGCGTGGGGATTTCCAAGGGGCCACGCCGGATCAGGTGGGCGCCTACTTCGGCAATGTGATCGCCGATCCCTGGAGGCTGACCCTTTGGCACACGATCTTCATGGTCCTCTCGGCAGTGGTGATTGCCCGGGGCGTGGTGGCCGGGCTTGAGCGCAGCCTGCGGATCATGATGCCGTTGCTGTTCGTGATGATCCTGGTGCTGCTGGGCTACAGCATGACCACCGGGCATTTCATGGAGGGCGTGCATTTCATGTTCGACTTCCAGCCGGAGAAAGTCCTGGACGGCCTGCTGCCGGCCATGGGGCATGCGTTTTTCTCCCTGAGCGTCGGGGTCGGCTCGATCATGATCTACGGCGCCTACATGCCCAAGAACGCCTCGCTGACGCGCACCGTCGTTGGCGTTGCGCTGCTGGACACTTTCGTGTCGCTGCTGGCGGGTGTGGCATTGTTTCCGATTGTGTTCGCCGCAGGTCTGAACCCCAGCGAGGGGCCGGGGCTGATGTTTGTCAGCCTGCCCTTCGCCTTCGGCAGCATGGCTTTCGGCCAAGTGATGGGCGTGGTGTTTTTTGTGCTGGTGGCCATCGCGGCTTGGAGTTCGGCCATTTCCCTGTTGGAGCCCATGGTGGCTTACCTGGTTGAGCGGACCCGCATCAGCCGCGCCTGGGTGACTTTCTGGCTGGCTTTCACTTGCTGGTTTGTCGGCCTGGGTACGGTGTTTTCCTTCAATATATGGAAGCAGGCGAAGTTTTTCGTGAACGAAGGTGGGCTGTTCCATCTCTATCAGTGGGGAGCGACCGGAGGGCTGGATTTCTTCGGCGTGATTGATTTCTTCACATCACGGATCATGCTGCCATTGGGTGGTTTGTGTTTCGTGGTGTTTGCAGGATGGGTCATGGGGCGTGAAGCGGTGCGTGATGAACTGTCGCTGCGCAGCCCGGTATTGTTTGCCTTGAGCCTGTTCTTGATGCGCTATGTGGCGCCCATCGGCATTCTCGTAGTGTTTGCCGCCCAGCTCTGGAAGTGACGCTTACATGACGACACATATTCAACGCTCGGCCTTGCTGCCTTACCCGGCGCAGGCGCTGTATGACCTGGTCAACGATGTGGCGAGCTACCCGGAGTTCTTGCCGTGGTGCTCATCCGCCGAGGTGCTGGAAAGCTCCGAAACCCAGATGCGCGCCAGCCTCAACATTGCCAAGAGTGGCTTGAGCCAGCGCTTCGTCACGCGTAATACGCTGGTGCCGGGGCAGTCCATCGAAATGAACCTGGAAGAGGGGCCCTTCAATCAGCTCCACGGCGTCTGGGTGTTCAAGCCTTTGGGTGAAAAAGCCTGCAAGATCAGCCTGGACCTGTCGTTCGACTACGCCGGTCCGCTGGTGCGGGCGACGTTGGGGCCGCTGTTCAATCAAGCCGCCAATACGCTGGTTGACGCGTTCTGCCAGCGGGCCAAGCAGAATGCAGAGCTCAAGCGTTGATTGAGATAGAAGTGGTGTATGCCGCGGTGGACCGTCAGGTCCTGCGCACGTGCGTGGTGCAGGAAGGTACCAGTGTTCGCGCGGCACTGCTGGGCTCGGGGATTGCCGATGCATTCCCGGAGCTGGACCTGGCGACGTGCCCGGTGGGGATTTTTGGCAAGGTGGTTGCCGATCCGGCTAATCAAGTGGTGCAAGCGGCGGATCGATTGGAGATTTATCGACCGTTGTTGGCTGATCCGAAGGAAATTCGTCGCCTGCGCGCGGCCAAGGCTGCCCTTGCGCGACAATCGGAGCAATGACTTGGTCTGAATCGCAGGCAATAAAAAACCCGGCATGCCGGGTTTTTTCATGTCGCAATTTATTGCGGCGAGGTGTCCAGAGGCTCTGGTGTCGGGACCGGTACGGTCTCGACTTTGTCCACGTCCTTCTGGATCTGGTCCAGCAACGAACCTGGCTTGGCCGGTTTTTCCGGTTTCGGCTGTTCGGCATTCTGGGTCGGATCGGTCACGGTGGTGCCGCTTTCCTTGCCCATGATGGCCTCGTCGCGGCTCACCCCAGGCATGAAGTCGCCCGACAAGCTGACAAGTTGGTCGTCAGGGTTGAAGATAACGCTGATGCGTTCCTGTTGGCGCTCACCGCCACCTGGCTGCAAGCTGTACAGATAATCCCAGCGATCGGCATGGAACGTGTCGGTCAGCAGAGGGTTACCCATGATAAACCGTACTTGCCGGCGGGTCATTCCCGGGCGTAACTGGTCTATCATGTCCTGCGTGACGACATTGCCCTGCTGGATGTCGATTTTGTAAACCCCGGGGAATGAACAACCGGCGAGTGCGAGCAGTCCCACAAAGGTGAAACTGGTTAGCAAGAGCTTGGTGTTTTGCATCGGTGGGCGACTTCCACTATCTTGGCTGGGACAACGTAAACGCCGATCATACCCGCATTAAGAGAAGCTGCGAAGCAGCATCGCGAGAAAGCTGACCATGGTTGAAAATAGCGAACTACGCAAAGCCGGCCTCAAAGTGACCCTGCCACGGGTCAAGATTCTACAAATGCTCGATTCCGCAGAGCAGCGCCACATGAGTGCCGAGGATGTCTACAAGGCGCTTATGGAGGCTGGCGAGGACGTCGGTCTGGCCACGGTTTACCGTGTTCTGACCCAGTTCGAGGCAGCTGGCCTTGTGGTGCGACACAACTTCGACGGAGGCCATGCGGTCTTCGAACTGGACGATGGCAAGCATCACGACCATATGGTCAACGTCGAGACCAGTGAAGTCATCGAATTCTTCGACGAAGAAATCGAGCGGCTGCAGAAAGCAATCGTCGAGAAGTACGGTTTCGAGATGGTTGATCACAATCTTGTACTGTACGTACGCAAGAAAAAGTAAGCATGTCGCGCGGATTTAAGGTTCGCGAAACGAACGAAGGCGACCCCAGGGTCGCCTTCGTGCTTTCTGTCGCTCTCAGATTTTTGCAGTAACGACCATTTTTTTCGCGTGGGCCAGGGATTCCTTGGTGAGGTCGATACCCCCGAGCATTCGCGCCACTTCTTCCACCCGCTCGTTTTTGTTGAGCTTGGACACGGCGGTGCGAGTCGCGTCCTCGCCACGCACTTTGTGCACGAATAAGTGCTGGTGTCCCTGGGCGGCGACCTGGGGCAGGTGAGTGACGGTCAGCACCTGGCCGCGTTCCCCTAGTCGGCGCAGCAACTGGCCGACAATTTCCGCGGTTGGGCCACCGATGCCCACGTCCACTTCGTCGAATACCAGTGTTGGCACCCGAGAGGTTTGCGCGGTGATGACCTGGATGGCCAGGCTGATTCGCGACAACTCACCGCCGGAGGCGACTTTGGCCAGGCCCTTGAGCGGTTGTCCGGGGTTGGCGCTGACCAGCAGTTCCACCTGTTCCAGCCCATTGGGTTGGAGCTCGTCACCGGCGTTGGGGCGCAATTCGATGGTGAAGCGTCCGCCCGGCATGCCCAGGCGCTGGATCTCCTGCTCCACGGCACTGGCCAGCCCTGTCGCGGCCTGGCGCCGCAGTTCACTGAGTTCCTTGGCCTTTTCCTGGTAATGACGGGCATAAGAAGCCAGTTCGTCCCCCAGGCGCTCGATGGATTCATCGTTGGCGTTCAGGGTTTCCAGCTCTTCCAGCAGGCGCTGTTGGAGTTCGGCAACGTCGGTTGGCTGGATGCGGTGCTTGCGCGCCAGTGTATAGATGGTGTCCAGGCGCTCTTCCAGGTACTGCAGGCGGGCCGGGTCGGCATCGAAATGATCAAGGAAGCGGTTCAGTTCCCCAACGGCCTCCTCGACCTGGATCTGCGCGCTCGTCAGCAGGTTGGTCGCTTCGTTCAGGGCGCCCACCGAATTGTTCACGCTGGAGAGGCGGTTCAGGCTGGCTGTCAGGGCATTGAGCACATTGCCCGAATCGCTCTCGCTGCATTGTTCGACCACCTGTCGGCAGATGCCCAGCAGGGTTTCGGCGTTGGTCAGGTTCTTGTGTTCCTGTTCCAGTTCTTCCAGTTCATTTTCACCCAGGGACAGGTTCTCCAGTTCTTCGAGCTGGTAGCTCAATAGCTGGTGACGGGCACGCTGTTCGTCGCCGGAGTTGGAAAGGCGATCGAGCTCCTGTCGGGTCTGGCGCCAGCGTTGGGCGGCCAGTTGGACTTGCCGGGCCAGGTCGGTGGCGCCGGCGTACTCATCCAGCAGGCGACGATGGGTATCGGTCTTGAGCAGGGATTGGTGTTCATGCTGGCTGTGGATGTCGATCAACAGTTCGCCGAGGGCTTTGAGATCGCCCAGGGGGCAGGGCGTGCCGTTGATGTAGCCTCGGGAGCGGCCTTCGGCGGTGATGACCCGGCGCAGGATGCACAGGCCGTCGGTGTCCAGGTCGCGTTCGGCCAGCCAGGCGCTGGCCTCGGGGATGTCGACCAGGTCGAACGTCGCCAGGATGTCGGCCTTGTCCGCTCCGGGGCGCACCACGCCGCTGTCGGCGCGGTCGCCCAGCGTCAGGCCCAGGGCGTCGAGCATGATCGACTTGCCCGCGCCGGTTTCACCGGTGATCACGCTCATGCCTCGATCGAGTTCGAGGTCGAGATGTTCGACGATGGCGTAGTTGTGTACGGACAGGTGCACCAGCATAAGGCCGCTCCCAGGCTTTAGGTCTGGTTATTTATACAGTGTTTTGTTTCGGCCTGACAATGCCCGCGCTTAGCTCGATTTGCTTGGGAAAGTGATTTTCTTAGCGCCGTGAGGAATGATTATGCAGCTGCTTTTTGTAAGGTTAATTCGTCAGTTGGCCCTTGAAGCTGGAAAACCCGGCCCCATATACCGGGGCAGAAGCGCGAGTCGAGCTCGCGGACGAAGTTGAAAGGAGAAATCTCTATGGCTGACGAACAGACGCAGGACACGCAAAATCTAGACGCCAATCAGGCTTCCCAGGATTCCGGTGAAGACCTGGCGGCACGTGTACAAGTGCTTGAGGAGCAGCTGGCCGGTGCGCAGGATCAGGCGTTGCGTGTAGCCGCCGACCTGCAGAATGTCCGCCGTCGCGCCGAGCAAGATGTAGAAAAGGCCCATAAATTCGCCCTGGAGCGTTTTGCCGGCGACCTGCTGCCGATTATCGACAGCCTGGAGCGCGGCCTGGAGTTGTCCAACCCGGACGACGAGAACATCCGTCCGATGCGTGAAGGCATCGAGCTGACCCTGAAAATGTTCCAGGACACCCTCAAGCGTTATCAGCTCGAAGCCCTTGATCCCCATGGCGAGCCCTTCAACGCCGAGCATCACCAGGCCATGGCGATGCAGGAAAGTGCCGACGTCGAGCCAAACAGTGTTCTGAAGGTTTTCCAGAAGGGCTATCTGCTTAATGGCCGTCTGCTGCGCCCGGCCATGGTCGTGGTCAGCAAGGCACCGGCACCGGTTTCGCCTTCTATTGATGAGCAGGCTTGAAATCGGGCGCAGCGGCCCCATCTATAAGTCAAGCGTTTAAGTGCTACCGCAGTTAGCCACCACTGCTGCGGCAACCAAATCCAAGTTCCGGGAGAGTTAACATGGGCAAGATTATCGGCATCGACCTGGGGACCACCAACTCGTGCGTCTCCGTGCTGGAAAACGGCAAGGCCAAGGTTATTGAGAACGCTGAAGGCGCGCGTACCACGCCGTCGATCATCGCGTACGCCAATGATGGCGAAATTCTGGTTGGCCAGTCGGCCAAGCGTCAGGCAGTGACCAATCCGCATAACACCCTGTACGCGGTGAAGCGTCTGATCGGTCGCAAGTTCGACGAAGAAGTCGTTCAGAAAGACATCAAGATGGTGCCTTACAAAATCGCCAAGGCTGACAACGGCGACGCCTGGGTTGAAGTGAACGGCCAGAAAATGGCACCGCCACAGATCTCGGCTGAAATCCTCAAGAAAATGAAGAAAACCGCCGAAGACTACCTCGGCGAAGCGGTGACCGAGGCGGTCATCACGGTTCCAGCCTATTTCAACGACAGCCAGCGCCAGGCGACCAAAGACGCCGGCCGCATCGCGGGCCTGGACGTAAAACGTATCATCAACGAACCGACCGCGGCCGCTCTGGCCTACGGTATGGACAAGGCCAAGGGCGACCACACCGTGATCGTCTACGACCTGGGTGGCGGTACCTTCGACGTCTCCGTGATCGAGATCGCTGAAGTCGACGGCGAGCACCAGTTCGAAGTACTGGCAACCAACGGTGACACGTTCCTCGGTGGTGAAGACTTCGACATCCGCCTGATCGACTACCTCGTCGACGAGTTCAAGAAAGAAAGCGGCATGAACCTCAAGGGTGACCCGCTGGCCATGCAGCGCCTGAAAGAAGCCGCTGAGAAAGCCAAGATCGAACTGTCCTCGAGCCAGTCGACCGACGTGAACCTGCCGTACATCACCGCAGACGCCACCGGTCCTAAGCACCTGAACGTAAAAATCTCCCGCGCCAAGCTCGAAGCGCTGGTGGAAGACCTGGTTCAGCGCACCATCGAACCTTGCCGTATCGCCATGAAAGACGCCGGTATCGACGTTGGTTCGATCAACGACGTGATCCTGGTGGGCGGCCAGACCCGTATGCCGCTGGTTCAGAAGCTGGTCACCGACTTCTTCGGCAAAGAAGCTCGCAAGGACGTGAACCCGGACGAAGCCGTTGCCATGGGCGCTGCCATCCAGGGCGCTGTTCTGGCCGGTGACGTGAAGGACGTTCTGCTGCTCGACGTCAGCCCGCTGACCCTGGGTATCGAAACCATGGGCGGCGTGATGACCGCGCTGATCGAGAAAAACACCACGATTCCTACCAAGAAATCCCAGGTGTTCTCGACGGCCGACGACAACCAGGGTGCCGTGACCATCCACGTGCTGCAGGGTGAGCGCAAGCAGGCTGCCCAGAACAAATCCCTGGGCAAGTTCGACCTGGCCGAGATTCCACCAGCGCCACGTGGCGTGCCACAAATCGAAGTGACCTTCGACATCGACGCCAACGGCATCCTGCACGTCGGCGCCAAAGACAAGGCCACTGGCAAGACTCAGTCGATCGTGATCAAGGCCAACTCCGGCCTGTCCGAGGAAGAAATTCAGCAGATGGTTCGCGATGCTGAAGTCAACGCCGAGGAAGACCGCAAGTTCGAAGAGCTGGCCAGCGCCCGTAACCAGGGCGATGCCTTGGTGCACTCGACCCGCAAGATGATCGCTGATGCTGGCGAGAAAGTGACCGCGGAAGAGAAAACCGCCATCGAAGCGGCCGTGGTTGCCCTGGAAGCCGCTGTGAAAGGCGACGACAAGGCGGCCATCGAGGCGAAGATCGAAGAGCTGTCCAAGGTCTCCGCGCCAGTGGCTCAGAAGATGTACGCCGAGCAGGCTCAGCCCGCTGAAGGCGCGGCTGCCCAGGGCGAATCGGCCGAAAAAGCCGACGACGTCGTGGATGCCGAGTTCGAAGAAGTGAAAGACCACAAGTAATCGCTTGTTGGTCGGCCGGTTGACTGCACTTGTGCGGTGGCTGGTAGGATGTCGCCGCGCGGGGGCTTGCTCCCGCGTTGGCGTGTCTGGAGCTAGGGAATTTTTACAGCATGCGACAGTGTTCGGATGTTGGCGGTGCGTTCGGGAATGCTCCTGCTTTCCGGCAATGAGCACTGCGTTTTGGCCGGGGCCCTGGCTGAAATATTTAAAGACCAGGATCGTTGAATTGACGTGAGTTGGGTCCGGGCCTGTATTGGGGCTCAACGAGTTTGGCAAGGTTCAGGAGAGGTTTGCCGGACGTCCTATAAGAGTGCAAAGACTAATGGCGAAGCGTGATTTTTACGAAGTATTGGGTGTCGAGCGGGGGGCCAGCGAGGCAGAGCTGAAAAAGGCCTACCGTCGCCTGGCGATGAAGCACCACCCGGACCGTAATCCCGGCGATAAAGCGTCGGAAGAGATGTTCAAGGAAGCCAACGAGGCTTACGAAGTTCTGTCCGATTCCAGCAAGCGCGCGGCCTACGACCAGTACGGGCATGCCGGTGTCGACCCAAGCATGGGCGGCGGCGGTGCCGGTTTCGGCGGCCAGAACTTCTCCGATATTTTCGGCGACGTGTTCAGCGATTTCTTCGGTGGCGGTCGCGGCGGTGCCCGTGGTGGCGCCCAGCGTGGCAGCGACTTGCGCTACACGTTGGAGCTGAACCTGGAAGAAGCGGTGCGCGGTACCACCGTCAATATCCGTGTGCCGACATTGGTCAACTGCAAGCCGTGTGATGGCTCGGGTGCAAAGAAGGGCTCCTCGCCCGTGACCTGCCCGACTTGCGGCGGCATCGGCCAGGTTCGGATGCAGCAGGGCTTCTTCTCGGTCCAGCAGACCTGCCCGCGTTGCCATGGTCAAGGCAAGATCATTTCCGACCCGTGCGATTCCTGCCATGGCGAAGGGCGTGTCGAAGAGTACAAGACGCTGTCGGTCAAAGTGCCGGCCGGTGTCGACACCGGTGACCGCATTCGCCTGTCCGGCGAAGGCGAAGCGGGTGCCCAGGGAGGCCCGACTGGCGACCTGTATGTGGTCATCAACGTGCGCGAGCATGCGATTTTCCAGCGCGACGGCAAGCACCTGTTCTGCGAAGTGCCAATCAGCTTCGTCGATGCGGCCTTGGGTGGCGAGCTCGAGATCCCGACCCTCGACGGTCGCGTCAAGCTGAAAATTCCCGAGGGCACGCAGACCGGCAAACAGTTCCGGATTCGTGGCAAAGGCGTCGCGCCAGTGCGTGGCGGTGGTGCGGGCGACCTGATGTGCCGTGTTGCAGTGGAGACACCGGTCAACCTGAGTCGGCGTCAGCGTGAACTCTTGGAAGAGTTCCGCAGCACGCTGGCGGATGACAACAGTCACTCCCCGAAAACCACCGGTTGGTTCGAAGGCGTGAAGCGCTTCTTCGGCGACCTGTAAGGAGTTCGCATGCGACGTATAGCTGTGATGGGCGCTGCGGGGCGCATGGGCAAGGCGTTGGTCGAAGCGGTGCAGCAGCGCTCGCCGCTCTCGGGCCTGACAGCGGCCATCGTGCGGCCCGACAGTACGCTGGTGGGTGCCGATGCTGGCGAGCTGGCTTCACTGGGGCGTATCGGCGTGCCGATGTCCGGCGGCCTGGAGAAGGTGCTGGACGAGTTCGATGTACTGATCGACTTCACCCTGCCGGACGTGATGCTGAAAAACCTCGCGATCTGCCGCAAGCATGGCAAGGCCATGGTGATTGGCACCACGGGGCTGGATGCTGCGCAGAAGCAACTGCTGGCCGAGGCGGGCAACGACATCGCAATCGTGTTCGCGGCGAACTTCAGCGTGGGTGTGAACCTGTCGCTGAAGCTGCTGGACATGGCGGCCCGGGTCTTGGGTGACGATGCCGATATCGAAATCATCGAGGCGCATCACCGGCACAAGATCGACGCGCCTTCGGGAACGGCCTTGCGCATGGGTGAAGTGATTGCCGATGCGCTGGGGCGTGATCTGCAGAAAGTCGCCGTGTATGGGCGTGAAGGGCATACCGGTGCCCGTGAGCGCGATACCATCGGTTTCGCCACTGTGCGCGGTGGTGATGTGGTAGGTGATCACACGGTGTTGTTCGCCACTGAAGGCGAGCGCCTGGAGATTACCCACAAGGCCTCCAGCCGGATGACCTTCGCCAAGGGTGCCGTGCGTGCCGCGTTGTGGCTGGACGGCCGCGAGCCTGGTTTGTACGACATGCAGGACGTTCTCGACCTGCGTTGATGTCATTGAAGGCGGGGTTCAGGTTATACTGCGCCCCGTTTTACACCGCTTCGCGACGGCCTGTCGCATTCCCCTGCCTTTAAGGCTCATTAGCGGTGGACCAAAAAAGCCTTTTTCTGTAAGCTACAGCTTTAGTGTGTCCACTAAAAGCGCGCAGAATAATTCAGTGAACAAGCGGGGTGACGTGTCCATACGTCACTCCGCTTTTTTACAACCTGCGATCGCCCTTTCAGGCTTTATTTACGGGAGGTCTTCTTGACTAAGCCAGCCATACTCGCCCTTGCTGATGGCAGCATTTTTCGCGGCGAAGCCATTGGAGCCGACGGTCAGACCGTTGGTGAGGTGGTGTTTAACACCGCAATGACCGGCTATCAGGAAATTCTTACCGATCCTTCCTACGCCCAGCAAATCGTTACCCTGACTTACCCGCACATCGGCAACACCGGCACCACGCCGGAAGACGCCGAGTCCGATCGTGTCTGGTCCGCCGGCCTGGTCATCCGTGACTTGCCGCTGGTAGCGAGCAACTGGCGTAACACGATGTCCCTGTCCGATTACCTGAAAGCCAACAACGTCGTGGCGATCGCCGGTATCGACACGCGCCGCCTGACCCGCATCCTTCGGGAAAAAGGCGCGCAGAACGGCTGCATCATGGCCGGCGACAACATTTCCGAAGAAGCCGCCATTGCCGCTGCCCAGGGCTTCCCTGGCCTCAAGGGCATGGACCTGGCGAAAGTCGTCAGCACCCAGAAACAATACGAATGGCGCTCCACGGTCTGGGACCTGAAGACCGACAGTCACGCGACGATCGAGGCTTCCGAACTGCCCTACCACGTGGTGGCGTACGACTACGGCGTCAAGCTGAACATCCTGCGCATGCTGGTCGAGCGTGGCTGCCGCGTCACCGTGGTACCGGCCCAGACCCCGGCCGCCGATGTCCTGGCCCTCAAGCCCGACGGCGTGTTCCTGTCTAACGGCCCGGGTGACCCGGAGCCTTGCGACTACGCGATCCAGGCGATCAAGGACGTGCTGGAAACCGAGATCCCGGTGTTCGGTATCTGCCTCGGTCACCAGTTGCTGGCCCTCGCTTCGGGCGCCAAGACCTTGAAAATGGGCCACGGCCACCACGGTGCCAACCACCCGGTGCAGGACCTGGATACCGGCGTGGTGATGATCACCAGCCAGAACCACGGTTTTGCGGTGGATGAGGCGACCCTGCCGGCCAACGTGCGTGCGATTCACAAGTCGCTGTTCGACGGCACGCTGCAAGGTATCGAGCGTACCGACAAGAGCGCGTTCAGCTTCCAGGGCCACCCTGAAGCGAGCCCGGGCCCGAACGATGTGGCGCCGCTGTTCGATCGCTTCATCAACGAGATGGCCAAGCGACGCTGACCGCGTGAAGCCCGAGGGCGGCCCCGAGTACGGCGGCCCCTTCGGGCGCTTCAAAGATTGTTCGACGGCCTAGCCGACTGACCTGCGGATTTGAGTGACAAACCCATGCCAAAACGTACAGACATAAAAAGCATCCTGATTCTCGGCGCTGGCCCGATCGTGATCGGCCAGGCCTGCGAATTCGACTACTCCGGCGCCCAGGCCTGTAAAGCCCTGCGCGAAGAGGGCTACCGCGTCATCCTGGTGAACTCCAACCCGGCCACCATCATGACCGACCCGGCCATGGCCGACGCCACCTACATCGAGCCGATCAAGTGGCAGACCGTTGCCAAGATCATCGAGAAGGAGCGCCCGGACGCGCTGCTGCCGACCATGGGCGGCCAGACCGCGCTCAACTGCGCCCTGGACCTGGAGCGCGAAGGCGTCCTGGAGAAGTTCGGTGTGGAAATGATCGGCGCCAACGCCGACACCATCGACAAGGCCGAAGACCGTTCGCGCTTCGACAAGGCGATGAAATCCATCGGCCTGGACTGCCCGCGCTCGGGCATCGCCCATAGCATGGAAGAGGCCAACGCCGTCCTGGAACGCCTTGGCTTCCCGTGCATCATCCGTCCGTCCTTCACCATGGGCGGTACCGGTGGTGGCATCGCCTACAACCGTGAAGAATTCGAAGAAATCTGCGCCCGTGGTCTCGACTTGTCGCCGACCAAGGAACTGCTGATCGACGAATCCCTGATCGGCTGGAAAGAATACGAAATGGAAGTTGTCCGCGACAAAAAGGACAACTGCATCATCGTCTGCTCCATCGAGAACTTCGACCCGATGGGCGTGCACACCGGCGACTCGATCACCGTCGCACCGGCCCAGACCCTGACCGACAAGGAATACCAGATCCTGCGTAACGCCTCCCTGGCGGTACTGCGCGAGATCGGCGTGGAAACCGGCGGCTCCAACGTCCAGTTCGGCATCTGCCCGAACACCGGTCGCATGGTGGTCATCGAGATGAACCCGCGGGTCTCCCGTTCGTCGGCCCTGGCGTCCAAGGCCACCGGTTTCCCGATTGCCAAGGTCGCGGCCAAGCTCGCCGTGGGCTACACCTTGGACGAACTGTCGAACGACATCACCGGTGGCAAGACCCCGGCGTCCTTCGAACCGTCCATCGACTACGTCGTGACCAAGCTGCCACGCTTCGCCTTCGAGAAGTTCGCCAAGGCCGATGCCCGCCTGACGACTCAAATGAAGTCGGTCGGTGAAGTCATGGCCATCGGCCGGACCTTCCAGGAATCCTTGCAGAAAGCCCTTCGCGGCCTGGAAGTGGGCGTTTGCGGTCTTGATCCGAAGCTGGACCTGGCCGACCCGGAAAGCATGAGCGTGCTCAAGCGCGAGCTGACCGTGCCGGGCGCCGAGCGTATCTGGTACGTGGCCGATGCCTTCCGCGCCGGCATGACCGTCGAGCAGATCTTCGGCATGAACATGATCGACCCTTGGTTCCTGGTGCAGATCGAAGATCTGATCAAGGAAGAAGAGAAGGTCAAGACCCTGGGCATGTCCAGCATCGACCGCGACACCATGTTCCGCCTCAAGCGCAAAGGCTTCTCAGACATGCGCCTGGCCAAGTTGCTGGGTGTGACCGAGAAGAGCCTGCGCGCGCATCGCCACAAGCTGGAAGTGTTCCCGGTCTACAAGCGCGTCGACACCTGCGCGGCCGAGTTCGCCACCGATACCGCCTACCTGTACTCCACGTACGAAGAAGAGTGCGAAGCCGCACCATCGACCCGGGACAAGATCATGATCCTGGGGGGCGGTCCTAACCGGATCGGCCAGGGCATCGAGTTCGACTACTGCTGCGTACACGCGGCACTGGCCCTGCGCGACGACGGTTACGAGACCATCATGGTCAACTGCAACCCGGAAACCGTGTCCACCGACTACGACACCTCCGATCGCCTGTACTTCGAGCCAGTGACCCTGGAAGACGTGCTGGAAATCGTCCGCGTCGAGAAGCCAAAAGGCGTGATCGTCCAGTACGGCGGCCAGACCCCGCTGAAGCTGGCCCGTGCCCTGGAAGCCGCCGGCGTGCCGATCATCGGTACCAGCCCGGATGCGATCGATCGCGCCGAAGATCGTGAGCGCTTCCAGCAGATGGTCGAGCGCCTGAACTTGCGTCAGCCGCCAAACGCCACCGTGCGCAGCGAAGACGAAGCGATTCGTGCCGCCGCCAAGATCGGTTACCCGCTGGTGGTGCGTCCGTCCTATGTACTGGGCGGCCGTGCGATGGAAATCGTCTATCAGGAAGACGAACTCAAGCGCTACCTGCGCGAAGCGGTCCAGGTCTCCAATGACAGCCCCGTGCTGCTGGACCACTTCCTCAACTGCGCCATCGAAATGGACGTGGACGCGGTCAGCGACGGCAAGGACGTGGTGATCGGCGCGATCATGCAGCACATCGAGCAGGCCGGTGTTCACTCCGGTGACTCCGCCTGTTCGCTGCCGCCTTACTCGTTGCCAGCGCACATCCAGGACGAGATGCGTGAGCAGGTCAAGAAAATGGCCCTGGAGCTGGGCGTCGTCGGCCTGATGAACGTGCAACTGGCCCTGCAGGGCGAAGATATCTACGTCATCGAAGTCAACCCGCGCGCTTCCCGGACCGTGCCGTTCGTCTCCAAGTGCATCGGTGTTTCCCTGGCGATGATCGCGGCGCGAGTCATGGCCGGCAAGACCCTGAAAGAGCTGAACTTCACCAAAGAAATCATTCCGAATTTCTACAGCGTGAAAGAGGCGGTGTTCCCGTTCGCCAAGTTCCCAGGCGTGGATCCGATCCTCGGCCCGGAAATGAAGTCCACCGGTGAAGTGATGGGCGTGGGCGATACCTTCGGTGAGGCGTTTGCCAAGGCCCAGATGGGCGCCAGCGAGGTGTTGCCGACTGGTGGCACGGCGTTTATCAGCGTGCGTGATGACGACAAGCCACTGGTTGCAGGCGTAGCCCGCGATCTGATCAACTTGGGCTTCGAAGTGGTCGCCACTGCCGGTACTGCCAGGCTGATCGAAGCCGCAGGCCTGAAAGTGCGCCGCGTGAACAAGGTGACCGAGGGGCGTCCGCACGTGGTCGACATGATCAAGAATGACGAAGTCACGCTGATCATCAACACCACCGAAGGTCGTCAATCGATCGCTGACTCCTACTCCATTCGTCGCAATGCGCTGCAGCACAAGATCTACTGCACCACGACCATTGCGGCAGGCGAAGCGATCTGCGAAGCGCTCAAGTTCGGTCCCGAGAAGACCGTGCGTCGCTTGCAGGATCTACATGCAGGATTGAAGGCATGAGCATAACCAAGTACCCGATGACTGTTCAGGGCGCGAAGGCCCTGGAAGAAGAACACGCTTTCCTGACCAAGGTCGAGCGCCCGCGCTTGAGCCAGGCTATTGGTGAAGCGCGTGAGCTGGGCGATCTCAAGGAAAACGCCGAATACCACGCTGCCCGAGAGGAGCAGGGGATGGTCGAGGCGCGTGTCCGTGACATCGAAGGCCGCATGCAGAATGCGGTGATCATCGATGTCACGACGATTCCACATACCGGCAAAGTGATTTTCGGCACCACGGTGGAAATCGCCAACGTCGAGACTGATGAAAGCGTGACTTACCAGATCGTTGGCGAGGACGAGGCAGACATCAAGCTCGGCAAGATTTCCGTTGGTTCACCCATTGCTCGCGCCTTGATTGCCAAGGAAGAGGGCGATGTGGTGGCGGTGAAGACACCGGGTGGTGTCATCGAGTATGAGATTGTCGAAGTCCGTCACATCTGAACGAAGGCGCCCGCTGCGAGCGGGCGCCATGATCTGGCAGCTCACCCAGATGTTGTGGGTGGGCGGCGTCTGGTTGCTGCACATCGGTTTGCTGCCGGTGCTGGGTCGAGTGGGCCTGGCACCGCTGCTCATTGATGAGATCGCAGGCATGCTGACGGCGCTGCTGGTGGGTTTTTCCGCGGCGTGCGTGATGTTTCAGGCGTTGGTGCTGGTTCAGGTCGAAGGCCTTGCCAGTCTATGGCGCGACATTCGTGGGCAATTGCTGCTCATGTCGTTGTATGCGTGCGGGATGTTCTTTGCCGTGCATCTCGGCTGGCCGGATGCGAGCCAGTGGCAGGTATTCAGTTACCTGGTGCTGGGTTTTTCCGGTCTGGTACTGGTCTTGCAGCCGGTTCCGGGGTGGAGCGGCAGGGTGTGCGAAGCACACCCTTGACCCTTTGGCATCACTTGAAGCGGTGAACGTTCGACAGTTGCTTGTTGACGCTGAAATTCTTGCGATAAATCAGCGCCATCTTGCCGATGACCTGCACCAGGTCTGCCTTGCCGGTCTTGCACAGTTCGGCAACGGCAGCCAGGCGGGCTTCGCGATCGAGGATGTTGAGCTTGATCTTGATCAGCTCGTGATCGCCCAGGGCGCGCTCCAGTTCGGCGAGTACACCTTCAGTCAAACCGTTGTCAGCCACAGTCAAAACCGGTTTCAGATGGTGGCCAATGGATTTGTATTGTTTCTTCTGCTCTTGAGTGAGCGGCATAATCTGACCCCTGCGTCTGATCTTGTAAAAAGCGGCGGCCAGTTTACCCGAGCAAGTCCGGGACCGCCCACTTAATCACGACCCGTTTTATTTTTAGAGGTGGCCCGTGGCCCGTTCCAAGACTAGCCAGAACTGGCTCAGAGAGCATTTCAACGATCCGTACGTCAAAATGGCGCAAAAAGACGGCTATCGCTCTCGTGCCAGCTATAAATTGCTGGAGATCCAGGAAAAGGATCGCCTGATTCGTCCAGGCATGACCGTGATCGACCTCGGCGCGGCGCCGGGCGGCTGGTCCCAGGTTACCAGTCGTCTGATTGGTGGTCAGGGCCGCTTGATCGCTTCCGACATCCTGGAAATGGACAGCATCCCTGATGTGACCTTTATCCAGGGCGATTTCACGGAAGACGCGGTACTGGCGAAAATCCTGGAAGCCGTCGGAAATACGCAAGTTGACCTTGTGATTTCCGATATGGCCCCCAATATGAGTGGATTAGCGGCTGTCGACATGCCTCGTGCCATGTTCCTCAGCGAGCTGGCCCTGGATCTTGCCGGGCGGGTTCTGCGTCCAGGCGGTGATTTTCTGATCAAGGTCTTCCAGGGTGAAGGCTTCGACGAGTACCACAAGGGCATCCGCAAGTTGTTCGACAAGGTGCAGATGCGCAAGCCATTGTCGTCCCGTGACCGTTCTCGCGAGCAGTATCTGCTGGCGCGGGGTTTTCGCGGTGTCGAAGGCGCGGCCAGTGATGAGCGTCTTTGAGCAGGGCGATAGTTTTTTTTGTCTCGCATTGAAAAAGCCGCGTAACCAAAATTATGCGGTCAAAGTTTCACAAAGGGTTACAGACGGCGCCTGCCAGAGTCGTAGGTAATGTAGTAAGTTAGGCCGGTGAATATCATGCGAAGCGCGCGCCAGTAGCGGAGCTTGCTTCAGAGGGTAGTTAATTGAACGATATGGCAAAGAATCTGATCCTGTGGTTGATCATCGCCGCTGTCCTGGTGACCGTGATGAACAACTTCTCCAGCCCTAACGAGCCGCAGACCCTCAACTATTCCGACTTCATCCAGCAGGTCAAGGATGGCAAGGTCGAGCGCGTAGCCGTTGATGGCTATGTGATTACCGGCAAGCGCACCGACGGCGACAGTTTCAAGACCATTCGTCCGGCAATCCAGGACAATGGCCTGATTGGCGACCTGGTGGACAACCATGTCGTGGTCGAAGGCAAGCAGCCTGAACAGCAAAGCATCTGGACCCAGCTCCTGGTGGCCAGCTTCCCGATCCTGGTGATCATCGCCGTGTTCATGTTCTTCATGCGGCAGATGCAGGGCGGTGGCGGTGGCAAAGGCGGGCCGATGAGCTTTGGCAAGAGCAAGGCCCGGCTACTTTCCGAAGACCAGGTGAAAACCACCCTGGCCGACGTCGCAGGCTGCGACGAAGCCAAGGAAGAAGTAGGCGAACTGGTCGAGTTCCTGCGCGATCCGGGCAAGTTCCAGCGCCTGGGCGGTCGTATTCCACGCGGCGTGCTGATGGTCGGCCCTCCAGGTACCGGTAAAACCTTGCTGGCCAAGGCGATTGCCGGTGAAGCCAAGGTGCCGTTCTTCACGATTTCCGGTTCCGACTTCGTTGAGATGTTCGTCGGCGTGGGCGCCAGTCGTGTTCGCGACATGTTCGAACAGGCCAAGAAGCACGCGCCTTGCATCATCTTCATCGACGAAATCGACGCCGTTGGTCGCCATCGTGGCGCCGGCATGGGTGGCGGTCACGACGAGCGCGAACAGACCCTCAACCAGTTGCTGGTCGAGATGGACGGTTTCGAAATGAACGACGGCATCATCGTGATCGCCGCCACCAACCGTCCTGACGTGCTCGACCCTGCGCTGTTGCGTCCAGGTCGTTTCGACCGCCAGGTCGTGGTGGGGCTGCCGGATATTCGTGGTCGCGAGCAGATCCTCAAGGTCCATATGCGCAAGGTGCCGATGGGCGACGACGTCGCTCCGGCCGTCATCGCGCGTGGTACGCCGGGCTTTTCCGGTGCCGACCTGGCGAACCTGGTCAACGAAGCGTCGCTGTTCGCCGCTCGTACCGGCAAGCGCGTCGTGGAAATGAAGGAATTCGAACTGGCCAAGGACAAGATCATGATGGGCGCGGAGCGCAAATCCATGGTCATGTCGGAGAAAGAAAAGCAGAACACCGCGTATCACGAGGCGGGTCACGCGATCGTTGGTCGTGTCGTGCCCGAGCATGATCCGGTCTACAAGGTCTCGATCATCCCGCGCGGTCGCGCCCTGGGCGTGACGATGTTCCTGCCGGAAGAGGATCGCTACAGCCTGTCCAAGCGTGCATTGATCAGTCAGATCTGTTCGTTGTACGGCGGTCGTATCGCTGAAGAGATGACGTTGGGCTTCGACGGTGTGACCACCGGGGCATCCAACGACATCATGCGCGCCAGTCAGATCGCTCGGAACATGGTCACCAAGTGGGGCCTGTCCGAGAAGCTGGGGCCGCTGATGTACGCCGAAGAAGAAGGGGAAGTGTTCCTCGGTCGTGGTGGCGGTGGCCAGCATGCAAGCTTCTCCGGCGAAACGGCCAAGCTGATCGATTCCGAAGTGCGCAGCATCATCGACCAGTGCTACGGCACTGCCCGGCAGATCCTCACGGACAACCGTGACAAGCTCGATGCCATGGCCGATGCCCTGATGAAGTACGAAACCATCGATGCCGAGCAGATCGACGACATCATGGCGGGTCGCGAGCCTCGCGAGCCTCGTGACTGGTCGGGTGGTGGTACCGGTACTTCCGGTACACCTCCGGCGGTACAGGGTGAGCGTCCGGAAACACCGATTGGCGGTCCGGCCGCTGATGTCTAAGGCTTGAAATGACTTCTGTTCAGTCCTCGACCCGGTTGCCTTGCGGCAACCGGGTTCTTGATTTGGCCCATGCACATGTCATGGGCATTCTCAATGTCACGCCTGATTCCTTTTCCGATGGTGGTCGATTCAGCCAGCTCGATGCTGCGCTGCGGCATGCCGAGGCCATGGTGGCCGCTGGCGCGACACTGATCGATGTTGGGGGGGAATCGACCCGGCCGGGTGCGCGCGCGGTTTCGCCCATCGAAGAGCTGGAGCGGGTGGCGCCGATTGTCGAGCGCATCCATCGCGAACTCGATGTCATTATCTCGGTCGATACGTCCACGCCTGCGGTCATGCGCGAGACTGCGCGACTGGGGGCGGGCCTGATCAATGATGTTCGGTCCTTGCAACGCGATGGTGCCCTGGATGCCGCGGCGGCCACCGGTTTGCCGGTTTGCCTGATGCATATGCTCGGCGAACCGGGGACCATGCAGAACGACCCGCACTATGATGATGTGACCAGGGAGGTAGGTGAGTTCCTGGTGGCGCGTCTGGACCAATGTGCTGCCGTGGGCATTCCCGCCGAGCGGATCATCCTTGATCCCGGGTTCGGCTTTGCCAAGACATTGGCGCACAATCTGAGCCTGTTCAAACATATGGAAGCCTTGCACGCCCTGGGGCGGCCCCTGTTGGTTGGGGTCTCGCGAAAGAGCATGATAGGCAATGCCCTGGGGCGGCCGGTGGGAGAGCGCCTGTATGGTGGTCTCGCCCTTGCGGCCTTGGCCCTCGCCAAAGGTGCGCGCATATTGCGCGTGCACGATGTAGCCGAAACGATGGATGTCGTGCGGATGATCGCAGCTGTGGATTCAGCCGAATAAGAATGACGGAGCACTTATGAGCAAGAAATACTTTGGCACCGACGGTATTCGTGGTCGGGTCGGCGAATACCCTATTACCCCTGATTTCATGCTCAAGCTCGGCTGGGCGGCAGGCATGGCATTCCGCAAGATGGGCGCCTGCAAGGTGCTGGTCGGCAAGGACACGCGAATTTCCGGCTACATGTTCGAATCGGCGCTCGAGGCCGGCCTGACGTCGGCGGGCGCCGATGTGATGCTGCTGGGCCCGATGCCGACGCCGGCCATCGCCTACCTGACCCGTACGTTCCAGGCCCAGGCGGGCATCGTGATCAGTGCCTCGCACAACCCCCATGATGACAACGGCATCAAGTTCTTCTCCGGCCAGGGGACCAAGCTGCCGGATGACATCGAGCTGATGATCGAAGAATTGCTGGACGCGCCGATGACCGTGGTCGAGTCGAGCAAGATCGGCAAGGTGTCGCGGATCAACGATGCATCGGGTCGCTACATCGAGTTCTGCAAAGGCAGCGTGCCGACCGGTACCAGCTTTTCCGGCCTGAAAATTGTTGTCGATTGTGCTCATGGCGCCACCTATAAAGTCGCGCCGAGCGTGTTTCGCGAGCTGGGTGCCGACGTGGTGGTGCTTTCCGCCCAGCCCAATGGCCTGAACATCAACCACAACTGTGGTTCCACCCATACCGAGGCGTTGCAGGCGGCAGTGCTGGCCGAGCAGGCCGATCTCGGTATTGCCTTCGATGGCGACGGTGATCGGGTCCTGATGGTCGATCACACCGGTACGGTCGTCGATGGTGACGAACTGCTGTTCATTATTGCTCGTGACCTGCATGGGCGCGGCAAGCTGCAGGGCGGTGTGGTCGGTACCCTGATGAGCAACCTCGGGCTTGAGCTGGCCCTGGCGGACCTGGATATCCCGTTCGTGCGGGCCAATGTGGGCGACCGCTACGTGATTTCGGAGTTGCTGGAGCGTAACTGGGTGATCGGGGGCGAGAACTCCGGCCACATCGTGTGCTTCGACCATACCACCACCGGTGATGCGATCATTGCGGCCCTGCAGGTGCTGATGGCGCTCAAGGCGCGCAACGAAGGGCTCGCACAGTCGCGCCAGGCATTGCGTAAATGCCCGCAAGTGTTGATCAACGTACGTTTCGGTGGTGGTGTGAACCCTCTCGAACATGCGCAGGTCAAGCAGGCCAGCGAGCGCGTGACAGAGGCGATGGCGGGGCGTGGGCGCGTGTTGTTGCGCAAGTCCGGTACAGAGCCTTTGGTGCGTGTCATGGTCGAAGGCGAGGACGAAGCGCAAGTTCGCGGTTATGCCGAAGAGCTGGCAAAACTGGTTACTGAAGTTTCTGCCTGAATTCGGCTTGCCAGTCATGAATCGGTTGGGTAACATCTGCGCCCACTTTGACCGACGAGGTACAGCATGCGTCGCCCTATGGTAGCTGGTAACTGGAAGATGCACGGTACCCGCGCCAGCGTCGCTGAGCTGATCAATGGTCTTCGTCATCTGGCCTTGCCAAGCGGTGTTGATGTCGCGGTATTCCCGCCTTGCTTGTATATCAATCAGGTGATTGATGGCTTGAAAGGCAAGTCGATTTCGGTCGGCGCGCAGAACTCTGCGGTGGAATCCATGCAAGGTGCGTTGACCGGTGAGATTGCACCGAGTCAGTTGGTGGATGCAGGTTGCTCCCTGGTCCTGGTTGGACATTCCGAGCGTCGCCAGATCATGGGCGAGCAGGACAAGACCTTGATCCGCAAGTTTGCTGCAGCCCAGGCCTGTGGTCTGATTCCGGTGTTGTGCGTAGGGGAAACCCTCGCGCAGCGTGAAGCCGGCAAGACCCTTGAGGTTGTCGGGCGTCAGCTCGGCAGCATCATCGAAGACCTGGGTGTCGGTGCTTTTGCAAAGGCAGTCATTGCCTACGAGCCAGTCTGGGCCATTGGTACCGGGCTGACGGCTTCGCCGCAACAGGCGCAGGATGTGCACGCAGCCATCCGCGCGCAGTTGGCGGAAGAGAATTCTGAAGTGGCACGAGGTGTGCGGCTTCTATACGGCGGCAGCGTGAAGGCGGCCAATGCGGCCGAACTGTTCGGCATGCCGGATATCGATGGGGGGCTCATTGGTGGAGCGTCCCTGAATGCAGATGAGTTCGGTGCGATCTGTCGCGCCGCGGGAAACTGAAAAAATGCTGGAAACAGTCGTAGTCGTTTTTCATCTGCTGGGTGCACTGGGCGTAGTTGCTCTCGTATTGCTGCAGCAGGGTAAAGGTGCGGATGCTGGTGCGTCTTTCGGTGCAGGTGCTTCAAATACTGTGTTCGGAAGCCAAGGTTCCTCTACCTTTCTTAGTAAGTTTACTGCTATACTTGCCGCCGGTTTCTTCATGACCAGCTTAGGGTTAGGTTACTTTGCTAAAGAGAAAGCTCACGAGCTGACTCAAGTAGGTTTGCCAAACCCAGCGGTACTGGAAGCGCCTAAGCAACAACCGGCTTCTGATGATGTCCCGGTGCTTCAAGAGCAAAAGTCGGCCAACCCGGCGACTGACGTGCCTCCAGCTCAAGAGCAGAAGTAAGAAGGTTTCAAACGCTGTATTGCCGAGGTGGTGGAATTGGTAGACACGCAACCTTGAGGTGGTTGTGCCCATAGGGTGTAGGGGTTCGAGTCCCCTTCTCGGTACCAATTATCAGGAGAGCCCGCGATTGCGGGCTTTCTTGTAGGTGGAAGGGTTACATTGACCCTGTAAGGGATCGGTCGTATACTTCCGCCCCAGCTTTGTCGCGGGATGGAGCAGTCTGGTAGCTCGTCGGGCTCATAACCCGAAGGTCGTCGGTTCAAATCCGGCTCCCGCAACCAGTTTCAGGGGCCCCTTCCAAGGGGCTTTTTGTTAGCTGGACACTTTATAACGCCGCTATTCGACGGCGTTTCAGGGATGGGCGATTCGCCCATTTTTTTTTATTTGCACAGCATGCACAAACATGCACGAGGGGGTTCAGGTGTCGAGCAAGCTAGAACAGTTGCAGGCCTTGTTGGCCCCGGTGGTCGTGGCCCTTGGCTATGAATGCTGGGGTATTGAGTTTTCGGCTCAAGGTCGCCACTCACTGTTGCGCGTTTATATCGATAAGGAAGGCGGCGTGTTGGTGGACGATTGCGCCATCGTCAGCCGTCAGATCAGCGGTGTACTGGATGTCGAAGATCCAATCACCTCCGAATACACCCTTGAAGTTTCCTCGCCTGGCATGGAGCGCCCCCTGTTCACACTCGAACAGTTCGCTTTGTTTGCCGGTGAACAAGTGAAGATCAAGCTGCGCTCGCCTTTCGAGGGTCGACGCAACTTCCAAGGCCTTCTGCGCGGTGTAGAAGAGCAGGACGTCGTGGTGCAGGTAGATGACCATGAGTTCCTGTTGCCGATCGATATGATCGACAAGGCCAACATTATTCCCAGTTTTGACTGATACGTGCCAGATACTGCGGATCCCGCGGATCCAATGGCTTGCGAAAGGCGAGGCGTACGATGAGCAAAGAAGTACTGCTGGTTGTTGAGTCGGTATCCAATGAAAAGGGCGTACCGGCTAACGTTATTTTTGAAGCGCTGGAGCTGGCTCTGGCCACTGCTACCAAGAAGCGGTTCGAAGACGAAGTTGATTTGCGTGTGGAGATCAATCGCCACACGGGTGCCTACGAGACTTTCCGTCGCTGGACGGTCGTCGAGGAAGCCGACCTGGACGATCCGGCTATCGAAACCTGGCCGAGCAAGGTTGCGGAAACGCATCCGGGCGCCAAGGTGGGTGATGTCGTCGAAGAAAAAATCGAATCCATTGAGTTCGGTCGCATCGCTGCACAGACGGCCAAGCAGGTCATCGTGCAGAAAGTTCGCGAAGCCGAGCGTGCGCAAGTGGTCGACGCTTATCGCGAGCGCCTGGGGGAAATCATCTCCGGCACCGTGAAAAAAGTGACCCGCGACAACGTGATCGTCGACCTGGGCAACAACGCCGAAGCGTTGCTGGCTCGCGAAGACATCATCTCTCGCGAAACTTTCCGGGTTGGCGTGCGTTTGCGTGCGCTGCTCAAGGAAATCCGCACCGAGAACCGGGGCCCGCAGCTGATCCTGTCGCGTACAGCGCCGGAAATGCTGATCGAGTTGTTCCGCATCGAAGTGCCGGAAATTGCTGAAGGCCTGATCGAAGTCATGGCCGCCTCCCGTGATCCGGGTTCGCGTGCCAAGATCGCGGTCCGCTCCAAGGACAAGCGCATCGACCCGCAAGGTGCCTGCATCGGCATGCGTGGTTCGCGTGTCCAGGCCGTATCCGGCGAGTTGGGCGGCGAGCGCGTGGACATCGTCCTGTGGGACGACAACCCGGCTCAGTTCGTGATCAATGCCATGTCGCCTGCTGAAGTGGCGGCAATTATCGTCGACGAAGATGCCCACGCCATGGACATCGCCGTTGGCGCAGACAATCTGGCTCAGGCCATCGGTCGCGGTGGTCAGAACGTGCGTCTGGCCAGCCAATTGACTGGCTGGACCCTGAACGTGATGACCGAATCGGACATCCAGGCTAAACAGCAAGCTGAAACCGGCGACATCCTGCGCAACTTCATCGAAGAGCTTGAAGTCGATGAAGAGCTGGCGCAGGTGCTGGTGGATGAAGGCTTTACCAGCCTGGAAGAGATTGCCTACGTACCGGTGGAGGAAATGCTCAACATCGACGGCTTTGACGAGGAAATCGTCAACGAGCTTCGCGCTCGGGCCAAGGATCGTTTGTTGACCAAAGCCATCGCTACTGAGGAAAAGCTGGCAGACGCCCATCCGGCCGAAGACCTGCTCTCGCTTGAGGGCATGGACAAGGATTTGGCGATGGAACTGGCGGTGCGCGGCGTAATTACCCGCGAAGACCTGGCCGAGCAGTCTATTGACGATCTGCTCGACATCGACGGCATTGACGATGATCGTGCCGGCAAGTTGATCATGGCCGCCCGAGCCCACTGGTTCGAGTAATTAGGCGCGGCCTGAGGAGAGAAGTGCATGACGCAAGTCACGGTGAAACAACTGGCCGATGAGGTCAAAACACCGGTAGAGCGCCTGTTGCAGCAGATGCGTGAGGCAGGTCTGCCGCACACCGCCGCCGAGGAACATGTGACCGACAGTGAGAAGCAGTCCCTGCTGACTCACTTGAAGAGCAGTCACAAGGCTAAAGTGGAAGAACCGCGCAAGATCACTCTGCAGCGTAAAACCACCAGCACCCTGCGTGTTGCCGGTAGCAAAAGCATCAGCGTTGAAGTACGCAAGAAGAAAGTCTTCGTACAGCGCAGCCCGGAAGAAATCGAAGCCGAGCGCAAACGCGAACAGGAAGAACGTCGCGCAGTGGAAAATGCTGCTCGTCAGAAGGCTGAAGAAGAAGCCAAGCGTCGCGCCGAAGAAGAAGCGCGCCGTCAGCCTGCTGCTGCGCAAACCGCTCCGGTAGAAGCCGTCGAGGCTGTTGCCCCGGTCGCCGAACCTGTGCGCGAAGCCGCACCAGTCGTGGCACCGGCGCCGGCTCCAGCCGATACTCGCAAGCGCGATGAACAGCGTCGTCCGGACAAACCGCGTGCCGACGACAACCGTCGTGGCAGTGGCGATGGCGAGCGCAAGAACGCGCCTCATCGCGCATCGGTCAAGGAAAAGGCTCCAGCACCTCGTGTTGCGCCACGTACCACCGACGAGGAAAGCGATGGCTTCCGTCGCGGCGGTCGCGGCAAGGCCAAGCTGAAGAAACGCAACGCCCACGGTTTCCAGAGCCCTACCGGCCCTGTCGTGCGTGAAGTGAAGATCGGCGAGACCATCACTGTGGGCGATCTGGCCCAGCAGATGTCGGTCAAGGCTGCTGAAATCATCAAGTTCATGTTCAAGCTGGGTACGCCAGCCACCATCAACCAGGTACTGGACCAGGAAACTGCCCAACTGGTTGCTGAAGAGCTGGGCCACAAAGTGACCCTGGTCAGCGACACCGCCCTGGAAGATTCCCTGGCCGAGTCCCTGAAGTTTGAAGGTGAGGCGGTTTCCCGTGCACCGGTCGTGACCGTCATGGGCCACGTTGACCACGGTAAAACCTCCCTGCTCGACTATATCCGTCGTGCGAAGGTAGCAGCAGGTGAGGCTGGCGGTATTACCCAGCACATCGGCGCCTACCACGTTGAAACCGACCGCGGCATGGTGACGTTCCTCGACACCCCGGGTCACGCCGCGTTTACCGCAATGCGTGCCCGTGGTGCCAAGGCGACCGACATCGTGATCCTGGTGGTTGCAGCGGACGACGGCGTCATGCCGCAAACCATCGAGGCCGTTCAGCATGCCCAGGCAGCTGGCGTGCCGCTGGTGGTTGCAGTGAACAAGATCGACAAGCCGGGCGCCGATCTCGATCGCATCCGCAGCGAACTGTCGGTCCACGGCGTGACCTCCGAAGAGTGGGGTGGCGACACTCCATTCGTTCCGGTCTCGGCGAAGATGGGTACCGGCGTTGACGAACTGCTCGAAGCCGTTCTGTTGCAAGCCGAGGTTCTGGAACTGACCGCTACGCCTTCGGCTCCTGGCCGTGGTGTGGTTGTTGAATCGCGCCTCGACAAGGGCCGTGGCCCGGTGGCGACCGTCCTGGTCCAGGACGGTACCCTGCGCCAAGGCGACATGGTGCTGGTTGGTTCGAACTACGGCCGTGTACGTGCCATGCTCGACGAGAACGGCAAGTCCATCAAGGAAGCCGGTCCGGCTATTCCGGTCGAGATCCTCGGCCTGGACGGCACCCCGGATGCTGGCGACGAGATGAGCGTTGTGGCTGACGAGAAGAAAGCCCGTGAAGTGGCTCTGTTCCGTCAAGGCAAGTTCCGCGAAGTCAAACTGGCTCGTGCACACGCCGGCAAGCTGGAAAACATCTTCGAGAACATGGGCCAGGAAGAGAAGAAGACGCTCAACATCGTCCTCAAATCCGACGTCCGTGGTTCGCTCGAAGCGTTGAACGGCGCCTTGAATGGCCTGGGTAACGACGAAGTGCAAGTGCGTGTGGTCGGCGGCGGTGTCGGTGGTATCACCGAATCCGATGCCAACCTGGCACTGGCCTCCAACGCTGTACTGTTCGGTTTCAACGTGCGTGCCGATGCCGGCGCTCGCAAGATCGTCGAGCAGGAAGGCCTGGATATGCGTTACTACAACGTGATCTACGACATCATCGAAGACGTCAAGAAAGCGTTGACCGGTATGCTGGGCAGCGACGTGCGGGAGAACATCCTGGGCGTGGCCGAAGTTCGCGACGTGTTCCGTTCGCCGAAGTTTGGCGCCATCGCCGGTTGCATGGTGATCGAGGGTGTCGTTCACCGTAACCGTCCGATCCGTGTACTGCGTGAAGACATCGTGATCTTCGAAGGCGAGCTGGAATCCCTGCGCCGCTTCAAGGATGACGCTTCCGAAGTACGTGCCGGCATGGAGTGCGGTATTGGCGTCAAGAGCTACAACGACGTCAAGGTTGGCGACAAGATCGAAGTCTTCGAGAAGGTCCAGGTTGCTCGCAGCCTCTAACTCGCGCACTTCAAGAGCCGCACCGGGCAGTCGCATGAACATGCACTGCCTGGCTGTCGGACTCTAAACGCAACGCCCGGTCTGGCTTTTGCCAGGCCGGGCGTTTGCCGCTTTCAGACCTCGCGGGTTTCACCGTGGGGCAGTAACAGGTAACAAGACATGGCAAAAGAATACAGCCGTACCCAACGAATCGGCGATCAGATGCAGCGCGAGCTGGCCCAACTGATCCGTCGCGAAGTCAAAGACCCGCGCGTCGGCCTGGTCACCATCACCGCAGTGGAAGTCAGCCGTGACGTCGGTCACGCCAAGATCTTCATCACCGTGATGGGGCAGGACAGCGCCGAAGAAATCGCCCAGAGCATCAAGGTGCTCAACTCGGCCGCCGGCTTCCTGCGTATGCAGCTGGCCCGGGAGATGAAGCTGCGCAGCGTCCCACAGTTGCACTTCCACTACGACGAAAGCGTCGCACGGGGTGCGCATCTGTCGGCACTGATCGAGCGCGCCGTGGCGCAAGACAGCCAGCACTCGGTTGCGGCTGACCCCGAAGACACCAAGGAGTAATCGGTGGCTCAGGTCAAACGTATCCGTCGTAACGTCAGCGGTATCATCCTGCTCGACAAGCCGCTGGGGTTCACCTCCAACGCGGCGTTGCAGAAGGTTCGCTGGCTGCTCAATGCTGAAAAGGCCGGGCACACCGGTAGCCTCGATCCCCTGGCCACTGGCGTGCTGCCGCTGTGCTTTGGCGAGGCGACCAAGTTCTCCCAGTACCTGCTCGATTCCGACAAGGGTTACGAAACCCTGGCGCAACTGGGCAAGACCACCACCACGGCGGATGCCGAAGGTGAGGTTTTGCTGGAGCGCCCGGTGACCGTTGGTCAGGCGGATATCGAAGCGGTCTTGCCGGGTTTTCGCGGGCAAATCAGCCAGATACCGCCGATGTACTCCGCTTTGAAGCGTGATGGGCAGCCGTTGTATAAACTGGCCCGTGCAGGCGAAGTAGTGGAGCGCGAACCGCGTTCTGTTACTATTGCGCGCTTGGAATTGCTGGCCTTTGACGGTAATACTGCACGGCTGGCCGTGGATTGCAGCAAGGGCACCTATATCCGGACCCTGGTGGAGGATATCGGTGAGCAGCTCGGCTGTGGCGCGTACGTGGCAGAATTGCGACGGACCCAGGCCGGACCTTTCACGTTGGCCCAGACGGTCACGCTGGAAGAGCTCGAAGCGGTGCATGCCGAAGGCGGCAACGAAGCGGTCGACCGTTTCCTGATGCCATCGGACAGCGGGCTGCTGGATTGGCCGCTCTTGCAGTTCTCGGAACACAGTGCGTTCTACTGGCTCAACGGCCAGCCGGTACGCGCCCCGGATGCGCCGAAGTTCGGCATGGTCCGGGTACAGGATCACAACGGTCGTTTCATCGGTATCGGTGAAGTGAGCGAAGACGGGCGCATTGCGCCGCGTCGACTGATTCGGTCGGAATGACCGGAACCAGCCTGCGTAACAGCAGGTTGGCGAGTGTGGCTGTTAACAGGCACGGTCACTACTCATTTATAGATACAGGGATTTGTCCCTGGCCTGTTGAAGCTGTTTCCTCGGAACAGTTTCCTGACTAAAAGGATTGCCTCATGGCTCTCGACGTTCAAGAAAAAGCTCAAATCGTAGCTGACTACCAGCAAGCTGTTGGTGACACTGGTTCGCCAGAAGTGCAAGTTGCACTGCTGACCGCCAACATCAACAAACTGCAAGGTCACTTCAAGGCCAACGGTAAGGATCACCACTCCCGTCGTGGTCTGATCCGCATGGTAAACCAGCGTCGTAAGCTGCTGGACTACCTGAAAGGCAAGGACGTGAGCCGTTACAGCGCTCTGATCGCTCGCCTGGGTCTGCGTCGCTAACAAGCGATTGCGCTAGAGGTTGGTGGTCTGTCGGGCGTCAGTGGGTTTCCCGCTGGCGCATGGCAGGCTCCCAGCCTCAAGTTTTATCTGGATTACACGTTTTACCCTGGACAGGCGTCGGGCCGATTCCCGTCATTGCCCAAGAATTTCGCAAGAAGACAAGTTCCCCAAGAGCCACAAAGAAGGTAGGACACCGTGAACCCGGTAATCAAAAAATTCCAGTTCGGTCAGTCGACCGTTACCCTCGAGACTGGCCGTATCGCCCGTCAGGCCTCCGGCGCAGTGCTGGTCACCGTTGACGACGACGTCAGCGTATTGGTGACCGTTGTCGGTGCCAAGCAAGCCGATCCAGGCAAGGGTTTCTTCCCTCTGTCTGTCCACTACCAGGAAAAGACTTACGCTGCCGGTAAGATCCCTGGCGGTTTCTTCAAGCGCGAAGGCCGTCCTTCCGAGAAAGAAACCCTGACTTCCCGACTGATCGACCGTCCGATCCGTCCGCTGTTCCCAGAAGGCTTCATGAACGAAGTGCAGGTTGTCTGCACCGTCGTGTCCACCAGCAAGAAAACCGATCCGGACATCGCTGCGATGATCGGTACCTCGGCTGCCCTGGCCATCTCCGGCATTCCTTTCGATGGCCCGATCGGCGCTGCCCGCGTCGCGTTCCACGAAAGCACCGGCTACCTGCTGAACCCGACCTACGAGCAGTTGAAGGCTTCGAGCCTGGACATGGTCGTGGCCGGTACTTCCGAAGCGGTGCTGATGGTTGAATCCGAAGCCAAAGAGCTGACCGAAGACCAGATGCTGGGCGCCGTGCTGTTCGCCCACGACGAGTTCCAGGTGGTGATCAACGCCGTCAAGGAACTGGCCGCCGAAGCCGCCAAGCCAACCTGGACCTGGGCTCCACAAGCCGAAGCCACCGAACTGCTGGGCGCGATCCGTGCCGAGTTCGGCGAAGCGATCTCCCAGGCCTACACCATCACCGTCAAGGCCGACCGTTATGCGCGTCTGGGCGAGCTGAAAGACCAGGTCGTTGCCAAGTTGTCCGGCGAAGAAGGCCAGCCATCGGCCGCTGAAGTGAAAGCTGCTTTCGGTGAAATCGAATACCGCACCGTTCGCGAAAACATCGTCAACGGCAAGCCGCGTATCGACGGTCGCGACACCCGTACCGTACGTCCGCTGAACATTGAAGTCGGCGTCCTGCCCAAGACCCACGGCTCGGCACTGTTCACCCGTGGCGAGACCCAGGCCCTGGTCGTCGCGACACTGGGCACCGCCCGTGACGCGCAACTGCTGGACACCCTGGAAGGCGAAAAGAAAGACCCGTTCATGCTGCACTACAACTTCCCGCCGTTCTCGGTGGGCGAGTGTGGTCGCATGGGTGGCGCCGGTCGTCGCGAAATCGGTCACGGCCGTCTGGCCCGTCGTTCGGTCCAGGCCATGCTGCCAGCCGCAGACGTGTTCCCGTACACCATTCGCGTGGTATCGGAAATCACCGAGTCCAACGGTTCCAGCTCCATGGCTTCGGTCTGCGGCGCTTCCCTGGCCCTGATGGACGCTGGTGTGCCGATGAAGGCACCGGTTGCCGGTATCGCCATGGGTCTGGTGAAAGAAGGCGAGAAATTCGCCGTCCTGACCGACATCCTGGGTGACGAAGACCACCTGGGCGATATGGACTTCAAAGTGGCCGGTACCGCCAAGGGCGTCACCGCACTGCAGATGGACATCAAGATCAAGGGCATCACCGAAGAGATCATGGAAATCGCCCTGGGCCAGGCCCTGGAAGCGCGCCTGAACATCCTCGGCCAGATGAACCAGATCATCGGTCAGTCCCGTACCGAGCTGTCGGAAAATGCTCCGACCATGATCGCGATGAAAATCGACACCGACAAAATCCGTGATGTCATCGGTAAAGGCGGCGCGACCATCCGTGCGATCTGTGAAGAAACCAAGGCTTCGATCGACATCGAAGACGACGGTTCGATCAAGATCTTCGGCGAAACCAAGGAAGCGGCAGAAGCAGCACGCCAGCGCGTCCTGGGGATCACCGCGGAAGCCGAGATCGGCAAGATCTACGTCGGCAAGGTTGAACGCATCGTCGACTTCGGCGCGTTCGTCAACATCCTGCCGGGCAAGGACGGTCTGGTTCACATCTCCATGCTGAGCGATGCTCGCGTCGAGAAAGTGACCGACATCCTCAAAGAAGGCCAGGAAGTGGAAGTGCTGGTACTGGACGTGGACAACCGCGGCCGTATCAAACTGTCCATCAAGGACGTCGCAGCAGCCAAGGCATCGGGCGTTTAATCACCCCGTCGCCTGACCGCTGAACAAGCAAACGCCCCGACTGGTTCGGGGCGTTTTGCTGTGTGACGAAAATCCCGGCCAGGCAGGTTGCCTGGCCACCTGAGACGGTGCTAGTTTTAGCCACCGCCCGTGTAGCTCAGTCGGTAGAGCAGCGCACTCGTAACGCGAAGGTCGCAGGTTCGATTCCTGTCTCGGGCAAGATTTCCCCCTCGTTATTTCACCTTCCTGCTCAGTTCCTCGACCGTGCGTTTGAGCTGGTCCATCTCTCTATCCTGATCGCTGAGTTCCCGTTTCAGGGACGAAATCTCGCTGTTGCTCGAACTTGAACTGGAGCCGCTATTGCGCTTGAGTTCTTCCACTTGCTTGCCAAGGTCGTTCAGGTCGCGTTCCTGTTCCTTGATGGTGCGCTTGAGCTCGTCAATCTCCTTGCTGCTGGATGAGGAGCTGGACCCGCTGTTGCGCTTGAGTTCTTCGATCTGACCAGCCTGTTCGCTGAGGGCGCGCTTCTGGTTTTCCAGTTCGTCGGTGTTGTTCTTCACGCTTTTCGGCAGGCTTTCCAGGACGCTGGCGCTGACATCGGTCTTGACGAGCTTGTACTTATCGGATTGGTCGTAATGAAGGGCGGGAATAAAGTCGTGATAAGACGGCCCATCGGAGGAGACCTCAACCGCCGCTTGAGCAACGTCAGTCAAGGTCAGGCTGCCAAGCAGCAAAGTCGCGGTGGCAAGTTGGATCGACGAGCGTTTCGAAAAGCTGCGCATCACTGGGGTTCCTTGTGAAGTGCCGGTGTGGCACATGGCTATGACTGGTTATTTTGACAGATGTTCCACAGCGCGCAGCGCTTCTTCGACCCAGGTTTTTTTGTGAGATAGATGTAAAGAACCGTGTAAATCGTCGGCAAAACGTCCTATATTCGTTGCCTGCATGCGCATCGCCCAGCAGTTTTCAGATGATCCCCGAATGGTTCTGAAGGCCAGATAAACCGGGCTTCACACGGTTTTTTGCGTCAGAGAGATCCTTGATGATCCAGATCCATCTTCCATTCCCCCGATCAACGAGAACGCCATGACTGTTAAAGAATTGACCCAGGAAGCCAGGCACGAAGAAGCGCTGAAGAAGTACGTGCTGGATGCGCCCCAGTTGCTGGAAGAGATCAAGGACTTGTCCGCCGACGATCAGAAAGACCAGATCCAATGGGCTTTCGAGGACGAGGCCGAAGCCCAGGGGCTGCAACCCTGGGAGTTGACGCTCAAGTACACCAGCACGCCTGAAGAGTTCGAGGCGCAGCGCCTTGCGTTGCACAAGGAAGCGGCCGAGGTGCTGGGTGTGGAATGGGATGAGTACTGCGAGATGAACAATCTGGTGGTTTAACGGCAGCTACAAGCTACAAGCTACAAGACAAGCGCGGAACAGCTTGAAGCTTGTAGCTTGCGGCTCGAAGCTGCTCAGATACTGAGACGCATCGACAGATCCACCGCCTTCACATCCTTGGTCATCGCGCCGATCGAGATGTAGTCCACCCCGGTCTCGGCAATCGGGCGCAACGTGCTTTCGTTGATCCCGCCGCTGGCCTCCAGCTTTGCCTTGCCGCCATTGAGGCGCACGGCTTCACGCATGTCGTCCAGGCTCAGTTCGTCAAGCATGATGATGTCGGCATCGGCCGCCAGTGCTTCGTTCAATTCCGCGAGGCTTTCCACTTCGATTTCCACCGGTTTGCCCGGTGCGATCTTGTGGGCGGCCGCGATGGCCTGGGCGATTCCGCCGCAGGCGGCGATGTGGTTTTCCTTGATCAGGAACGCATCGTACAGGCCGATGCGGTGGTTATGACAGCCACCGCAGGTGACCGCGTACTTCTGGGCCAGGCGCAGCCCGGGCAGGGTCTTGCGGGTGTCCAGCAGCTTGACCTGGGTCCCGGCGACAAAGTCGGCCAGGTAGCGGGCTCGCGTGGCGACGCCCGAGAGCATTTGCAGGAAGTTCAGGGCGCTGCGTTCGCCGGTCAGCAGCGAGCGGGCAGGGCCCTCCAGGTGGAACAGCGCCTGATCGGGGCTGACCCGGTCGCCGTCGTGCACTTGCCAATGCACCGCGACACGCGGATCCAGTTGCCGGAACACGGCATCGACCCAGGCCGTGCCGCTGATGATCGCCGCGTCGCGGGTGATGATGGTGGCCTTGGCCAGGCGTTCGGCGGGGATCAGTTGCGCGGTGATGTCGCCGCTGCCGATGTCTTCCAGCAACGCACGGCGCACGTTGGCTTCGATTTCGGCGGTCAGATCGGCGAGGCGTAGATTCGGCATAACGGGCTCCACAAACAAAGTGGCCCGATTATAGGGTGTCGAAACCTGCATTTGGTCGCGTCCTCGCAACATTTCCTCATTTTCCCGGTCACTTATTGCGCCGTATTTCGAGCTGGATCACAGAGTCTGCTGGTGCGACAGGGTTGTTTTGCCCGATAATCCGCCTTTCGATTGACGCCATAGCTTTGACGTCGCGAGCCGAAAACCGTTTCAGGAGGCCAGGATGCACAACGACGGGAATGTAGTGCCTTTACACAAGGTGCCTACCGATCAGGCGAGTCGTTCGCCGCTCGCCCGCCTGCCTGTGATTCTGCTTCAGGTTCGCGACAAGGCCGCCCAACAGTTGCGCCTGGGCTTGCAGGGGCTGTTCGATAACGCCGACGACACCTTGTTTGAAATGGCTGACCGGGCGCGCGACGACGTCGAGCAGAACCTGTACTTCGAGGCCATGCGGGACCTGCGCCTGAAGCGCAAAAGCATCGAGCGGGAGTTCATCGAGCAGTTTTTCGAGACCTTCGTCAGCCTGGCCCAGTACGACCTGACCCACGCCAGCCTGGCGCCCGCCCTGGCACCGGACGGCCAGACCCAGCGTTCCCACGATGAGCTGGAACGTCATCTGGCGGTCGAGGCCATGGTCACTCGGGTGCTCAGGCGCGATGGCGTGTCGCTGGAGCAACTGACGGCCCGGCTCGGTGTGCTGTTGGATCGACCGCTGGCCAACCAGTACAACCCCCTGAGCCCGGCACTGCTGTGCGAAAAGTTCCTGCAGGCCGGGCGTAACCTGGGCGTGGGCATCAAGGTCAAGCTGATCCTGCTCAAGCTCTTCGAGCGTTATGTGCTCAGCGAGTGCGACCAACTCTATACCGAGGCCAACCAGTTGCTGGCCGCTACGGGCATCTTGCCGGAGCTCAAGGTGACCCCGGCTCGCCGGGCGTCGGATCGCTCCGAGGATGCCCCCAGGCCCAACGCCGAAATCGCTGCCAAGCCCAGCGATGCCGAGGTCGATGACAGCGTGCAGGAAGTGTTCGCCGCCTTGCAGAAGCTGTTGATGCAAGTGCGTGGCAGTGTGGCGCCGACCCTGGAAGCCAGCGCGCCGCCTCAACCGATCTCGACCCGTGACCTGCTGCGGCTGCTCTCGCACTTGCAGCAGTACGTGCCAGCGCCTGCCGTGCAGGACGAATTCGACCTGCGTAGCCAACTCGAACAACTGTTGACCCGGGTCAGCGTCAGGAGTGGCAAGTCCCGGGTGGTCGAAGGCGCCGATGAAGACGTGATCAACCTGATCTCGATGATGTTCGAATTCATCCTCGACGACCATAACCTCCCGGACTCCTTCAAGGCCCTGATCGGCCGCCTGCAGATCCCGATGCTCAAGGTCGCGGTGCAGGACAAGAGTTTCTTCAGCCGCGGCAATCATCCGGCCCGGCGGCTGCTGAACGAAATCGCCGCCGCCGCCATGGGCTGGGGCGATTGCGACGATCATCAGCGCGATAGCCTGTATTTGCGCATCGAACAGGTCGTGCAGCGCCTGCTGAATGATTTCGTCGATGACCCGGCGATTTTCTCCGAGCTGCTGGCCGATTTCCTGGCCTTCACCAGTGACGAGCGGCGCCGCAGCGAGTTGCTTGAGCAACGTATCCGTGACGCCGAAGAGGGCCGGGCCAAGGCCGAATTGGCGCGCCAGCGCGTCGAAGGGGCGCTGAACCAGGTGATGCTGGGCAAGGTCTTGCCGCAAGCTGTGGTGGAGTTCGTGCAACACGCCTGGAGCCAGGTGTTGTTGTTGACCTGTTTCAAGCACGGCAAGTATTCCGCCGAGTGGCAGGCCGACGTCCTGACCCTGGAGCATTTGATCTGGAGCGTCCAGCCCCATGACGAGCCCGACGCGGGCCTGCGTTTGCTGGCGATGGTGCCGGAGCTGCTCAAGGCCCTGCGTGAAGGCCTGAGCCGTTCGGCGTTCGACCCGTTCGCCACCAGCGAGTTTTTCAGTGAACTGGAAGTCCTGCATGTGCAGGCGCTCGAACGCACGGGCCAGGCAACGGATCAGGACCAGCCGTTCGATTCGCCGGCCATGGTCGAGGTGCTGGAAAAAATCGTCCTGCGCCCTCCGCAAAAAACGGCGGGGGAGAGCGTGGCGGTGCATTTGCCGGCGGATGATGTCGGCTTGCTGCAGGTCGATCAGTTACACCTGGGGAGCTGGGTCGAGTTCCAGGAGGACGATGACAATACCCTGCGTTGCAAACTGGCGGCGATCATCGAGGCCACCGGCAAATACGTCTTCGTCAATCGCACCGGCCTCAAGGTGCTGGAGCACAGCCGCACCAGCCTGGCCCTGGAGTTTCGGCGCGGCGCGGCGCGGCTGTTGGACGACACCCTGTTGTTCGACCGGGCGCTGGAGTCGGTGTTGGGCAATCTGCGCCAGCTCAATCGCGGCAAGTGATCGCGCAGCCCGGTCCGATCACGGCATACTGGCGGCATTCACCGTCGTCATCGAAGGAACCTGTATGCAGTTGGACTCCGCGAGCGGTTGGTGCGAAGGGGTGCGTCATTGCCCGTCGCCCAACTTCAATGCGCGCCCCGAGGGCGAAATCTCCCTGCTGGTGATCCACAACATCAGCCTGCCCCCGGCACAATTCGCCACCGGCAAGGTGCAGGAATTCTTCCAGAATCGTCTGGATGTCACGGAACATCCCTACTTTGCCGGTATCGCCGACCTGCGGGTGTCTGCGCATTTTCTGATCGAGCGTGACGGCGCCGTGACCCAATTTGTCTCTTGTCTGGATCGTGCGTGGCATGCGGGCGTCTCGTGCTTCGAGGGGCGTGAGACCTGTAACGATTTTTCCCTGGGCATCGAGCTTGAGGGCACGGATGATCTGCCATTCACCGACGCGCAATATGTCGCATTGGTGGACCTGACCCGGCAGTTGCAAGCGGCGTTCAGGGCGATCACTGTGCAGCGTATCTGCGGGCACAGCGACATCGCACCGGGGCGCAAGACCGATCCGGGACCGGCATTCGACTGGGCGCGCTATCGCGCGGCCCTGACAGAAGGGGAAGGACAATGAGTTTTCTGGTGTTGCTGCTGGCCGTCTGGATCGAGAAATTCTCGGCCTTGCGCCAGCGGGTCCAGCGCGACGGCGGCTGGCTGCGCGAGCTGAACAAGCTCGAGGCGAGCCCACGGTGGGTCAACCGACCTTGGCTGGTGCTGACAGTGATGGTCCTGCTGCCCGTGGCCCTGCTGGCGCTGCTTTTGTGGGTGCTGGAGCCGGTGGCTTATGGTTTGCTGGCGCTGCCGGTGCATTTGCTGGTGGTGATTTACAGCCTGGGGCGCGGTGATCTGCTGGCCGCCCTCGGACCGTTTCGCGACGCCTGGCGTCGGGAGGACCTGCAAGCGGCGGCCCATGTGGCCAAGCGCGACCTGGACATTGAGGCCGATGACGGTGAGCAATTGCTGGAACGGGTCCAGGGGCATTTGTTGTGGCAGGCCTACCAGAGCTTTTTCGCAGTGATTTTCTGGTACTTCGTGTTGGGTCCGGTCGCGGCCTTGAGCTATCGACTGCTGGCGCTGGCCGCCGAGCACAGCCAGAACCCCGGCGTGGCCGAGCGGGCCGCACAAATGCGCCATGCCTTCGATTGGGTGCCGGTGCGGTTGCTGGCGGCAAGCTTCGCCCTGGTGGGCAATTTCGTCGCGGTCAGCCGGGTCATGCTGCATGAGCTGTTGAACTGGAACATCAGCGCCGCCGACCTCATCGACAAGGTCGGCCTGGTGGCTGGCGAAATCCCCAGGCCCGTCGCCGGGCCGGATGGCATCAATAGCCTGGACCGCCTGTGGGAGTTGCTGCTGCGTGCGGCGGTGCTCTGGTATGCCGGGTTTGCGTTGTGGACGGTGTTGGCATAGGAACAGCAAGGTCACGCCGTTGTGGCGAGGGTGGCGAGGGGATTTATCCCCGCTGGGGCGCAGAGCGGCCCCTGGCAATTCTAAGCCTTGAATCAATGGGTCTGCTTCGCAGCCCAGCGGGGATAAATCCCCTCGCCACAAAGGGCAGGTCGCTCGTTAACCTTAAGTTACAAATCTCCCCGCCGATTTAGGCTATACAGGGACAGCGCCCGAATAGTGGCTTTCTGCTGTCTCCGTGCGCGAGCTCATAACAATAAGAACACTACCGGGAGGCTTCCTTGTGAAGAGTTTGCTCTGGCCCGCCGTCGCGCTGATGAACCGCCTGAGCTTCGGCATGAAGTTCAGCCTGATCAGCGTGCTGTTCCTGCTACCTATGCTGGTAACCAACTTCTTTCTGGTGCGTGATTCCTATCGGGAATTCCAGGGCACCCACGTGGAGCTGCAAAGCCTCGACCTGCTGGGCAGCAGCCTGGCCCTGCGCCGGGACCTGGAAACCCTCAACGACCTGGTGCAGATCAACGCCAGCCTGGGCCAGTCCGGCAAGGCAGGTGATGTCGAAGCGAAGATCGGCAGCCTGGAACAACAGGTTCTTGCGCGCCTGCAAGGCATGACCGCCATGGCCATCGAGCCTGAGCAGGTCGGTTCCTTCGAGGCCAAGCGCGATGAAATGATCGGTGCTTTCAAGGCCCAGCAGGCGGAAAACTCCCTGCAGAGCAAAAGTGCGCTGATCGGCAAGTTGCTCAACAGCGCCCAGATGTTCAGCCAGATCATCGCCAGCCAGGCGGGGCTGAGCCGCGACAACCAGAGCGACATCCGCCAACTCAGCGAATTGATCATCGGCACCACCCCCAAGGTCACTCAGATCCTCGGCGATGGCCGGGCGCTGGGCGCGTCCTCGTTGGGGCTGGGGTTTCTCAATTCGGCATCGAGCACCCGCTTCGACGAGTTGCTGGCGCAGATCGAAAAGCTCCAGGGCGAGTACGACTTGAAACTGCAGGACGCCCTCGGCTCCAGCAAGGCCGCCGGGCAAAGCCTTGGCGCCCAGGCCGAAGGTAGCAAGAGCAGCCTCAAGAAAGCGTCTGAGCTGATCGAGGAGCAAGTGGTGATGGCCGACACCCTCGATGCACCGTGGCCGGCGTTCTTCGAGCAGGTCAGCGGCCTGATGGAGCAGACTTATCGGCTGAACGAGGCGACCCAGGGTTTTCTCGGTGTGCAGTTGCAGCAGCGGCTTGAGCAGAATCGTAGCCATATGGTGCTGCAAGCCGTGGCGCTGGTGGCGGTGTTCCTGTTGATTTTTTACCTGTACGCCGGCTTCTACGCGTCGACCCGCACCACCCTCCAGCACCTGGGCCAGATGATGGACAAAGTGGCGGCGGGGGACATGACGGTCAATTTCGTGGCGCGCAGCAAGGATGAGCTGGGCGAATTGGGTGAAGTGTTCAACGGTACGGTGGCGAAGATCCATGACCTGATCGAACAGGTCAGCCGCACCGTCGCGGAAGTCGAACGCCAGGCCGGGCGGGTGGAAACGGTATCGGCCCAGAGCAACCAGGCCGTCGCTGGCCAGCGCAGCCAGATCGAACTGGTGGCCACGGCGATGAACCAGATGTCGGCCACGGCCCAGGAAGTGGCCCGCAGTGCCGCCGCTGCCGTGAGCAGTGCCCACAGCGTGAACGACGAAACTCTCAGCGGGCGCGGGCTGGTGGAGTCGCAGCAGGGCAGCATCGCCCGTTTGGCCAGTGAGATCGATCAGTCGGTGCAGGTGATCAACCAACTGGCGACCGACAGCCAGGACATCAGCCGCGTGCTGGATGTGATCAAGAGCATCGCCGAGCAGACCAATCTGTTGGCCCTCAATGCCGCCATCGAAGCCGCCCGCGCCGGTGAACAGGGGCGGGGGTTTGCGGTGGTGGCCGATGAAGTGCGGACCCTGGCCAAGCGGACCCAGCAATCGACCGAAGAAATCGAAGCGATGATCACCCGCCTGCACGGCGGTGTCGGTGCCGCCGTCAAGGCGATGGGTACCAGTCATGAGATGGCCAGCGGCACGGTCAGTCAATCGGAACAGGTCCAACAGGCCCTGGAAAATATCCTCGGTGCGGTCGGCATGATCGTCGACCAGAACCAGCAGATCGCCGCCGCCGTGGAGCAGCAGACGGCCGTGGCCCATGACATCGACCAGAACATCGTCGAGATCAACCGCGCCGGCGAACGCACGGCCGAAGGCGCGCACCAGACCGAAAACGCCAGCCGTGAGCTGTCTGCCCAGGTGGTGCAGCTCAAGCAACTGATCAATGCGTTTCGGGTGTAGACCATTGTGGGAGCGAGCTTGCTCGCGATAGCGGAGTGTCAGGCAAGCTGTTTTTCGACTGATACATCGCTATCGCGAGCAAGCTCGCCCCCACAGGGTTTTTACCAGTTGAACAAATTGCGGGCGTTGGCGGTGCTGGCCTCGGCCAGTCGCTCGGGCGTCACCGCCATGATCCCGGCCAGCGCCTCGCAAATCGCCGGCAAGTGCGCCGGGCTGTTGCGCTGCCCCGGGAACATCGCTGGGGCCATGTCCGGTGAGTCGGTTTCCAGCACCACCGCATCCAGCGGCAGTTTCGCCAGCACCCGGTGCATGCGCAGGGCCTGAGGCCAGGTCGCCGCACCGCCGAGGCCGAGCTTGAAGCCGAGCTTGATGTACTCGCGGGCCTCCTCAAGGCTGCCGGCGAACGCGTGGATGATCCCCGCCCGGGTGGGGGGGATGCGCTTGAGGGTCGCGATCACGGCGGCATGGCTGCGGCGCACGTGGATCAGTGCCGGCAGCTCGAACGCCACGGCCAGTTCCAACTGCGCTTCGAACAGCGCTTGCTGGCGGTCACGGTCCAGGGTCTCGATGTAATAGTCCAGGCCGATCTCGCCCACTGCACACAATTGCCGGTGCCCGGCCAGGCGGCTCAGCCAGTCGCGCAACAACGCCACGTCGTCGGGTCGATGCTGGTCGAGGTACACCGGGTGTAGGCCCAGGGCGGCATGCAGGTCCGGGTCGCTTTGCACCAGGTCCCAGACCCGCTGCCAATTGTCCCGGTACACGCCCAGCACCACCATTTGCCGCACGCCCAAGGCGCGGCTTTCGGCCAGCAGCGCCGGGCGGTCCGCGTCGAAGTCCGGGAAGTCCAGGTGGGTGTGGGTGTCGATCAACTCCATGCATCAATCCTGAGAAAACGTCAGCCCTGGTGGATCCGCTGCTTGAACGTCCGGGCGATGGCCTGCACGCCAGGCTGGTAGTCATCGTTTTCGATGGCTGCCAGGGCCAGTTCCAAGGCCTTGTCGGCGATCAACTGATGTTGTTGGGACATGGCATTGACCGGCAGCGGCAGGAAGTCCAGCAACTGCGTGTCACCAAACGTGCCCAGGCGCAATGGCCGCGACTTGAGCGGGAAATCATGCAGGGCGTCGAACACCCCTTGCAGCAGCACATAGGACGTCGTGATCAATGCATCGGGCAGATGCCCCAGGCGCGCGAGCATTTCATCCATCAACTGACGGCCGCATTCACGGCTGAACGACTCGCCCTGCTCGATCAACACCTGGCCCTCGAACCCGGCCAAGGCTTCGCGAAAACCTGCGGCCCGTTCCTGGCTGATGCTCAACTCGGGACGGGCGCCGATCAAGGCGATTTGCCGAGGGTGGGTCTCCAGCAGGCTGCGCGTCAGGTGCAGGCTGGCCTGGCGGTCGTCGCTGATTACCGAGCAGAAATGCGCCGGCTCCATCACCCGGTCGATGGCGATGATCGGAATGCCCTTGGCCTGCAGCTGCTGGTAGCTGTCGTCGCCGGCCGGCAGGCAGCTGGCGACGATCAGCGCATCGCAGCGCCGGGCGCGGAACAATTGCAACAGTTGCCGTTCACTGTCGGGCGCATCATCGGAACTGGCGATCAGCAACTGATAGCCCCGTGCCCGTGCGCCTTGTTCCAGCAACTTGGCGATGCGTGCGTAACTGGGGTTTTCCAGGTCTGGCAGGATGAAGCCCAGGGTGCGGGTGTGCCGGCTGCGCAGCCCGGCGGCCTGGGGATTGGGGGTGAAGCCATGTTCCTCGACCACCGCCCGCACCCGTTCGACGGTGGCGCTGCTGATGCGTTGCTGTTCGGCCTTGCCATTGATGACATAGCTGGCGGTGGTCACGGACACACCGGCCAATTGAGCAATATCACTGAGTTTCAACCCGGTTTTCCTTGTTTTTTCGAGTTAGCCCCGACGATAAGGGCCATCCTACCCGATTCAAGCTGACGGTTACCGTTCAAGCGCTTACGACAAGTTGCACTTCAAGGATGAGAGATTATCGAGTAACGTGCCAATCTTTCTAGATTAAACGTTTCAGCAAGCGTATTTTCAAGGCTAGCAGGATTTTTGGCCGTGCTGCCGCGATACCGCCAAAAGTTGTTCCGCAACGCTAAGCTGATTCATTCAAAACAATACCTGGCGCCAACCCGGACGCCAAAAAGGAGAAAGCATGCTCGAGCTCACTCTAGAGCAGATATCCATGGCGCAGACGGCTGTGGATAAAGACGCTGCACTGCAATTGCTCGCCGACAAACTGGTGGCCGATGGCCTGGTAGTCGAGGGTTACCTCGCTGGCTTGCAGGCCCGTGAAGCCCAGGGTTCGACCTTTCTTGGCCAAGGTATTGCCATCCCCCACGGCACCCCGCAGACCCGCGACCTGGTCTACTCCACCGGCGTGCGCCTGCTGCAATTCCCCGAAGGCGTGGACTGGGGCGATGGTCAGATTGTCTACCTGGCCATCGGCATCGCCGCCAAGTCCGATGAACACCTGCGCCTGCTGCAACTGCTGACCCGCGCCCTCGGTGAGACGGACCTGGGCCAGGCCTTGCGTCGCGCCGGTTCTGCCGAAGCGTTGCTGAAGCTGCTGCAAGGCGCGCCGCAGGAACTGGCCCTGGATGCCCAGATGATCGGCCTCGGTGTATCGGCTGATGATTTTGAAGAACTGGTATGGCGCGGTGCACGCCTGTTGCGCCAGGCCGACTGCGTGAGCAACGGCTTTGCCGGTGTGTTGCAGCAAGTCGATGCGTTGCCCCTGGGCGATGGCTTGTGGTGGCTGCACAGCGAGCAGACCGTCAAGCGCCCGGGCCTGGCGTTCGTCACCCCGGACAAACCCATCCGTTACCTGGGCCAACCGTTGAGCGGTCTGTTCTGCCTCGCCAGTCTCGGCGAAGCCCACCAGGCCTTGCTGGAAAGGCTCTGCGCCTTGCTGATCGAAGGCCGGGGCCACGAACTGGGCCGCGCCACCAGCAGCCGCAAGGTGTTGGAAGTGCTCGGCGGTGAATTGCCCGCCGACTGGCCCAGCGCGCGCATCGGCCTGGCCAACGCCCATGGTCTGCATGCACGTCCGGCGAAGATCCTCGCCCAATTGGCGAAAAGCTTCGAAGGCGAAATCCGCGTGCGCATTGTCGACGGCCAGGACAGCGCCGTGTCGGCCAAGAGCTTGAGCAAACTGCTGAGCCTGGGCGCCCGTCGCGGCCAGGTCCTGGAGTTCATCGCCGAACCGAGCATTGCCGACGACGCGTTGCCGGCACTGCTGGCCGCCATCGAAGAAGGCCTGGGCGAAGAGGTCGAACCGCTGCCGCCACCGAGTGCGCCACGGGAAACCGTGATGGCCGAAGTCGCGACCGTCATGCTGGCGCCCGAATCCGGCAGCCTGATCCAGGCCGTCGCCGCCGCCCCGGGCATCGCCATCGGCCCGGCTCACATCCAGGTATTGCAGGCCATCGACTATCCGCTGCGCGGTGAGTCGGCGGCCATCGAGCGCGAGCGCCTGCAGAACGCCTTGAACCAGGTGCGCCGCGACATCCAAGGCCTGATCGAGCGCGCCAAGGCCAAGGCCATCCGCGAGATCTTCATCACCCACCAGGAAATGCTCGACGACCCGGAGCTGACCGACGAAGTCGACACCCGCTTGAAGCTGGGCGAGAGTGCGCAAGCGGCGTGGATGGGGGTGATCGAAGCCGCCGCCAAAGAGCAGGAAGCCTTGCAGGATGCCTTGCTGGCCGAACGGGCCGCCGATCTGCGAGACGTCGGCCGTCGGGTACTGGCGCAACTGTGTGGCGTCGAAACCCCGAACGAACCCGATCAACCCTACATCCTGGTGATGGACGAAGTCGGCCCGTCCGACGTGGCCCGCCTGGACCCGACCCGTGTGGCGGGGATTCTCACCGCCCGTGGCGGCGCCACCGCCCACAGCGCCATTGTCGCCCGTGCCCTGGGCATTCCGGCGCTGGTGGGCGCTGGTGCGGCGGTGTTGCTGCTGGCGCCGGGCACATCCTTGCTGTTGGATGGCCAGCGCGGTCGCCTGCACGTGGACCCTGACGCCGCCACGTTGCAGCGCGCCAAGGAAGAACGCGATACCCGCGAACAGCGCCTCAAGGTCGCGGCCGAGCAGCGCCACGAACCGGCGCTGACCCGTGACGGGCATGCCGTGGAAGTGTTCGCCAACATTGGCGAAAGCGCCGGCGTCGCCAGCGCGGTGGAGCAGGGCGCCGAAGGCATTGGCCTGTTGCGCACCGAACTGATTTTCATGGCCCACAGCCAGGCGCCGGACGAAGCGACCCAGGAAGCCGAATACCGCAAGGTGCTCGATGGCCTGGCCGGTCGGCCGCTGGTGGTGCGCACCCTCGATGTGGGCGGCGACAAGCCGCTGCCGTACTGGCCGATCGCGAAAGAAGAAAACCCGTTCCTCGGCGTGCGTGGCATTCGCCTGACGTTGCAGCGCCCGCAAGTCATGGAAGCGCAACTGCGGGCCTTGTTGCGCTCGGCGGACAGCCGTCCGTTGCGGATCATGTTCCCGATGGTGGGCAGCGTCGACGAGTGGCGCCAGGCCCGGGCCATGACCGAGCGCCTGCGCCGGGAAATCCCCGTGGCGGACCTGCAACTGGGGATCATGATCGAAGTGCCGTCCGCCGCGTTGCTCGCGCCCGTGCTGGCCAAGGAAGTCGACTTCTTCAGCGTCGGCACCAATGACCTGACGCAATACACCCTGGCCATCGACCGTGGGCATCCGACCCTTTCGGCCCAGGCCGATGGCTTGCACCCGGCGGTGCTGCAACTGATCGACATCACCGTGCGCGCCGCCCATGCCCATGGCAAATGGGTCGGTGTGTGTGGCGAATTGGCGGCCGATCCGCTGGCGGTGCCGGTGCTGGTGGGCCTGGGCGTGGATGAGCTGAGTGTCTCGGCCCGTAGCATTGCCGAGGTCAAGGCGCGGGTTCGCGAACTGAGCCTGACGCAGGTACAAACCCTGGCCCAAGCGGCCTTGGCCGTGGGCAGCGCCGATGACGTGCGCGCATTAGTGGAGGCGCTGTAATGGCGAAGATTCTAACCCTGACCCTCAACCCGGCGCTCGACCTCACGGTAGAGTTGGCGCGCCTGGAGCCGGGCCAGGTCAACCGCAGCGACGCCATGCATGCCCATGCCGCAGGCAAGGGCGTGAACGTGGCCCAGGTGTTGGCCGATCTGGGTCATACGCTGACGGTCAGTGGCTTTTTGGGTGAAGACAATGCCCAGGTGTTCGAGACGCTGTTCGCCCAGCGGGGTTTTGTCGACGCCTTTATCCGTGTCCCCGGCGAGACCCGCAGCAATATCAAGCTGGCCGAGCAGGACGGCCGCATCACTGACCTCAACGGGCCGGGCCCGGTGGTCGATGCCGGCGCACAGCAGGCCTTGCTGGCGCGACTGGAACAGATCGCCCCCGGCCACGACGTGGTCGTGGTGGCGGGCAGCTTGCCTCGGGGCGTCAGCCCGCAGTGGTTGCAGGCATTGATCACACGCTTGAAGACACTCGGCCTGAACGTCGCCCTCGACACCAGCGGCGAAGCCTTGCGCGTTGCCCTGGCGGCGGGGCCGTGGCTGATCAAGCCGAACACAGAGGAACTGGCCGATGCGCTGGGGTGCGAGGTGGTGAGCGAAGCGGCCCAGGCGCAAGCGGCGCAGCGCCTGCATGCCCAGGGTGTCGAGCATGTGGTGATTTCCCACGGTGCCGATGGCGTGAACTGGTTCAGTGTCGGTGCGGCGCTGCATGCCTCGCCGCCCAAGGTCAGCGTCGCCAGCACCGTGGGTGCCGGGGATTCATTGCTGGCGGGCATGCTCCATGGCCTGCTCAGCGCCGACACCCCGGAACAGACACTGCGCACTGCCACGGCCATCGCCGCCATGGCGGTCACGCAGATCGGTTTTGGCATCCACGACACCGCGTTGCTGGCGTCGCTTGAACAGGGCGTGCGCGTGCGCCCCCTGACAGAACAATAAGAGGGTTCGCAAGAATGAAACTAGCCATTGTGACGGCCTGCCCGAACGGCATGGTTACCAGTGTGTTGTGCGCCCGCCTGCTGGACGCCGCGGCGCAGCGCCAGGGTTGGAGCACCAGTGTCGAGGTCCATGACGCGGCCCATCCGGAACGCCAGTTGTCGGCGGCGACTCTCGAAGCGGCGGAGTGGGTGTTGCTGGTCGCCAGCGGCCCGGTGGACCTGTCGCGGTTCGTCGGCAAGCGGGTATTCCGCAGCACACCGGCCCTGGCCCTGCAGGATGTTGATGCGGTGTTGCGTCGTGGCGCCGTAGAGGCTGAGGTTCTGGGCGAGGCAGACGCGTTCGCGCAAGCGCAAGCGCCGGCGGCGTCGGCCGAGCGTGCTCCGCGCCTGGTCGCCATCACCGCATGCCCAACGGGTGTTGCCCATACCTTCATGGCCGCCGAGGCCTTGCAGCAGGCGGCGACGAAACTGGGCTACGACCTGCAAGTGGAAACCCAGGGTTCGGTGGGGGCGCGCAATCCGTTGAGCGCCCAGGCCATCGCCGAAGCGGACGTGGTGCTGCTGGCGACCGACATTGAAGTCGCCACCGAGCGGTTTGCCGGCAAGAAGATCTACCGTTGCGGCACGGGCATCGCCTTGAAACAGGCCGAAGCGACGCTGAACAAAGCGCTGGTCGAAGCTCGCCAGGAAAGTGCGTCGAGCGGCGCCAGCGCCCCGGCCAAGTCGGAGAAGACCGGCGCCTACAAGCACCTGCTGACGGGGGTGTCGTTCATGCTGCCGATGGTGGTGGCCGGTGGTTTGATGATCGCCTTGTCGTTCGTGTTCGGCATCGAGGCCTTCAAGGAACCTGGAACCCTGGCGGCCGCGCTGATGCAGATCGGCGGCGAGACCGCGTTCAAATTGATGGTGCCGCTGCTGGCCGGCTACATCGCCTATTCCATCGCCGACCGTCCGGGCCTGGCGCCCGGCATGATCGGCGGGATGCTCGCGAGTACCCTGGGTGCCGGCTTCATAGGCGGGATCATCGCCGGTTTCCTGGCCGGTTACGCGGCCAAGGCGATCAGCCGCTACGCGCGCCTGCCCCAGAGCCTGGAGGCGCTCAAGCCGATCCTGATCATCCCGCTGCTGGCGAGCCTGTTCACTGGCCTGGTGATGATCTACATCGTCGGCAAACCGGTGGCGGGCATGCTCGAAGCCTTGACCCACTTCCTCGACAGCATGGGCACCACCAACGCGATTCTGCTGGGCGTGCTGCTGGGGGCGATGATGTGCGTCGACCTCGGCGGGCCGATCAACAAGGCCGCCTATGCGTTTTCGGTGGGGCTGCTGGCTTCGCAGAGTTATGCACCGATGGCCGCGGCCATGGCTGCCGGCATGGTGCCGCCCATTGGCCTGGGCATCGCCACGTTCATCGCCCGGCGCAAATTTGCCCAGACCGAGCGCGAGGCCGGTAAAGCGGCACTGGTGCTGGGGCTGTGCTTCATCTCCGAAGGCGCGATCCCGTTCGCGGCCAAGGATCCGCTGCGGGTGATCCCGGCGAGCATCGCCGGCGGTGCGCTGACCGGTGCGCTGTCGATGTACTTCGGCTGCAAGCTCATGGCCCCCCACGGCGGCCTGTTCGTGATGCTGATTCCCAACGCCATCAACCATGCGTTGTTGTACTTGCTGGCGATCGTGGCGGGGAGCCTGCTGACGGCAGTGGCGTACGCGCTGCTCAAGCGGCCTGAGGTGGTGGAGATGGCGTTGGAGCCGGCCAAGGCCTGATTCAATTCACACCTCCTCCTTCATGTGGGAGCGGGCTTGCTCGCGAAAGCGATGTGTCAGTTGGCAGATGTATTGCCTGACACACCGTCTTCGCGAGCAAGCCCGCTCCCACATTTCGTTCTACTGTGTGCATGAAATCCCTGTCACACCCACTTCACACAGCCATGCTTAAGTTTTCCCATTTCAAGGGAGAACACCATGAGCGAATTCGACCTGGGCCGCCGTCGGGTGATGCAAGCCGTGGGGGCGGGGATATTGTTGCCGGGGCTGGCGCCGGCGGTGATGGCTTCGGTCAAGGATCGTCCGGTACTCACCGACGGTGTGCAGTCTGGCGACTTGCAGGGCGACCGGGCGATGATCTGGAGCCGCAGCGACCGTCCGGCGCGGATGGTGGTGGAGTGGGACACCCGCAGCAAGTTCACCAATCCCCGTCGCTTCGTCTCGCCCATGGCCGACGCCCGCAGTGATTACACCGCCCGGGTCGAGCTCACCGGGTTGCCCCGCGACCAGGCGATTTTCTACCGCGTGCATTTCGAAGACGCCCAAAGCGGGGTTGCCAGCGAGCCCTGGCTCGGCCACCTGCGCAGCGTGCCGCAGTTCAAGCGCAACATCCGTTTTGTCTGGAGTGGCGATACCGTCGGCCAGGGTTTCGGGATCAACCCGGACATCGGCGGCATGCGCATCTACGAAGCCATGCGCCTGCGCCTGCCGGATTTCTTTATCCACAGCGGCGACACCATCTACGCCGACGGCCCGGTGCCGGCGCAAATCACCGTCGAGGGTGGGCGCATCTGGCGCAACCTCACCACCGACGCCAAGAGCAAGGTCGCCGAAACCCTGGATGAGTATCGCGGCAACTATCGCTACAACCTGATGGACGAAAACGTACGCCGCTTCAATGCCGAAGTGCCGCAGATCTGGCAGTGGGACGACCATGAGGTGGTCAACAACTGGTCGCCGGGCAAGCAACTGGACGAACGTTACCAGACCAAGGATATCCACAGCCTGGTGGGGCGTGCGCGACAGGCCTGGCTGGAATATGCGCCGATGCGCCGGCAGAAGGCCGACGGCGGCGGGCGGATCTACCGCAAGCTCGGTTACGGGCCGCTGCTGGATGTGTTCGTGCTGGACATGCGCAGTTACCGCGAAGCCAACGACGCCAACCTCGGCGCGGCCAAACCGTTCCTGGGGCGTGAGCAATTGAATTGGCTCAAGCGCGAGTTGAAGCAGTCCCGCGCCCAGTGGAAAGTCATCGCCGCCGACATGCCCATCGGCCTGGGTGTGCCGGATGGCGAGGTCAGCCCCGGCGTGCCGCGTTGGGAAGCGGTCGCCAACGGTGACCCGGGCGCGGCCCAGGGGCGTGAACTGGAAATCGCCGAACTGTTGGGGTACCTGCGCAAGCATCAGGTACGCAACTACGTCTGGCTCACCGCCGACGTCCACTATTGCGCCGCCCATCACTACCACCCCGAACACGCCGCGTTCCAGGATTTCGAACCGTTCTGGGAGTTCGTCGCCGGGCCGTTGAACGCCGGCAGCTTCGGGCCCAATGCCCTGGACAAGACCTTCGGCCCGGAGGTGGTGTTCCAGAAAGCGCCCCCGGCCCAGAACACCTCGCCGTTCGCCGGGTATCAATTCTTTGGCGAGGTGAACATCGATGGGCCGAGCGGGGAGATGAGCGTGGTGTTGCGGGATCTGGAAGGGGTGGCGGTGTTCGAGAAGAAGTTGCTGCCGGTTTGAGAAGACTGATCGTTCCCACGCTCCCGCGTGGGAATACATCCCGTGACGCTCCGCGTCACATCCAAGCGGAACGCAGAGCGTCCCTGGCGGCATTCCCACGCGGGAGCGTGGGAACGATCAGCAAACAATCAGAAACCCGTCAGTAGACATCCCGCCGATACCGCCCCTGCTCGATCAGGCGCTCCACTTCCTCGCGCCCCAGCACGTTGTTGAGCACGTGATCGACCCCGGATGCCATGCCCTGCAAGCTGCCGCAGACATAGATCGCCGCGCCGTCGGCCACCCATTGCTTGAGCAGCGCGGCCGATTCCAGCAGACGGTCCTGGACGTAGATTGTCTGCTTCTGATCCCGGGAGAAGGCCAGGTCCAGGCGTTCCAGGTCGCCGGAGGTCACCCATTCCTGCAACTCATCGCGGCAGTGGAAATCGTGTTCGCGGTTGCGCTCGCCGAACAGCAGCCAGTTGCGCTGCATGCCCTCGGTGACGCGCGCCTTGAGCAGGCTGCGCAGGCCCGCCAGGCCGGTGCCGTTGCCCAGCAGGATCATCGGCACGCCTTGGGGCGGCAGATGGAAGCTGCTGTTGCGGCGCAGCCGCAGGCTGATGGCGCTGCCCAGCGGTGCGTGTTCGGTCAGCCAGCCGGAACCGACGCCCAGGCTACCGTCGACGTGACGTTCCTGGCGCACGATCAGTTCCAGCACGCCGTCGGCCGGGATCGAGGCGATGGAGTATTCGCGCATCGCCAGCGGTGCCAGCGCCTCCACCAGCGCCTGGGCATGCAGGCCGACCAGGTGGGCGCGGTTTTCCGGCAACTGGCGGGTCGCCAGGGCTTGATTGAGGCTCTGGGACAGGCCGTCAACTTGCACGCGCGCCTGGCCGGAGAGGCCGAGACCATCGAGGAAATGCTCGATGGCCCACAGGTCATTGCGCGGCAGGATTTCCACCAGGTCGCCGGCCAGCCAACTGCTCGGCCCGGGGGCGGTGAGGCCCAGCAGGTACACGCCCGAGCCGCTGCTGTCGGGGTTCAGCAGGGTGCGTTGGCTGAGGGTCCAGTTTTCAAAGGTGGGGGCCTGCCAGGTGTCGGCAGGCGCCTGCCCGGTCAGTTCGGCCAGTTGTTGTTGCCAGTGACGCAGGGCGTAAGGGTCGCCGCTGTCGACTTCCACCGGTGCGAACAGGGGCTTGCCGCCGTGTTCCGCCAGCCAGGCGTGCAGGCGCCGGGCGAAACCGCAGAAGTGTTCATATTGCCGGTCGCCCAGGCCCAGCACCGAATACTGCAAGCGCTCCAGGCTCAAGGCCTGGCCCAGCACCTTGCGTTCGAAGCCACGGGCGCTGTCCGGCCCTTCGCCGTCGCCAAAGGTGCTGACGACGAACAGCGCGCGGGTGGCGTTGTTCAGGTCTTGTTCGCGAACATCGGCCAATGGCTGGACCTTCACCGGCAAGCCGGCGGCCTGGAGTTGGCCGGCAGTCTGCCAGGCCAGTCGCTCGGCGAAACCGCTTTGGCTGGCGAAACCGATCAGCCAGGCCGGCGCATCGGTCGGGTTGGCGCTCAGGGCCTGACGGGCGTTTCTGGCCTGGCGTTTCTTGCGGCGACGGTCCAGGTACAGCAACCAGCCGGTGATGAAGAACAGCGGCATGGCCAGCGCGGCGACGGTCACCAGGATCCGCCCGACCAGGCCGAAGTAGCTGCCGATATGCAGGGCATAGACACTGGTCAGCAACTGCGCCTTGAGGCTCTTGTCGCTGTAGCGGCTATGCCGGCTGATGACGCCGGTGGCCGGGTCGAGGATGAGCTGGTTCAGCGCCCGGTCGTGAGGTGAGTTTTTCAGCAGGTAGAACACGGTCGCCGGCTGCCCGGCCACGGGCGGCATGCGCACGTTGTAGGCAGACAGGCCCGGGCCGGCGGCGCTGTAGATGCTGCTCCACATGGCCCGGTAATCGGCCACGGGCGGTGGGCCGCTGGGTGCCGGGCCGCGATTGCGCACCCGTTCCTCTTCCGGCGCGTCGGAAAGCAGGCGGGTCACGCCTTTGTTGTACCAGTCGTAGGACCAGGTCAGCCCGGTCAGTGCCGCCAGCAGATAGAACACCAGGCACCAGGTGCCCGCCACCGAGTGCAGGTCCCAATTGAAGCTACGACCTTTTTTCCCCCAGTCGAGAGTCAGCCAGGCGCGCCAGCTTTTCCATTGGCGCGGCCAACGCAGGTACAGCCCGGACAGACAGAAGAACACCAGGATCAGCGTGCAGGCCCCGGTGATTTGCCGGCCCACGTCATCCAGGGTCAAGACGCGGTGCAGCCTGAGCATCAGGCCAAAGAAATCCTGGCCGGTCACCTCACCCATGAACTGTGCGGTGTAGGGGTCGAAATAGCGCATGGCATCACGTTTTTCCCCGGGAGGCGCCGCGAAGATCACCCGCGCGGCGTTGCCGCTGTCGGTCTCGACCCAGAGCAGGGCGACGGTCTTGCCGGAGGCGGCTTCGATCTGCTCCACCAGTTCGGCGGGCGGCAAGACGCCGGCCGGTTGCTTCTCGACCGTCAGCACCTGCGGGTTCAAGGCCCGCAGGATTTCATCCTGAAACGACACCACTGCCCCGGTAACGCCCATCAACGCCAGGACCAGCCCGGCACTGATGCCGAAAAACCAGTGCAACTGGAACAGGGTTTTCTTCAACACGTCGCCCGCCTTGTTCATCTATTACTGTTCATCACGGTGCGCATTATGCCGTGTGTTATCGAGAAGCATTCATAAACACACCTAAAAGGTGCCGATCAGTGATGAGGTGAGCGACAAAATCCTGTGGGAGCGAGCTTGCTCGCGATAGCGGCCTGTCAGCCACATCACTGTCGGCTGACCACTGCTATCGCGAGCAAGCTCGCTCCCACAGCGGAAACGCGGTTTCATCGAGGACAAAAACAAAAAAACGGCGCTTTCCATTTCTGGAAAAACGCCGTTTTCTATTACGCGACAGGGCCGGAACGATGAACGTTCAAGCGCCCGAACACATCACACGTAGAACGATTTCAGCGGCGGAAAGCCGTTGAATTCCACCGCGCTATAGCTGGTGGTATAGGCCCCGGTCGACAGCCAATACAGGCGATCACCAATGGCCAGGTTCAACGGCAGACCGTACTTGTAGTTTTCATACATGATGTCGGCGCTGTCGCAGGTCGGCCCGGCGATGACCACTTCTTCCATCTCGCCTTTCTTCTCGGTCCAGATCGGGAACTTGATGGCTTCGTCCATGGTTTCGATCAGGCCGGAGAACTTGCCCACATCCGTGTACACCCAACGCTCGACGGCGGTACGGGACTTGCGCGCCACCAACACCACTTCGCTGACCAGGATACCGGCGTTGGCGATCAACGAACGGCCCGGCTCCAGGATGATTTCCGGCAGGTCGTCGCCGAAGTCTTCCTTGAGGAAGCGGATGATTTCCTCGGCGTAGGTGTCCAGGCTGTTGGTGCGGGTGATGTAGTTGGCCGGGAAGCCGCCACCCATGTTGATCAGCTTCAAGACGATGCCGTCTTCTTCCTTCAGACGCTCGAAGATCACCTTGACCTTGGCGATGGCCGCGTCCCAGACGCTGATGTCGCGTTGTTGCGAGCCGACGTGGAACGAAATGCCGTACGGCACCAGGCCCAGGTCGCGGGCCAGGATCAGCAGATCCATGGCCATGTCGGTCTGGCAGCCGAACTTGCGCGACAACGGCCAGTCAGCGGTGGTCGAGCCTTCGGTGAGGATCCGCACATAAACCTTCGAACCCGGCGCGGCCTTGGCGATGTTGCGCAGGTCGGCTTCGGAGTCGGTGGCGTACAGGCGCACGCCCTTCTCGTAGAAGTAGCGAATGTCGCGGGATTTCTTGATGGTGTTGCCGTAGCTGATCTGCTCCGGGCCCACGCCACGGCTCATGACCTTGTCCAGCTCGTAGATCGAGGCGATGTCGAAGTTCGAGCCTTTTTCCTTGAGCAGGTCGATGATTTCCACCGCCGGGTTGGCCTTGACGGCGTAGTAGACCTTGGCGAATTCGAAACCGGCGCGCAGGTCGTCATAGGCCTGGGAGATCATCGCGGTGTCGATCACCACGAACGGGGTTTCCTGCTTGTCGGCGAACGCTTTCATTTTCTGGAAAGTTTCGCGCGCGAAGTAATCTTCGACCTGGATCGACATACTTGGGACTCCTACTGGCAAACATCAGGATCAATGGGTGTGAGGGCAAGCAGCCCTCGTGAACGTCCTCCGTATCCCCACTTTGGTTCGCCTACTTCCCAAGGCATGTCGCCGAAAGCAAAAAGGCCATGGGATACATGATTCCCTTGGCCTTGCTGTCTCGTCGTCAGTACTTGAGCCGGATGGATCGTTTCCAGCATGGACGTTCGGCGCGAACTTTAGGGCGTGAGGGGCCTGAGATCAACTAAAAATGTCGCGTTTTTGCACACATCCGTCGTGCGGCCCGCGACAGCTCATGATGTAACCGACCTGCGTGACAGATTGATGTTCAATTGAATCGGTTTTTCAGGCCGCTGAATGATCGTTCCCACGCTCTGCGTGGGCATGCAGCCCGGGACGCTCTGCGTCCCAAAAGCCGAACGCGGAGCGTCCGTGGAGGCATTCCCACGCAGAGCGTGGGAACGATCAAGCTGTTGTGCCCGGTCAGGCAGAGGCGGTCTCGGCCGGTGAGACAATGCTGGTCTTGCCGCCGCGCGAGCGCCCGGAGCTCAGGTATTCGGCGATCGATTCCTGGGTCACTTCCCCGAGGAACACCCGCTCGGCGTCCATCACCGGCAGCCACGAGCGGTTGAACTCGTACATGCGCGACAGCAGGATCCGCAGGTGCTCGTCATAGGCCGCGGTGGCGTTGAATTCCCGCAGGTATTGTCCGCACGTGCCGGTCTGACGGTACAGGTCGCGCCGTCGCACATAGCCCAGGGCCTTGTTCTCGGCACAGGTGACCACCACGTAGCGACGGTCATGTTCGTCCATCAGCTCCAACGCCTCGTTCACCGGGGTTTCAGGGCTGACCGACGGTGCGTTGTCGGCGGCGTCTTCGGCCTTGACCAGCAACAGGCGCTTGAGCGTGCTGTCCTGGCCGACGAAGCTGCTGACGAACTCGTCGGCCGGATGCGCCAGCAACGTGTCCGGGTGATCGCACTGGACCAGCTTGCCGGCGCGGAAGATCGCAATCTTGTCCCCCAGCTTGATGGCTTCGTCGATGTCGTGGCTGACCATGATCACGGTCTTGTTCAGCGCCCGCTGCATCTCGAAGAACTCGTTCTGGATCATCTCGCGGTTGATCGGGTCCACCGCGCCGAACGGTTCGTCCATCAGCAACAGCGGCGCATCGGCCGCCAGGGCCCTGATCACGCCGATCCGTTGCTGCTGGCCACCCGACAGTTCGCGAGGGTAGCGATGCAGGTACTGCTTGGGCTCGAGCTTGATCATGCTCATCAGTTCGCGGGCACGGTCGTGGCACTTCTGCTTGTCCCAGCCCAGCAGGCGCGGGACCACGGTGATGTTTTCCTCGATGGTCATGTTCGGGAACAGGCCGATCTGCTGGATCACGTAGCCAATGTTGCGGCGCAGGGTCACTTCGTCCAGGCCGGTGGTGTCTTCGCCGTTGATCAACACCTTGCCCGAGGTGGGCGGGATCAGCCGGTTAATCATCTTCAGCGTGGTGCTTTTGCCACAGCCCGACGGCCCGAGGAACACGCAGATCTCGCCTTCGTTGACGATCAGGTTCACCGAGTCCACGGCCTTGACGTCCTTGCCGTTGCTCTTGAAGGTTTTGCTGAGGTTCTGAAGTTCGATCATTTCAATAGTCCTTTTGGGGTCAGCGAGCGTTGCAGCCATTGCAGAAGCAGGTCGGCGAAGATGGCCAGGAGACTGACCAGCACGGCGCCGACGATCAGCATCGACATGTCGCTGCGGCTGATGGAAGCGAGGATGAGCACGCCCAGGCCACCGGCGCCGATGGTGGCGGCGATGGTCATGACGCCGATGTTCATGACCACGGCGGTGCGCACGCCGGCCAGGATCACCGGCACGGCGATGGGCAGTTCGACCATGCGCAGGCGCTGGGCGAAGGTCATGCCGATGCCGCGGGCGGCTTCACGGATGCCCGGTTCGACGCCGGTCAAGGCCAGGTAGGTGTTGCGCATGATCGGCAACAACGAATAGAGAAACACCGCGGTGATCGCCGGCATCGGACCCAGGCCCTGGCCGAACTTGGAATAGAACGGCAACAACAGGCCGAACAGGGCAATCGACGGAATCGTCAGCAGCACCGTGGCGCTGGCCTGCAAGGGGCCGGCGAGCGCCGGGAAGCGGGTCATGAAAATGCCCAGGGGCACGCCGACCACAATCGCCAGGGTCACGGCGATGCCCACCAGGGTGATGTGCTGCCAGGTCAGGTGCAGCACCAGCGGCCAGTCCAGATGGGAAAAGGCGTCAAGAAAATCCATGGCTTTTCCTCCAGGTCATTGGGTTGAGAGCAGCGAATGCTGGCGCAGGAAATCGGCGGCAACGGTGGAAGGGCTTTCATGGTTGACGTCCACGCGGGCGTTGAGCTGGCGCATGGTTGCATCGTCGAACAGCTCGGCCAGGGGCTTGAGCTGCGCGGCCAGTTGCGGGTGCGCGTTGAGGAACGCCTGGCGCACCACCGGCGCGGCGGTGTAGTCGGGGAAGTAATGCTTGTCGTCTTCCAGCAACTTCAGCTTGAACGCGTTCAGCCGGCCGTCGGTGGTGTACACCAGGCCGGCGAACACCTGGCTGTTGCGCAGGGCGGTGTAGACCAGGCCCGCGTCCATCTGCCGGATGTTCTTGCGGGTCAGGTTCATGCCGTACTGCTCCACCATGCCCGCCAGGCCGTCGGAACGGTTGGCGAATTCGGTGTCCAGGGCCACCAGATGATTGTCATCGGCTTCGGCCTGCAGCACCGTGTTCAACTGGCTGATGGAGTTGATCTGTGGGTATTGCTGCGCGACTTTTTCCGGCAGCGCCAAGGCGTAGGTGTTGCTGAATTTCGACGGTGCCAGCCAGGCCAGGCCTTTTTTGGCGTCGAGTTCTTTCACCCGGGCGTAGGACTGGGCGCTGTCGAGTTTTTCCGTGACGTGGTTATAGGCCACCAGGGACACGCCGGTGTATTCCCACAACAGGTCCAGTTGCCCGGTTTCATGGGCGCTGCGGGCCAGGTTGCTGCCCAGGCCGCCGGTGATCTGCGCGTCGTAGCCTTTGCTGCGCAAGTATTGCGCGGTGATTTCCGCCAGCAATGTCTGCTCGGTGAACACCCGGGCGCCGAGGCGGATCAGCGGTTTTTCCGCGGCTTGGGCGAACCCTGCGAACAGCAGGACACAGCCCAGTATCAAGCTCAACTTCTTCATAAACGATTTCCTTTTTCCAGCCGGCTTATGACGGTCGCAGACCGCGTTCCAGCCAGAGGCGGCTGGCCAGTGTCACCAGGCCGTCGAGCAGCAGCGCCAACAGGGCGGTGCAGGCCGCGCCGAGCAACAGCTGCGGCTGGTTGTTCAAGGCAATGCCGGGGAAGATCAGGCTGCCGAGGCTGTTGGCGCCGATCAGAAACGCCAGGGGCGCGGTGCCGACGTTGATCGCCAGGGCCACGCGCACGCCACCGACGATGATCGGCACGGCGTTGGGCAACTCGACTTTCCACAGCACCTGGCGTGGGGTCATGCCGATGCCGACGGCGGCTTCCTTGAGGGAGCCCTGGACGTTTTTCAAACCTTCGTAGGTGTTGCGCACGATGGGCAGCAGCGAGGCGAGGAACAGGGCGAAGATGGCCGGCCCGCTGCCGATGCCCAGGATGCCCAGGGCGATGGCCAGTACGGCCAGGGGCGGTACCGTATTGCCGATGTTGAACACTTGCATGAAGCGTTCGGCGCGCCCGACCAAGCCGGGGCGGCTGAGGGCGATGCCGGCGGGGATGCCGACAACGAGGGCCGCCAGCATGGAGGCCAATACAAGCATCAGGTGCGCTTGCAGGTAAAACAGCAGATCGTCGCGGTAGCGTTGGATCGTATCGATGCCGATCCAGTGGATCAACAGGGCCAGGAGGGCGACGACGACCGCACCCCCGATAAGCCCTTTGCCATAGCGGATAGCCACAGGCGGACTCCTTTGTCTTTCAGTCGGCGCACGCTTTCCCGGGCGGCAAACCATCACTGGTTGCCGGAAAAACGTTCGCGAGAAGCAGCTCTTTTCGCGGTCGGTAAACGGCCGTCGAAGTGAGCCATGAGCGCAGCCTCGTCAGGCTAACTTGCTGATTTTTCAGCCCCTGACGGTTGCTCGTATCAGAGGGGTGGACGCCTCCACGCGGTAAAAGGTTCCCATGCGAGGAATGATCTGGCCACCCTGGATGTGCTCAACGGTTCGGTTCCTGGCACAAGTTGAGCTATAATCGCCGCCCTTTTTTGAATCACCTGCCAGGCGATTTCCCATGACCAAACAGGCCGCCGAAGTCGCGAAACGCCGCACTTTCGCCATTATTTCCCACCCCGATGCCGGTAAGACCACCATCACCGAAAAGCTCTTGCTGATGGGCAAGGCGATTGCGGTCGCCGGCACGGTGAAGTCTCGCAAGTCCGATCGCCATGCCACCTCCGACTGGATGGAAATGGAAAAGCAGCGGGGTATCTCCATTACCACGTCGGTCATGCAGTTCCCGTATCGCGATCACATGATCAACCTGCTCGACACCCCGGGCCACGAAGACTTCTCCGAAGACACTTACCGCACCCTGACGGCAGTGGACTCGGCCTTGATGGTCCTCGACGGCGGTAAAGGCGTCGAACCACGGACCATCGCGCTGATGGACGTCTGTCGCCTGCGGGACACGCCGATCGTCAGCTTCATCAACAAACTCGACCGCGACATCCGTGACCCGATCGAACTGCTCGACGAGATCGAAGCGGTCCTGAAAATCAAGGCGGCGCCGATCACCTGGCCGATCGGTTGCTACCGCGACTTCAAGGGCGTGTACCACCTGGCCGACGACTACATCATCGTCTACACCGCCGGTCATGGGCACGAGCGCACCGAGGTGAAGATCATCGAGAAGCTCGACTCCGACGAGGCCCGCGCGCACCTGGGCGATGAGTACGAGCGTTTTGTCGAGCAACTGGAGCTGGTGCAGGGCGCCTGCCACGAGTTCAACCATCAGGAATTCCTCGACGGCCAACTGACCCCGGTGTTCTTCGGTACGGCCCTGGGCAACTTCGGCGTGGACCATGTGCTCGACGCCGTGGTGGACTGGGCTCCGCGCCCGCTGCCACGCGTCGCCAACGAGCGCACCGTGGAACCGGTGGAAGAGAAATTCTCGGGCTTCGTGTTCAAGATCCAGGCGAACATGGACCCCAAGCACCGCGACCGTATCGCCTTCATGCGCATCTGCTCCGGAAAATACGACAAGGGCATGAAGATGCGCCACGTGCGCACCGGCAAGGACGTGCGCATCGGCGACGCCTTGACCTTCTTCTCCTCGGAGCGCGAGCAACTGGAAGAAGCCTTCGCCGGTGACATCATCGGCCTGCACAACCACGGCACCATCCAGATCGGCGACACCTTCACCGAAGGCGAAGCCCTGGGCTTCACCGGTATCCCGCACTTCGCCCCGGAACTGTTCCGCCGCGTACGCCTGAAGGACCCGCTCAAGTCCAAGCAGTTGCGCCAGGGTCTGCAGCAGCTGGCCGAGGAGGGCGCCACCCAGGTGTTCTTCCCGGAGCGCAGCAACGACATCATCCTCGGCGCCGTCGGTGTGCTGCAGTTCGATGTGGTCGCCAGCCGCTTGAAGGAGGAATACAAGGTCGAGTGCTCCTATGAGCCGATCACCGTGTACTCCGCCCGTTGGGTCGAATGCGGCGACAAGAAAAAGCTCGAGGAATTTTCCAACAAGGCTGTGGAAAACCTCGCCTTGGACGGCGGCGGTCACCTGACCTACCTGGCCCCGACCCGGGTCAACCTGGCGCTGATGGAAGAGCGCTGGCCGGATGTGAAATTCCGCGCGACCCGTGAGCACCACTAGTATCAAGTGTCAAACCGAAAACCCGCTGCGAAAGCCGCGGGTTTTTTGTGGGGGTGAAAAAGTTGTTTTAGCCCCCCAGTCATTTGGCAACAAGAAGCGTGCTGCCTTTTTGCTGTTGGGCACCTCTGGCATTGGTGGCGATGCATTTTATGGGTATCAGAACTTCAGTGGATTTCGTACAGAACCTAACAGTTCTGCTAGTGGCTGAAGGCAGAGAACCAAGCTATATATCCCCGACAAGTCTCAATGTTGCGGTGAGCGTCATGTCTGCAAAAGAGGAAGTTGTTCAGGTTATCTATAGCTATGACCCGCTTGACCGGCACGCACACACCAAAAATTGGGACGATACGCGCGTCCAGATATTTTACCGCGGCGACCGTGTCGCTACTGAACTGGCGGGCGATACCGTACGTTCGGTATTTGAAGCCGAAAGCGCTGTCCTCGCCCAACAGACCAGGAACGAGGACGTCCAGGAAACCACGTTGATCGCTCATGATGACAAACGCTCGGCTCTTCTCAGCCTGAGGGCGAACGAGGCAGAGCCTGACGCGACGGCATATACCGCGTTCGGCCACAGCCCTGTCGACAAATCCTCGCATCGGGTCTTGGGTTTTAATGGGGAGCGTCCCGATAAAAATTTTGGTTTCTATCTGCTGGGCAATGGTTACCGCGCTTTTAATACGGTGCTAATGCGCTTTAATAGCCCTGACAACCAAAGTCCGTTTGGCGACGGGGGGATTAATGCCTATGCGTATTGTGCAGGCGACCCGGTTAATAGGACGGATCCGTCTGGGCATTCCTGGGCGTCGCTCTTCAAGGGTATAGCCAATCTTGCTGGACGGCAGAGTCCGACGATGCAGTACGTTAGTGATTATGCCCTAGTGAAGTCCTCCAAGACCCAGTTCAAAATTTATGCAAGGTCATCTGTCAACGATACCTTTGAGCGTGTGGGCCGCTTCCCCCGAAAAGCCGGGCACACGCAAGAAGAAATCGTTGAACGGGCCAGCGTCTTAAACGCACGTATGATCGCTAGGGAGAAAAGGATTTTGGCAGACCAGGTGGCCAAGGAACGAAGGTTAGCCGCCGCTGCTGCAAGAAAAGCTGAAAGAAAAAAAGCAGTAAACGAACTGATGGCGTCTGACCTGGAAGTTGCGGAGCTCAGGGGGAAATTAGAATTAGCTAAAAGTGATGTTGCCAGTGCCGAATGGGCGTTTCAACAACGTGGAGGTAGGTTTAATCACGCCAATAAGCTTACTCCCCAAGAGACGGTCGCGTTTTCCACGGCGAGCGATATAAGAGCGAAGCTGAACGATATAAGAGAAGGCTATGCGCGCCAAGTGCGGCTAGGGGAACGCTGAAAGACTTCCTGAATTTGCAAACTCTCCGGAAACCAGGCAGCGGGTTTTTTGTTGTCACTCCAATGCACCAGCCGCGTAAATTCCTGTGGGAGCGAGCTTGCTCGCGATAGCGGTGGGTCAGCTTGCCTGGATGTGGGATGTGCTGCCGTCATCGCGAGCAAGCTCGCTCCCACACTGGGTTTTGGCGGTTAGTTGGATTGGAGATAACCCTTATTCGAAACCAATCTGTCGAGCAGCGGCATTTCTGGCTGTTAGGCAGCGTCCTATCTGGTGAACCGGCCTGTTCAGAACTAGATTTCTTGAGCGCCGTCGGCCTCGGCTTCATCCGGAAAAGAAGGAGTTGGCTATGAACAAGCTGCTACGCATGATGTTTTTGCTGAAGGTTTTGGTGATGCTGTCCCTGGGCTCTACTGCCGCATGGGCCGAATGCGATGAGCATGAGCAGCACGCGTCGAGTGGGCAGGTGGCGCAGGGCGAGTTGATGCTTGCCGCGACCACCACACAGGAGTCGGGTGATCAGGATGGTGATGACTCGACGATCGAACAGGACCCCGACGACGGCGGGGAGAGTGGTGAGGGCGACGATGCCGACGATGCCGATAGCCAGACGTAGATTTCTGCCCTGAAGAAACCCCCTCCAGCCCCGACTGAGACTCAGTCTGGGCTGGAGGGGTTTTTCATGCAGGGTGCATCACCCAAAGCGAGGACTTGCCCCCGTGGCGAGGGGATTTATCCCCGCTGGGCTGCGCAGCAGCCCCCAAGCCAGGCAACTCGGTGTGCCAGGAATATTGCATTTACTGCTTTAGGTTTAGGGCCGCTTCGCGGCCCAGCGGGGATAAATCCCCTCGCCACAGGTGTGCTACCTGTCTTTTTCTTATGTTTACGCCGCGCCTTCGAGGAACCGCTCGGCGTAGTGACACGCCACCAGCCGGTTATCGAGCGGGCGAAGCGCCGGTTCTTCGATCTTGCAACGCTCGGTGGCGTACGGGCAGCGCTTGTGGAAGGCACAGCCGGACGGTGGGTTGAGCGGGTTGGGCAGTTCGCCGACGATCTTGATCTTCGGCTTGTTCGGGTCCGGGTGGATGGTCGGGGTGGCCGACAGCAGCGCCTGGGTGTACGGGTGCAGCGGGCGGCTGTAGATGGACTCGTTGGGGCCCATCTCCACCGGGCGGCCGAGGTACATCACCATCACGTCATCGGCCACGTGTTGCACCACCGCCAGGTTGTGGGAAATGAACACGTAGGCGGTGTTGAATTCCTGCTGCAAATCCATGAACAGGTTCAGCACCTGGGCCTGGATCGACACGTCCAGCGCCGACGTCGGTTCGTCCGCCACCAGCACCTTGGGTTGCAGCATCATGGCGCGGGCCAGGGCGATGCGCTGGCGCTGGCCGCCGGAGAACATGTGCGGGTAGCGCTGGTAATGCTCGGGGCGCAAGCCCACTTGCTTCATCATCGCCTGGACTTTCTCGCGCCGCTCGGTGGCCGACAGGTTGGTGTTGATGAGCAACGGCTCGGCCAGCTGATCGCCGATCTTCTGCCGCGGGTTGAGGGACGCGTAGGGGCTCTGGAACACCATCTGCACGTCTTTGCGCAATTGCTTGCGTTCGGCCTTGTTGGCGCCGGTCACTTCCTGGCCGGCGATTTTCAAGGAGCCGGAGGACGGTTCTTCGATCAGCGTCAGGGCCCGGGCGAGGGTGGATTTGCCGCAACCGGATTCACCCACCACGGCCAGGGTCTTGCCGGCTTCCAGTTCGAACGACACACCGTTGAGGGCGCGCACGGTCGCATGGCCCTTGAACATGCCGCGGGACACTTCGTAATGACGGGTCAGGTCACGGGCGGTAAGTACGACGGCCATCACGCCACCTCCTGGTTCAACGGGTAGAAGCAGCGGGCGAGGCTGGCGGTTTTCGGGTCAAGGGCGGGGCGTTGTACGCGGCAGTTATCCTGCACGTACGGGCAGCGCGGCGACAGCAGACAACCCTGCGGACGGTCGTAGCGACCGGGCACGATGCCCGGCAGGGTCGCCAGGCGCTCGGCGCCCATGCTGTGCTCCGGAATCGCCGCCAGCAGCGCTTCGCTGTACGGGTGGGCCGGAATGTCGAACAGCTCGGGCACCTTGCCCACTTCCACGGCCTGGCCGGCGTACATCACGCACACGCGCTGGGCGGTTTCGGCGACCACGGCCAGGTCGTGGGTGATCAGCACCAGGCCCATGTTCTGTTCTTTTTGCAGGGCCAGCAGCAGGTCCATGATCTGGGCCTGGATGGTCACGTCCAGGGCGGTGGTCGGTTCGTCGGCGATCAGCAGTTTCGGCTCGCCGGCAATGGCCATGGCAATTGCCACGCGCTGGCTCATGCCGCCGGACAACTGATGCGGGTAGGCATCCATGCGGCTGGCAGCGCCCGGGATCTCGACTTTTTCCAGCAATTCGATGGCGCGCTTGCGGGCGGCCTTGCCGGACATCTTCAGGTGCAGGCGCAGCACTTCTTCGATCTGGAAACCCACGGTGTAGCTGGGGTTGAGCGCGGTCATCGGGTCCTGGAAGACCATCGCCAGGTCTTTGCCGACGATCTGCCGGCGCTGGCGGTTGCTCAGCTTGAGCATGTTCTTGCCATCGAAGTTCAGCGCGTCGGCGGTGACGATGCCGGGGTGCTCGATCAGGCCCATCAGCGCCATCATGGTCACGGATTTACCCGAGCCCGATTCGCCGACGATCGCCAGGACTTCGCCTTTTTCCACGCTCAGGTCCAGGCCGTCGACCACCGGCACGGCGGTGGCGTCGCCGAAACGAACGTTGAGATTCTTGATTTCTAGCAGTGACATGGGAATCTCCTCAGGCGGCATTCTTGAGTTTCGGGTCCAGCGCATCGCGCAAACCGTCGCCCATCAGGTTGATTGCCAGCACGCTGAGCAAAATGGTCAAGCCGGGCAGGCTCACGACCCACCAGGCGCGTTCGATGTAGTCCCGGGCCGAAGCCAGCATGGTGCCCCACTCCGGGGTGGGCGGTTGCACGCCGAGGCCGAGGAAGCCCAGGGCGGCGGCGTCGAGGATCGCCGAGGAAAAGCTCAGTGTGGCCTGGACGATCAGCGGCGCCATGCAGTTGGGCAGCACGGTGATGAACATCAGGCGCGGCAGGCCGGCACCGGCCAGGCGCGCGGCGGTCACGTAGTCACGGTTCAGTTCGCCCATCACCGCGGCGCGGGTCAGGCGCACGTAGGACGGCAGGGAGACGATGGCGATGGCGATCACGGTGTTGATCAGGCCTGGGCCGAGGATGGCGACAATCGCCACGGCCAGCAGCAGCGAAGGCAGGGCCAGCATGATGTCCATCAGGCGCATGATGGTCGGGCCGAGGATGCGCGGGAAGAACCCGGCGAACAGCCCCAGCAGGATGCCCGGGATCAGCGACATCACCACCGACGACAAACCGATCAGCAGCGACAGGCGCGAACCCTGGATCAGGCGCGACAGCAGATCGCGGCCCAGTTCGTCGGTGCCCAGCAGGAACTGGATCTGTCCGCCTTCAAGCCATGCAGGTGGCGTCAGCAGGAAGTCGCGGTACTGCTCGCTCGGGTCGTGAGGCGCGACCCACGGCGCGAAGAGCGCACAGAACACCACCAGGATCATGAACAGCAGCCCGGCCACGGCGCCCTTGTTGCGGGAAAACGCGTGCCAGAATTCTTTGTACGGGGACGGGTACAGCAGGCTTTGATCGACTGCTACCGCGGTAGTTGGAGTACTCATGGTTTTGATCTCAGCGCTGGTGACGGATGCGTGGGTTGGCAAAGCCGTAGAGGATGTCCACGACGAAGTTGACCAGAATCACCAGGCAGGCGATTAACAGGATGCCGTTCTGCACCACGGGGTAGTCCCGGGCGCCGATGGCTTCGATCAGCCACTTGCCGATGCCCGGCCAGGAGAAGATCGTTTCGGTCAGGACCGCACCGGCCAGCAGCGTGCCGACTTGCAGGCCGACCACGGTCAGCACCGGGATCAGCGCGTTGCGCAGGCCATGCACGAACACTACGCGCGACGGCGACAGGCCCTTGGCCTTGGCGGTGCGGATGTAGTCTTCACGCAGCACTTCGAGCATCGAAGAGCGGGTCATGCGGGCGATCACCGCCAGCGGAATGGTGCCCAGCACGATGGCCGGCAGGATCAGGTGGTGCAGGGCATCGAGGAACGCGCCTGGCTCGTCGGCCAACAGCGTGTCGATCAGCATGAAGCCGGTTTTCGGCTCGATGTCGTAGAGCAGGTCGATCCGCCCCGACACCGGCGTCCAGCCCAGGGACACCGAGAAGAACATGATCAGGATCAGGCCCCACCAGAAGATCGGCATCGAATAGCCCGCCAGGGAGATGCCCATCACCCCATGGTCGAACAGGGATCCTCGCTTGAGTGCCGCGATCACCCCGGCCAGCAGGCCCAGGATACCGGCGAACAACAGGGCGGCCATGGACAGTTCCAGGGTCGCGGGAAACAGGGAGCTGAACTCGGTCCATACGCTTTCACGGGTACGCAGCGATTCGCCGAGATCGCCGTGGGCCAGCTTGCCGATGTAGTCCAGGTACTGGGCATACAGCGGTTTATTGAGGCCTAGGCGTTCCATTGCCTGTGCATGCATTTCGGGATCGACCCGACGTTCGCCCATCATCACTTCCACGGGGTCGCCGGGGATCATGCGAATCAACGCGAAGGTCAGCAAGGTGATGCCGAAGAACGTGGGGATCAATAATCCCAGTCGGCGGGCAATAAAACTAAACATCTTCAGGTGTACCTCATCAGCCGGTTAGGCGTGCCCGGCAACCCTTGGGTAAGGGCCACCGAGCGTTTTCTTATCTACTTCACCTGGGTGGTGGCGAAGTTATTGGTGGTGAGCGGGCTAATCACATAACCCTCTACGTTGTTGCGCATTGCAGTGAACATGCGGGTGTGGGCCATGCTGATCCACGGTTGGTCCTGGTTGAAAATCACCTGGGCCTGTTCATAGAGCTTGGCGCGCTCCTCGGGGTTCACGGTGGCGCGTGCCTGGTCGATCAGGGCCTGGAATTTCTCGTTGCACCAGCGCGCGTAGTTTTCGCCGTTCTTGGCCGCTTCGCAACTGAGCATAGGCGTCAGGAAGTTATCCGGGTCGCCGTTGTCGCCCGCCCATCCGGCGGAGACCATGTCGTGCTCGCCGTTTTTCGCGCGCTTGAGCATTTCGCCCCATTCCATCACGCGGATGTCGACCTTGATCCCGACCTTCGCCAGGTCCGCCTGCATCATCTGTGCGCCGAGCATCGGGTTGGGGTTGGTCGGGCCGCCGCCGTTGCGGGTGAACAGGGTGAACACGGTGCCTTCCGGCACGCCGGCTTCCTTGAGCAGCTCGCGGGCCTTGTCGAGGTTGCGGGGCGGGTTCTTCAGGTCGTGGTTGAAGCCCAGCAGGGTTGGCGGGTACGGGTTGACCGCCACGGTGGCATTGCCCTTGCCGAACAGCGCGTTGACGTAGGCTTCCTTGTCGAAGGCCAGGTCGATGGCTTTGCGCACCCGCACGTCGCTCATGTATTTGTGGCTGGTGTTCAGGGCGGTGTAGGAGACCGTCATCGCGTCCAGTTCAGCGACCTTCAGGTTCGGGTCTTTCTTGATGCTGGGGATATCATCGGGTTTGGGGTACAGCGCGATCTGGCACTCGTTGGTCTTGAGCTTCTGCATGCGCACGTTGTTGTCGGTGGCGATGGCCAATACCAGCGCATCGGCTGGTGGCTTGCCACGGAAGTAGTCCGGGTTGGCCTTGAAGCGGACCTGGGCGTCCTTGTTGTAGCGCTGGAAGACGAACGGCCCGGTGCCGACCGGCTTGCTGTTGAGGTCACCGGCCTTGCCGGCCTTGAGCAATTGATCGGCGTATTCGGCCGGGTAGATCGAGGAGAAGGCCATGGCGATGTCGGCCAGAAATGGCGCTTCGCGGCGGGTCAGGCTGAACTTGACCGTGTGCTCGTCGACTTTCTCGACGCTTTTGAGCAGTTCCTTGAAGCCCATGCTTTCAAAGTAGGGGAAGCCCACGCTCGACAGTTTGTGCCATGGGTGGTTCGGGTCCAGCTGGCGCTGGAAGCTCCAGACCACATCGTCGGCGTTCATGTCGCGGGTCGGCTTGAAGTATTCGGTGGTGTGGAACTTGACGCCCTTGCGCAGGTGGAAGGTGTACGTCAGGCCATCGTCACTGATGTCCCAGGATTCGGCCAGGGCCGGAATCACCTCGGTGGTGCCGGGCTTGAAATCGGCCAGTCGATTGAAAATGGTTTCCGCCACGGCATCGGCGGTGACTGCAGTCGTGTACTGGACCATGTCGAAGCCTTCCGGGCTGGCTTCTGTGCAAACCACCAGGGGTTTGGCTGTGGCGCCAACGGCGACGCTCAGCAATGCGGCGGCGATGGCGGCGCGTAGGGGAATCATGTTCATCGTCAATCCTCTGCAATCGGGTCAATGGCAAAAGACCAGGCGGACGACCTCGTGAGTCGACCGCCCGGTGGCAGTTTAGAGAATGTTGAACGGGATGGTGGTGACCAGACGGAACTCGTTGAGGCTTCCGTCGGCCTGGTTTTCGCTGGCGCGGTGTGCGGTGTAGGTCGCACGGATCGCGGTGGCTTTCAGAGGGCCGCTCTGTACGGCATAGGACGCACCGACGCCGTATTCGTAGTGGTGCTCACCGTCCATCGCCCGCACATCGCTGTAACCGGTGCTGTTGTAGTGCGTACCGTCGATACCCCAGCCGCGCGCCTGGTAGATGTTGAACTTCAGGCCTGGCACGCCGTATTCAGCCATGTTCAGGCCGTAGGCGATCTGGAAGGATTTCTCGTTCGGGCCGTTGAAGTCCGACAGCAGGGAGTTGGCCAGGTAGATGCCGTTGGTTTCGTGCAGGTAGTCGAAGTACTCGTTACCGTTCACTTGCTGGTACGAGAACGTCAGGCTGTGGGCCTGGTGCGTCAGGCCGAACGACAGGGAGTAGGTGTCGTTGTCGATTTCGCCCAGCTTGCTTTTGCCCGAGTCCACGGTCTTGTAGTAGTTCAGGCCGGTGGTCAGGCTCAGCACCGAGCTGTCGCCCAGCTCATGGGTGGCGCCGAAGTAGTACTGGTTCCACATGTCTTCGGCCTGGGTCGCCCAGAGGCTGGTCTTCAGGCTGGCCAGTGGCTGGTAGGTGATACCGGCGGTGTTGACGTGATCGGTCTCGACGCTGCTGTCGCCGTATTCGGAACGGAACTTGCGCAGGCTCTCTTCGGTACGCGGCGAGTTGCGATCGAAGGTGGCGATGTCGAAGCCCAGGTTCTCGAACTCTTCGCTATGCAGGCTCACGCCCTGGAAGCTGGAGGGCAGGGCACGGTTGCCGATGACGTCGACCATCGGGCTGCTGAAGTTCTGGCGGCCGGCGGTCAAGGTGGTGTTGGACACGCGGGCCTTGACGTTCGCCAGGCCCAGCTTGCTCCACTGGCCCACGGCGTCGCCGCCTTCGCGGGTCAGGGTACGGTTGTTGCCGGCGCCAGGACGGGTGGTCGGCGCACCGCCGTTGTTGGACGCCAGGTCCTTGCGATCCTGGTCCAGGGCGATGGCGTTGTAGGCGGCCAGTTCGGTGCTGAAGCCCACGGTGCCCTCGGTGAACCCCGAGTTGTACTTGATGATGGTGCCTTGCAGCCAGTTGATCCGGCGATCGGTCTCGCGAGCTTCACCGTTCTTGCGATAGGTGAGTTTCGTGCCGCGCTTGAATTGCTCGTTGGCGTACCAGTTGCGCGTACTGCCCGTGATGGACTGGCCGTCGATGAAACCCTTGGCTTCGCTTTGCTCGCTGGTGGTCTTGAGGGTCACCGGGGTGACCGCCTGGCTCTGGGATTCTGCAAACGCTGTTGCACTGATGCTGCTGATGGCCAAGGCCAGTATCGCGGTGTTGCTCAGTTTCATCGGTAACGCTCCTTTTCTTTCTTTTTCATGCCGTTCTTTTTTGGTGATACGGCTATCGGTTTTACAACTCATTCACAGCTTGCAAACGTTTGCCTGGAGCCTGATTGGCGAATTATGGCAAGACGTCGGCGTGGGGCTTCCAAAGGAAGCCCGCGCTGTGTGGCTAACGGTTATGGGTTCAGGCTGACGCCCGAAAAGACATTGCGACCGAAGGGGCTGACTTTGAACCCTTCGACTTTGGCACTCAGCGGCTGGTTGACCGTGGAGTGGGCAATAGGGGTGATCGGCACTTGCTGCTTGAGCAACTGCTGGGCCTGTTTGTAGAGCACGGTGCGCTGGTCGCGGTCGGTGACGACCTTGGCCTGCTTGATCAGCTTGTCGTAGTCCTGGTCGCACCACATGGAGTAGTTGTTGCCACCAATGGCGTCGCAGCTGTACAGCGTGCCGAGCCAGTTGTCCGGGTCCCCGTTGTCGCCGGTCCAGCCGATCAGGCTGACGTCGTGTTCGCCGTTCTTGGTGCGCTTGATGTACTCGCCCCATTCGTAGCTGACGATCTTCACCTTCAAGCCGATCTTCGCCCAGTCGGCCTGGAGCATCTCGGCCATCAGCTTGGCGTTGGGGTTGTACGGACGTTGCACGGGCATGGCCCAGAGGGTGATTTCGGTGCCTTCCTTGACCCCGGCGGCCTTGAGCAACTCCTTGGCTTTTTCCGGGTTGTAGGCGACGTCCTTGATGGTGTCGTCGTAGGACCACTGCGTCGGTGGCATGGCGTTGACCGCCAGTTGTCCTGCGCCCTGGTACACGGCATTGAGAATGCCTTGCTTGTTCACCGCCATGTCCAGCGCCCGGCGCACTTCGACCTGGTCGAACGGCTTGTGGCGGGTGTTATAGGCGATGTAGCCCAGGTTGAAGCCGGGTTTCTCGATCAGTTGCAGCTTGGGGTCGTTCTTCAAGGCCGGCACGTCGGCCGGACGCGGATGCAGGGTGACCTGGCACTCGTTGGCCTTGAGCTTCTGTACCCGCACCGAGGCGTCGGTGTTGATGGAGAAGATCAGGTTGTTCAGCTTCACCCGCTCCGGCGCCCAGTACTGCTGGTTGGCGACGTAGCGGATGTTGGAGTCTTTCTGGTAGCTCTTGAATTCGAACGGCCCGGTGCCGATCGGCTTCTGGTTGATGTCGCTCGGCTTGCCGCTCTTGAGCAACTGGTCGGCGTATTCGGCCGACAGGATCGCGGCGAAGCTCATGGCGATGTTCTGGATGAACGCGGCGTCCACGCTGTTGAGGGTCATGACCACGGTCAATGGCCCGGTCGCTTCCACCTTGGCGATGTTCTTGTTCAGGCTCATGCCATTGAAGTAGGGGAACTCGGTGGGGTAGGCCTTGCGGAACGGATGCTGCGGATCAAGCATGCGGTTGAAGGTGAACAGCACGTCGTCGGCGTTGAAATCCCGGGTGGGCGTGAAGTAGTCGGTGGTGTGAAACTTCACTCCTTCGCGCAGGTGGAAGGTGTACTTCAAGCCGTCTTCGGAAATGTCCCAGCGGGTTGCCAGGCCTGGGACGACGTTGGTCGCGCCTTTTTCGAACTCGGCCAGGCGGTTGTACAGCGGCTCGGCGGCATCGTTGTCGGTGGCCGTGGTGTATTGCGCGGTGTCGAAACCGGCGGGGCTGCCTTCGGAACAGAACACCAGGCTGCCGCCGGCGGCCTGGGCTGCGGACGTCGCGGCCAACAGGCCGGTGCCCAGCAATGCGGATAAAACCAAGGTATGGCGCATGACGCTCCCTCTCTCGTTCGGGGTGTTTTAACAGTGAACCGGCGTCCTTCCGGGGACAGGTCCGGGGCACTGGGTTCATTCCATTGCGTAGCGATGCCGCAGGGCTGGCAAGTCGTCCAAGTGCCGACGGTATGAGCCGTGGGCCGGGCGGTAAATGCGTAATGCCTGAAAGACTCGTGGGAAAAGGCGATACGTCCCAAACCAACTGCTGTGGTACGCAGTGCTTTTGGATGTAGGCGTTTTCCTAGGTCTTGGCGTAAAGCAACGGTATGCCGTGGGAGCGAACCCTGCTCGCGATGGCGTTGCTTACCGCTCCGCCATCACGCTCAAAAGAGGGGCCGCGACGCCCGAAGCGTCGGACCGGCCCAGCGGGAGCAAGCTCCCTCGCCACAGGTCACCTTAGTTGCTGACGCTGACGCCGTAGAAGGAGTTCAAGCCAAAGGGGCTGATCTTGAAGTCCTGCACATTGGCGCGCATGGGTTGGAACACCGTCGAGTGAGCGATGGGTGTCATCGGAACAGCATCTTTGAGGATGTGCTGCGCCTGTTTGTACAGCTCGGTGCGCTTGGATTGATCCGAAGTGCGCTTGGCTTGCTTGACGATGTCGTCAAACTTCTTGTCGCACCATTTGGAGAAGTTGTTGCCTTGCAGCGAGTCGCAGCCAAACAACACGTTGAGCCAGTTGTCCGGGTCACCGTTGTCGCCGCTCCAGCCGATCAGCATGGCGCCGTTTTCACCACCTTTGGAACGCTTGATGTACTCGCCCCACTCGTAAGTGACGATCTTGGCCTTGATCCCGATCTTGGCCCAGTCCGATTGCAGCATTTCGGCCATCAGCTTGGCGTTCGGGTTGTAGGGACGCTGGACCGGCATCGCCCACAGGGTGATCTCGGTGCCTTCCTTGATACCGGCTTCCTTGAGCAGCTCCTTGGCTTTCTCAGGGTTGTACGCGGCGTCCTTGATGGTGGTGTCGTAGGACCATTGGGTCGGTGGCATGGCATTGACGGCCAGTTGGCCGGCGCCCTGGTACACCGAGTCGATGATCTGCTGCTTGTTGACGGCCATGTCCAGTGCCTGGCGCACTTTCAACTGGGCCATCGGGTTGGGCTGGTCGCTGCCCTTGATCTTGTCCATCACGTTGTAGGCGATGTAGCCCAGGTTGAAGCCCGGTTGGTCCGGCATCTTCAGGTTCTTGTCTTCCTTGATCGCCTTGAGGTCGGCGGGGCGTGGGAAGAGCGTGACCTGGCATTCATTCTTTTTCAGCTTCTGGATACGCACCGACGGGTCGGTGGTGATGGCGAAGATCAGGTTGTCGATCTTCACGTCTTCCGGAAGCCAGTATTCCTTGTTGCCGGTGAAACGGATGTTCGAGTCTTTCTGGTAGCTCTTGAACACGAACGGGCCGGTGCCGATCGGCTTCTGGTTGATGTCGGAAGGCTTGCCTTCCTTGAGCAACTGGGCGGCGTACTCGGCGGACTGGATGGAGGCGAAGTGCATGGCCATGTTCTGGATGAACGCGGCGTCTACGGCATTGAGGGTGAACTTGACGGTCTTGTCGTCGAGCTTCTCGACCTTGGCAATGTTGGTGTCCATGCCCATGTCGGTGAAGTAGGGGAATTCGGTCGGGTACGCCTTACGGAACGGGTCATCCTTGCTGATCATGCGATTGAAGGTGAACAGCACGTCGTCGGCGTTGAACTCGCGGGTCGGCTTGAAGTACGGGGTGGTGTGGAACTTGACGCCTTCACGCAGGTGGAAGGTGTAGGTCAGGCCGTCTTCGGAAATATCCCACTTGGTCGCCAGGCCAGGAATCACGGCGGTACCGCCGCGTTCAAACTGGGTCAGCCGGTTGAATACGGTCTCTGCAGAGGCGTCGAAGTCGGTTCCGGTGGTGTACTGACCCGGGTCAAAACCGGCCGGGCTCCCTTCGGAGCAGAACACCAGGTTAGTCGCGGCTTGGGCGAAAGGTGCGCTGGCTAATAAGCTTGCACCGACTAAAAACGGAATGACCGCTTGTTTAAGCATGTTGGCCTCATGATTTGTTGTCATTTTTGGATTTGAGGGCGACCTCGTGAGTCGTCCTGCGGATACTTATGCAGGCCCCATACCCAATGCAAGATCCAGAGCGGTTGCAAGTCTGAAACAGTGGCACGAACGTACCTTAATGTCGCATTCGTGTAACTTCTGACGCAGTTGACCGTTTGCGGGTGTTTTTTTGGCGCCAAAAGCGCCCCTTGCCGGTGCGTCGCGCAGCCGTGACGCACCGGTTTGGCTCGGGTGTTACTTCGTCAAACCCACGCCGTAGAAGGGTGTCAGTCCGAATGGACTGAGTTTGAAATCCACCACTTTCCTGTTTATTGGCTGGAAGACCGTGGAGTTGGCGATGGGCGTGATCGGCACCTGTTGCTTGAGGATTTTCTGCGCTTGCTGGTACAAATCGATCCGGTGCTGACGGTCGGTGGACACCTTGGCCTGCTGGATCAAGCGGTCGTAGGCCGGGTCGCACCACTTGGCGTAGTTGCTGCCCTTGACCGCCGCGCAGCTGTACAGCACCCCCAGCCAGTTGTCGGGGTCGCCGTTATCGCCGGTCCAGCCGTAGATCATTGCGTCATGTTCGCCATTTTTTGCACGCTTGATGTACTCGCCCCATTCATAACTGACGATGTTGGCCTCGATGCCGATCTTGGCCCAGTCCTGCTGGATCATCTGTGCCGACATTCGCGCATTGGGGTTGGACGCGCGTTGCACCGTCATCGCCCATAGATTGAGGGTGGTACCCGGCGCAACCCCGGCTTCCTTGAGTAGCGCCTTGGCCTTGGTCACGTCGTGGGGCGCGTCCTGGATGCTCGGGTCGAACGACCACTGGGCCGGTGGCAAGGCGTTCTGCGCCAGTTGACCGGCGCTCTGGTACACGGCCTTGATGATCGCCGGCTTGTCGATGGCCATGTCCAGCGCCTGACGGACCTTGAGCTGGTCCAGGGGCGGGTGTGTCACGTTGTAGGCCAGGAAACCCAGGTTGAAACCCGGCTGCTTGAGCACTTGCAGGTTCGGATCCTGTTCGATTACCTCGATGTCGGCCGGGCGTGGGTAGCCACTGACCTGGCATTCGCCGCGCTTGAGCTTTTGCAGGCGCACGGCGGCGTCCGGGGTGATGGAGAAAATCAGGTTGTCGAGTTTCACATCCTCGGGTTTCCAGTACGCCGTGTTGGCGGCGTAGCGGATCTGCGAGTCCTTCTGGTAGCGCTTGAACACGAACGGCCCGGTGCCGATGGGTTTCTGGTTGAGGTCGCCGGCCTTGCCTTCCTTCAACAACTGCGCTGCGTATTCGGCGGACTGCACGGAGGCGAAACTCATCGCCAGGTTTTGCACGAAGGCGGCGTCGACGTTGTTCAGGTTGAAGCGCACGGTGTGTTCGTCGACTTTCTCGACGCTTTTGATCGTGGTGTTCAGGCCCATGTCGGTGAAGTACGGCGACTCGGTGGGGTAGGCCTGGCGGAACGGGTGCTGTGGGTCGAGCAGGCGCTGGAAGGTGAACAGCACGTCGTCGGCGTTGAAGTCGCGGCTGGGGCTGAAGTAGTCGGTGGTGTGGAATTTCACCCCTTCGCGCAGGTGGAAGGTGTAGACCAGGCCGTCGGGGGATACGTCCCAGCTCGTCGCTAATCCGGGTTCGACCTCGGTGCCGCCGCGCTTGAATTGCGTGAGGCGGTTGAAGACGGTTTCGGCCGAGGCGTCGAAGTCGGTGCCACTGGTGTATTGGCTGGGGTCGAACCCAGCGGGGCTGGCTTCGGAGCAGTAGACCAGGGTGGTGGCGGCTTGGGCCATTGGGGCGCTGCTGATCAGGGCCAGGGTGAGCAGGAGAGGCTTGAGGGTGGTTCTGTCCATGAAATCCCTTGGGGGGTGGTGAGGTTTTCAGGAGAGTAGCGTTGCGGGTGGGGGTGTTGGAAATATCGAAAAGTGAGGGGGACCGTTGGGTTTGGGTATAGCGCTTTTCGACGAGGCGGCCTGACAGCCGGCCAGGTTCTCGCGGTCGTACTCCGGTCAGATCTGTGGGAGCGAGCTTGCTCGCGATGGCGGCCTGACAGCCGGCCAGGATTTTGTTGACCGGGTACATATCCATTGCTGCGGTAACGGCCACTTAGGGTTCCGCCCTGACGGCGGGTCACTTTCGAAAAGCGCGAAAGTAACCAAAGCGCTTCTGCCCCACCACTCGGCAC